>JBOGIV010000095.1:0-17788 GCA_050747925.1 Vicinamibacterales bacterium
GGCGAAAGCGTCACGAATACCGCGTCGAGCCCGATCATCGGGTTTGGCATCGACGGCGTTCCCGTGGCGGTTGTGGCCGGGGCGGCCAAGCGGGCGCGACCTCGTCGCAAGCCCGCAAGGGCCGCAGCCAAACGACGCAAGGCGCCGAAGAAGAAAGCCAAAGCCAAACCCAGGGCCGCTTCGAAGACATCGCGTGCCGCCAAACGGCCGAAGCCGAGGCCGAAGCCGAAGCCGAGGAAGCCGGTGCGGCGATCGAGGCGAGGCCGATGAGAGGCGCCTGGTGCGCCGCCGCGCTCTTGGTGGCCGCAGCGGCTGAGGCGCAGTCACCGCCTTGCCCGACGCCACCGGTCAGCTATGAGGATCACTGGTGTGGGCCGCTCAAGGAAATTCGCGACGGGCTGCGATCGGGCGCGCTGAAGGAGCAGGCGGACATCGAACGCCTGGTCAGGCTCCAAGGGGCCAACCTCAGAGCGTTTTTGCTCTACGCCCAGGCTCACGGAGAATCGACCGACCTGCGTTCGGTGGAAGAAGCGCGAATCGACAAACAGGTCGGCGCGCCCGGCAATGGCGCCGGCTCGACCAGCGCGGTCTCCAAAGGCGCCGTGCCGTCCATCCTGGGCATTGCGGTCGAGAACGGTGCGCTCACGCAAACGACGTCGGATACGACGGTGACCCTTCGCGGCAACCTTGTCGGTTGGCTCGACCTGATCAAGAACCAAGGGTTCATCGCGTCCTATCAGGATGATGGGGCGTTCGTGCGCCAGCTCCGACGCGTGTCCTACTCGTTCACACTGAACACGGATACTGGCGAGACCGCCGCGGCACCGTCAGGGCTCGGCGGGTTCAGCCCGGCCGCCATCCGCAAACAGTTGAGCGAAACCGGTCAGCAGCTCGCGGGGTACTCGGTTCGGTTCGCGGTCTGGGATCAGCGCGACCCGAGAACCGCGAAGAATCGAGCCGCGGTGGCCACGATGCTCACGCCTGCGATCGATGCGGCGTTGAAAGCCGACAACTTCCTCGCCGACGTGCTCAACTCGACCGAATACAACTTCAAATGGCTTCCCGAGACGGCAACGCTGTTGAACAATCCGACGCTGGACGAGAAGGGTCTGTCGCGCGTGTTGTACCGGCAGCTCGAAGTCATCCGCCTGCACATGATCAATCGGATCGACGGCTTCGACGAGCGCGTCACCAAGGCGCTGCTCGCGCTCGAAGGCTACGACAAGGCTCGCCTCAAAGTCTTTCAAGCGATGCAGAGACGCCCACTCGTCGCCGCAGAGTACGTCGTCGCGCGAGATCGAGAGCTGCCGGACAAGGCAACGTGGCGAGTGATTGCAGAAGGGCAGTGGGGTCCGCGCCTTGACCTCACTGCCAACGTCTCGTGGACGCTGCAAAGGCCCACAACACCCGTGTCGTCTGGCTCGACGGGCCGAGACCTGCGCGACTTTCAAGCGGCCGCTCAACTGGAAGCTCCGTTGGCCAGCGCGGAAAAGGTGTTGGCCTCCACGAGCGGCATCGGCGTGCCCTCGATTGCGCTGGCGTACCTCTCGCAGAAGCTGAACGACACCGCGACCATCGCTTTTGCCGGCAACACGTTCACGTTGGAAGAAGGATGGATTCACGTGGTGCAGGCCAAGGTGACGCTTCCAGTGAAAGGCTCGGGCGTCAAGGTTCCACTGTCGATCTCGTTCGCCAATCGCACTGAGCTGCTGAAAGAGAAGACGATTCGCGGACACGTCGGCTTGACGTTCGACCTGGATGTCCTTTCTGCCTTGAGACGATGAGGCCCGCCCTCCTGGCTCTCATCGCCTGTGCCTTGATGTCAGCCGGCTGCGTGCGGCGCGACCAGTTCCGGTTCGTTCAGAACCAGCCCGAGTGCTTCGGCGGCCGCGACACCCTCCACAAAAACGACGGAGAAAAGCGTCTCTGGCCCTCAGTGGAATGCCGGCACACGCTCTACACCGTCGGCTTCATCGAATTCGACGGGCGCGGGCGGTTCATCGATCCGCAACAGGAAACCAAGGCGCTGGCGCTCATCGACCAGGCCAGGAAGAACGCAGCGGGCGGAAAAGTGATCGCGGTGGTCTACGTGCACGGCTGGAGGAACAACGCCTCGGAGGCCATGCAGGGAGGCAAGCCGAAGGACGTCGAGCGCTTTCAGAGCGCGTTGCTGGAGCTCGGCTACCGCAGCCGAGAGGCGGCTCGACAGGCTGGTGGTGGCGCGTCCCCGATTCCTGTGGTCGGCGTCTACATGGGCTGGCGCGGCAAGAGTCTGAAGGGACCGGGGTGGTTCAGCTTTCTCTCGTACTGGGGACGCCGCAACGCGGCCAACCATGTCGGCGATGGGCCGGACTTCGCGACCGCCCTGACGCATGTGATCGACACGGTGAACGACGCCGAGACGGGATCTCGCCTGGTGCTCATCGGTCATTCCTTTGGCGCCCGCGTGCTCGAGCACGCGATCGAGACCCGATCGGTCAGCCTCTACAGATCGGCGCCGGGATCGACGACCTTGGCGCCGCTCGTCGATCTCGCGTTGTACGTCAACTCCGCCAACGACGCGCGGCTGAGCATGGCGAGAGTGCAGGCGCTTCGCGATCGCCCCATCCAGGTTCGGCATCCAGACTTCGACGCCGCTCGCTGCCAGCGTCCCGGGGAACCGGGCACGGCCCGTTGTCGCGACTATCCGTTGCTGGTGGCCATCACCTCGCGCGGCGATCTGGCGACGAAATACCTCTTGCCGATCGCCAACTCACTCAATCTGGACGACAGCGCGCCTGCGCCCGCGCCGCCATCCGGCACGTTTCTCGATCGCATTCCGTCGCAGTCCGTCTACAAGCGTGCCGCTGCCGGGCACATGACGTTTCTGCAGTCTCACGTCGTGCGTCCGGTGCTTTGTCCGGAGCCCAGCGGCGCGACGCCAGCGGCTCGACGCGAGTCCATGCTGCGGCCGGTGTGCGCCGCAGACGATGCGTTCTGTCGTTTTGTGTTCAGGACGCCGAGCGAGCGTCCGCTCTGCTTCCAGACGGATCAGCGAGCCGGCGTGGAGGTGTCGGGCGGACGGCGCGAGCCGTTCAATCAGACGGCGTTCTGGATCATGGATGTCGATCCGGTCGTCATCAAGGATCACGGCGACATCTGGAACCTGTCGTTCGTCGAAATGCTCGGGCAGCTCATGGCCCCGCGCGGGTTCTTCGAACCAGGCGTAGGACGAGTTCAACTGCGAGCCATGAGTCCGTGAGGGTTCAGAAAGGCCACCACCCGCGGTCATTGCGGCGACCGTCTCTGTATCCTTCCTCATAGCCCGCGCGGAAGCCGTCCCGGTAGACGTTCCGATACCACTCACGCGTGCCATACCGTCGCTCGTACCCGTGATCCGCCGAGCGATAGCGGCTGTGGCGCGTCGGATCGTACCTGTCCCGATCCCGTCCATCGTCTCGGCCTCTGTCGAGGCCGTCCTCGTATCCGTTGTGGTAAGCGGGCGTGTTGTAGCCGTATCCACCGTACCCGCCGCTTCGACCGCGATCGGGAGAGGGATACGGCGAACGGCTGCGATCCCACCAGCCGTCGTCGTTTCGGCCCGTGTCGCTGCCGTAGATCACGCGCGCATCTCGCCTGCGCGACGCGATGCGTTCGGCCTCACGACAGCTCATCGGCCCCGGTTGACGTCCAGGCGGCAGACCCTCGTACCACACGCGGCAGGTACCGGGCGGCGGCAGTTGGCCAGGCGGGATATCTGGACCACCGCGACTTCGCTGCGCTCCAAGCGGAACGGTGACGAGTGCGGCCAAGATGACTGTGGCAGCTGCGCGAAGCATTTTCCGATCCTCCGCAGAAGACTGCGGCAAGAACCGGACCACCTTGTTGGGGGCGATTTCTTTAACGAAACTCACCGCATTGTCATCGCTGAACTACAGGCGCGTTCACTGCAGACGACACCGATCGGCCCACGGCCCGTCCACGAGCCTGGCAACTCGACGACGATGCTACGCGAGCGGAGGATGCTTCAGGTGGTGATCGGTCTTGGCCTGAAACGCGTGTGCGAGCAAGAGGAGCTCCGGCTCGCCAAACAGCTTCCCGGTGAGCTGCAAGCCCGTCGGTGATCCTTCGAAGAAACCACTCGGCAGGCTCATCGCAGGATGCCCGGTGCGATTCGTGAGCAGCAGGTTGGTGCCGACGAAGAGATCGAGGCCTGCCATGGCTGCTTCCATCTGCTGCATCACTCGCATGCGGTACCGGTTCGCCTGGATGTACTCGACCGCGGGAATGAAACGGGCGGGCCGGATCTCGGCTGGACGAGCGCTCTGCTCGGGCGGTTGTTCCATTTGCGAGAGCCTTCCGCTTCGCGTGAGATCGTCGAAGGCCGCTGCCGTTTCGGCATAGCGGATGAAATCGATCGCCTCGATCGACACATCTGGCAGATTGAACGGTACGACCTGAATGCCCAGGCTTCGGATGACGCGCACGGCTTCCTGGCTGGTCTTGACGGTGGCGAGTTCTTGGGCATTGAGGGTTGGGCTCGGCTCACCGGGACCTGCTTCACCGACCGCGCTCCGCAGATAACCGACGCGGAGCGATCTCACGTCGGCGGTCGCGTCCCAGCGGAACGGCACGTCGAGGACGGTGTTGTCTTTGCCATCGGGTCCGTAGATCAGATCGAACACGATCGCGCAATCTTCGGCCGACCGGCACATCGGGCCGACGGTGTCCTGCGTCCAGGCAAGCGCCATCGATCCATAGCGGCTGACGCGTCCGAAGGTCGGTCGCAGGCCGGTCACGCCGTTGCGGGTGGACGGCCCGATGATCGATCCGCCAGTGTCGGTGCCGATCGAGAAGCCCACCAGGCCAGCGGCCGTCGCGGAGCCGGGTCCGGCAGAAGAGCCCGCAGCATCCTGCTGCGTGTTCCACGGGTTGCGCGTCATTCCGCCAAACCAGCGTGCGCTGAGCGCCAACGCGCCGGATGAGAGCTTGGCCACCAGGATGGCGCCGGCATCTCGCAGCCTGGTGTAGACCGTCGCGTCGGTATCGATCACTTGATCCCGATAGGGAGACGCGCCCCACGTTGTCTTCGTGCCGCCGACCGCGATCAGATCCTTCAAACCATACGGGATGCCGTGCAGCGGGCCGCGATACTTCCCGCCCGCGATCTCCTGGTCGGCCTGCCGGGCCTGGGCCCGCGCGAGCTCTTCTGTGAGGCTGATCACGCAGCGAAGCGTGGCATCGTGCTTCTTCAATCGAGACAGATAGAGCTCGGTGAGGTCCGACGGTTTGACACGCCGGGTTTTCACGAGCGCCGCAAGATGGGTCACCGGAAGAAACGCCAGCGCCTCGTCAGACGAGGGCATCGACACGGATGGCTCGCGACGGCGCATGAGCCTGGGCCCGGCCGGCAGCGTTTTGCCGGGTGGAACAGGATTGAACACAATCGCCGGCTGCGTGTCGTTGCCGAGGTCGGCGCGTCTCAGAGCCTCGAAGCCGGCCAGGTAGCCTCGAGCGGCGTTCAGCCGTTGGACAATTGCCTGCTGTTCCGCGCTCGTGAACGAGATTCGAGCGATCTTCTGAGCCGCTTCGAGCATGGCCACCGTCACGGTTTCAGCGTCCTGCGCGGCGATCGTCAGAGCCTCGGGCATCAGGGTCGATCCGAGGCCAAGGGAGGCCAGACAGTCGAAGAACCGCCGGCGGTTGAAGGTCAGTCGTTCGTCGCTCATTTCGCTCCCCCACACGGCCACGCGAATCGTATACTCTCCTAGCGAGGCTGCGCCTCAGACCGCCGAGAAGAACCGAACGGTTCGGCTCTCGCCTCGGGTGCCTGAATGAGAAGACTTGCCCTGATCACCATTGCCTTCGTGCTGGCGACTGGCGTCCGAACGGCGCTTCAGGAACCCGTGATCAACCGTGGGCCGTCAATAACGCTCACCGGCGAGGTCGTGGACATTTCCTGCTACAAACAGAAGGGTGTGGCCGGTGGCACCGGGAAGGCCCACATCGAGTGCGCCAAGATATGCGTCCGCGACAAAGGCGCAAGCCTCGGCATCCTCACTGACGGCGACGGGCTCTTTCGGCTGTGGGGCGACATGTCGCGCGACAAGTACGCCAAGCTCGTCCCGTACATCGGCCAGACGGTCGAGATCACGGGCAGTCAAGTGACGCTCTCGAACAACTACGACGTTCGATCGTTTGAGGTGAAGACGGTCAAGCAGAAGAAATAGCGGCAGTAAGGCACGACTGTAGTCGTGCCGCAGGACGGCCCTTCGACTCGGTCGCCTCGCGGCAACCGCGAGCCGACCTCGCTCAGGGCAGGGAGGAAGCGATGAGATCGTTCGCCTTCGGCATTCTCGGCGCCGTTGTTCTTACCCTGGTTGTTCCGTTGGCCGCGACCAGGAGCACGGACTCGCCGCCTGCTCCGGGCGAGGTCACCTACACGAAGGACGTCCAGCCGATCATGCAGCGCTCGTGTCAGACCTGCCATCGGCCTGGCACCAACGCGCCGATGTCGCTTCTCACCTACGAGGACGTGCGGCCGTGGGCGCGGGCGATCAAGGGCCGGGTGCAGGCGCGCATCATGCCGCCCTGGCACATCGAGCGCAACGTCGGCATTCAGCAGTTCAAAGACGACCCGTCGCTGAGCGACGCTGAGATCGCCACGATCTCATCGTGGGTCGATGCTGGTGCGCCTCGTGGGAATGCTGGCGACGCACCGCCTCCGCCTGTGTTCCCGGATGAGGAGGCGTGGAACATCGGCGAGCCCGACCTGATCGTCGAGATTCCGAAGCCGCACACGGTCCCCGCGGCAGGTGCCGACCTGTGGATCGACTACATCACCAACGTCCCGCTCACCGAGGATCGGTATCTCAAGGCCGTCGAGGCCAAACCCGGCCCGGGCGCTCGCGCCGTCGTCCACCACTTGCTCACCTATCTGATCCAGGACGTGGACGAGAACGAAGTGCTGCAGGGGCGCCTCGACGATCGCGGCACCAACACCGAGAGCTTCCTCAACGAGTACGCGGTAGGGAAGAACGGCGACATCCTGCCCGATGGTACGGCCAAGCTGGTGAAGGCCGGCTCGCAGATCCGTTTCAATCTCCACTACCACCCGGTCGGCAAGGAGACAGTTGACCGCACGCGCGTGGGCCTCAAGTTCTATCCTCGGGGCTACAACCCGAAGTACCACCAGATCTCACTGCAGATCGCTAACTCGCACGAGGAGCTCGACATTCCTCCCAATACGCTGACGCGACACGATGGGTACTACCGGTTCTCGAAGCCCGCCCGCGTCACCGCCGTACAGGCTCACATGCACAACCGCGGCAAGCGTATGTGCGTCGAGGCGATCCTGCCGACGGGGCGCGCCGAAACGATCAACTGCATGGGCTTCGATTTCAACTGGCACAAGGTCTACAACTACGCGGACGAGGTCACCCCGCTCCTGCCTGCCGGGACGATGCTGCATACGATCTTGTGGCATGACAACACGTCGGCACACCGGAGCAACCCCGATCCACGCAACTGGGTGGGCTACGGCCAGCGATCGATCGACGAGATGGCGTTCGCGTGGGTGACGTGGACGTATCTCGAGGAGAACGACTACAAGGCGATGGTGGCCGAGCGTCAAAAGCGTCGCGGCACCGCCGAGCGATGATCCGATGGGTCGATCGATTGTTGCCGCGTTGCTGATTGCCTTGTGGGGCCAGGCCCTGTCATCGAGTGTCACGGCGGGCCAGGCCCCGTCTCCGATTGTCACGGCGGGCCAGGCCCCGTCTCCAATTACGCAGGACGTCTACTCAAATTCCGTCCGCTACACCACCGGCCAGAGCATTCAGCCGGTGTTCGAAGGCTGGTCGCGCAATCCCGATGGCTCGTTCGCGATGTGGTTCGGCTACCTCAATCGCAACTACGAGGAGCGGCCCAACATCAAAGTGGGGCCCGACAACGGGATGAACGGCGATGACATGGGGCAGCCAGAGTTCTTCATGCCGCGCCGGCAGCAGTTTGCGTTCAAGGTGGACGTGCCGGCGACCTTCCCGAAAGACGCCAATCTCGTGTGGACGCTCAAGGCGAATGGCGTGACGCTCAAGGCCTTCGGATCACTATGGCCGGTGTGGGAAGTGGACTACAACACGATCTCCGCGAATCGCGGCAGCCGGACGGCGATCGATTTCGACGAGCCTCCCAACACGCCACCGCAGGTCGTGGACCCGCCGGCGCTGTTGAACGCAGAGGCGGGGAAGCCGCTCGCGATTACGCTGTCCATCCAGGACGATGGGAATCCGAAGCCGAGGACGGATCGCGGCGCGAGGGTGGCGGGCATCAAAAAGCCTGGAGCGGACGGCGCGGAGCGGCCGCTGAATCAGTCGCTCAGAGTCACCTGGGTGCAGTGGCGCGGCCCTGGCGTCGCGACCTTCGATCCCCGCGTCGTCCGTGTCGCCGACGGCAAGGCGACGACGCAAGTCCGGTTCGACAAACTAGGCGTCTATGTCCTCCGAGCGTTTGCCGAGGACGCCAGCATCCATACGCCGCACGACGTGAGGGTGACGGTGACGGCGGGTTCAAGTCAGTAACGCCGAAGCAAGAAGCCCGCGATACGATCGCGAGAATGTCGACCCGCCGCGTCCCGATCAGAGAGCGGCTCGCGCGGCTGCTCCCGGATGGCTTTCGAGGACGCGTCGCGGCGGCAACCGGCGGTCATCGCGCCTACGTCGGATCGGCGGAGCAGTACGACATCGCTGGGGCTTCACAGTTCAACCTCCTGACGCTGCTGGGGATCCGCGAACATCACGCGTTGCTCGATATCGGATGCGGGTCGCTGCGCGCCGGCCGGCTGTTCCTGATGTATCTGCAGCCCGGCTGCTACTACGCGATCGAGCCCCAGCGCTGGCTCGTCGAGTCGGCGCTGGCCGAGATCGGTCGCGAGCTGATCCGAATCAAGCGTCCAGCCTTTGATCACGGCGACGGCTTTCGACTGGACGTCTTTGGTCGAACGTTCGATTATCTGCTGGCGAGCTCTGTTTTCTCTCACGCTGCCGAATCGCAGATCCGCGCGTGCCTCAGTCAGGCCAGCGCCGTTATGACTCCCGAAAGCTTGCTGCTGGCATCGTTTCTCCCTGGCGCGACCAACTACGACGGCGACCGCTGGACCTATCCAGGCACCGTGACTTACACATTCGAGCGTATGGCAGAGCTCGCTGAAGAACAGCGGCTCGACTTGCAGCAGATTGATTGGCCGTACGTGTATGGCGCCGGTGGCCAGGCATGGCTGGCCTTCAGCACTCGGAGATGAACGAGCCGTTCGAGTTTTCGATCATCATTCCCACCTTTGAACGCCCGAAGGCGCTGGCGCGGTGCCTCGACGCGCTCTGCCACTTGGACCACGGGGCTGACTTCGAGGTCCTCCTCGTTGACGACGGTGGCGGCATCCCGCTCGAGCCCGCTGTCGCCGCTGCGCGAGGGCGCCTGTCGCTCAGCCTCATCCGTCAGGACCACGCGGGCCCTGCGGCGGCGCGCAACATCGGCGCTCGACACGCGCGAGGTCGGTGGCTTGCGTTTACCGACGATGACTGTGAGCCGGATCCGCGGTGGCTATCCATGCTCGCTCGCCGATTCGCCAAGCAGCCGGATGCCATGCTTGGAGGGCGGGTGTTGAACGGCCTGAAAGGCAACGTGTACTGCGCGGCGCATCAACTCCTCGTCGACTACAGCGCCCGCCACTTGCAGCGCGGAACGAAGCCTTTCGTGGCGTCGAGCAATATGGCAATGCCCGCGAAGTTGTTTCACGAGGTTGGCGGCTTTGATACGAGCTTTCCGTTTGCGGGTGGCGAGGATCGCGATCTGTGTGCTCGCTGGCGGGCGGCTGGATACACGTTGTCGGATGCCCCCGAGGCCGTCGTGCGCCATCGCCATCCGCTCCGGCTCGGTTCGTTCTGTCGGCTGCATTTCCGCTACGGCCGAGGCGCTCGTCGCTTCCACGGCAACACCGCGCGGCGAGCCGGAGCCCGCGTTCATCTGGAGCCGGTCGGCTTCTATCTGGGTCTGTTGCTCTCGCCGCTCTCGAACCGGCCGACTTTACGATCGCCGTTTCTCTGCGCGGCGCTCGTCCTGTCTCAGGTCTGTCACGCCGTCGGATACGCACGCGAGAAATGGTCGGAATCGGCCGTGCGCTGATGGGGATCGATCACCTCGCGGTGCCACAACTCCAGCACCAGTAGATTCCACAGGTGATACTGCCACTGACGCCGCCCAGCCTCGTGCTCTTCGACCATTCGACGCACGCTGTCGGTCCGGACGTAGCCGCGCTCGCTGGCACGTTGCCCGAGAAGCACTTCGTAAACGAGCGGCCGGAGCTCACGTTTCAACCACTGGTCGATCGGAAGGCCGAAGCCGTGTTTCCTGCGTTCCAGAATCTCGTGCGGGAGCACGCCGGCAAGCGCTTGTTTCAGCACGTGCTTCGTGCGCAGGCCGTGCAGCTTTGCACTGGACGGCAGCGCAGCGGCCGCGGCCGCGACGTCAACATCCAGAAACGGGCATCTCGCCTCCATCCCGACCGCCATCGTCGCCATATCCGTCTTGATCAGAAGGTCGTCGGTCAGATAGCTGGCCACGTCCACTTCCATCTCGCGAGCGGCGAGATCGCGCCCGCCGGCCTGGTCGAAAAATGCCTGGACGAGTGCACAGGAGTCTTCGTGCACGCTCGCGCGAAACTCATCGGTGTAGAGCTCGCGCTTGTGATCGGCGTCGAAGTGAAGCAGCCAGCGGCAATAGAGCGTTTCGAGCGAACTCGGATCGAGCGCGCAGAAGCGTTGGATCTGCCGAAGCGGATGCTCGAAGCGCAGCGATCGCGGCACGACGAGCTGGAGTGTCGTCGCCGCGGTTCGACGCAGCCAACGGGGCCACCGCAAGGCTCTCTCGGCGAGCGCGTTCTTGACGTAGCGGTCGTACCCGGCGAACAGCTCGTCACCGCCATCCCCGGTCAGGGCCACGGTGATGTCGCGTCGAGCCTCGCGAGCGAGGAAATAGGTGGGCAGCGCTGAGGGATCGCCAAACGGCTCGTCGAAGTGACGCACGATGCTGGGCAGCTCGTCGGCCAGCGCCGGTGTGGCCTTGAACTCACGGTGATTCGTGCCGAATCGTGAGGCAACCAGGCGCGCCTCGCGACGCTCATCGTGGCTGGGCTCACGAAATGCGACCGAGAAGGTCTGGATCGGCGCGCCGCCAGCTTCGGCAAGGAGCGCGACAATGGCGCTGCTGTCGACGCCGCCGCTAAGGAAGACCCCGACTGGAACCTCGCCCATCAGCCGTCGTTGCACTGCGGCGGTCAGCGTTTGTCGCAGTTCCGACGGACTCGGCCGTTCACCGGCCGGAGCAAACGTGGACGGCATGGGCCGATAGCGACTGACGCGGATCTGACCGCCCTTGTAGATGAGTTGATGACCGGCAGGCAGTTTGAGAATGTCCTGGAAAGCCGTCCGCGGACCGGGAACGTAGTCGAACGACAGGAAATGGTTGATGGCTTCGAGCTGGATCTGGGGCGTCGGACTACCGTCGGCGAGCAGCGCCTTGATCTCCGACGCGAACGCGAAGCGCTGGGCCGTCGACCGGTAGTACAGCGGCTTCTTGCCAAATCGATCTCGCGCGAGGAAGAAGCGGTCGGCGCGCACGTCCCAAATGGCAAACGCGAACATGCCGTGCAGACGCTCCAGGCACGCCTCGCCGTACTCCTGATAGAGTGCGAGCAGGACTTCGGTATCGCTCCGTGATCGGAAGTGGTGGCCGCGCCCTTCCAGGCCTTTGCGCTCGTCACGATAGTTGTAGATCTCGCCGTTGTAGACGATCCAGAGCGTGCGATCGGCGTTGGTCATGGGCTGCGCGCCGGCGGGGCTGGTATCCACGATCGCGAGTCGGCGGTGGCCGAGGCCGATCGGGCCGAGCGTGATAAGACCGTCGCCATCGGGGCCGCGATGAGCGATCGCGGTGGTCATCCGCTTCAGATCGTCCAGCCGCGCGGGCTGTCGCACGTCCCGTTCCGCAAATCCGCAGATCCCGCACATGCCGTGGTCACTTGAACTGCGGGGTCGGCGGTCCGGCTGGAAACGCCGCGAGCCGCTCGCCCCAAATGGCGTCGCGTTCGTCCTGATGGACGAAGCGGTCGCGTCGAATGTCCAAGTCGACGGTCTTCGTGGCTGCGTCTCCCATGCCGAACGCGTACCCCATGAACTCGCCGGCCGCGCTGGCGGCGAGGGCCAGGAACAAGGACGGCAGAATGCCAGGTAGCAGTGCGCTCAGCCATCCACATTCGCGCATCCGCCGAAGGATGCGCACGAGCCGCACCACGGGGATGGCCGGCGTACCAACGATGAACGCGAGCCGAGTGACGATCGACCATCGCCTCCGCCGTGCGGCGGCAAACTGGCGGCCAATGTAGTAGTTCTCGCTGATGAATGGGGAAAACTGCGTCATGTACACGTGGTAGACCCGCGCGGCAGGGTCGAGGAACAGTCGGTGCCCGCGTTCGTGCAGATCCCAATGCAGCATCGTGTCGGCCACGAGCAGGTCGGCCAGGCGGTCGCCGTAATCGATCAGCAGCGCGCGCTTGTAGCTGCTGTTGTGTCCGGGCAAATCCGTCATCTCTCCGCCCGTCGTCGGCTGCGCCCAGGCGCCGTATTGGAGCACATAGTTGGTCCAGGCGCGATAACGCTGCGGGTTGGCCAGCCCGACGGCCGGACCGACGGCGGCCCACGGTCCGCGGTGTGCTTTCACCAACGCCTCGGCCCAGTCGGGCGCAGGAAAACAGTGGTCTTCGGTGAGCGCGACGATCGGCGCACGTGCGGCGAGGATTCCCGCCTGGCGAGGGTTGCTGAGCTCGGTGATCGGCCCCACTTCGACGACTTGATGTCCCCCGAAGCTGGTGAGTGCGTCGTCGTCGACCCGAAGGTCCGAGCGAGACTGGCCAACGATCACGATCTCCATCCGCCCGCGGATGGTCTGCTCCGCGAGGTAGCGGATGAGACGCCTCATGGGTTCGAATCCGTACGGCGCGACCACGATCACCGAGAGTTCGAGTGGCTGGTCGGTCACGACTCTCCCCGACGCGGGGCGGTGCCGGTGAAGGCGCTTTCGAGATAGCCACGCAGTTCACCCCATGCCCACCAGGTCATCGCGACAAATGTGAGCGGCGCGGAGAGGATGAAGCGGGAGCGGTAGGGTGAGTGTTGCCACACGCGACGAGCCGCGCGGGCGAAGAGTACGGGAGGAAGAAAGACCGCCGACGCCGCGTGCCAGACAGTGCCGGCAGCGGTCAACCGCTCCCGGCTTCGCAGTCGCGCAAAGTGACGGCCGTGCTGCGGCTGATGTTGGAGGATCGCGAGCAACCGATCGGGATTTCGGTGCGCGACGCGGATCGAAGGACTGAGATACGGCCTCTTGCCCTCGGCCGCCAGACGCCAGACCAACTGCGTGTCGGAGCAATATCCGCCGACCATGAATGGCCCGTAGCGGTCATAGGCCGATCGTTTGATCGTCATGCTGCAGCCAGGCACTTCGTCCACGATGCCAGCGGGACGATCGGGAAGCCATTGGTTGAACTCGGTGAAGTAGTACGCCCAGCCGGCATAGCTCTCTGGGTTGCCGTTGACGACCACGCCGCCGACCACCTCTTCGGGCCGAGCGTGCGCGCGGACGACCTGATCGATCCAGTCGGGCCCGACCGTACAGTCGGCATCCAAAAATGCCAGAATCCGGCCCTGGGCGACGGCCGCACCAAGATTACGGGCGTCGCCCGCGTAGCGGCGTTCGGCGCTGCGCACGAGCCGAACCGCCGGGAAATCGCGCGCGACGAGCACAGGAGTGTCGTCCTCAGAGCTGTCGACGACGATAGTTTCAAACGGAATGCTGCTGTGCTGAGCCGCAAGCGAAGCCAGCGTGTGCGAGATGGTCTGCGCCCCGTTATACGACGCCACGACGACCGAGACGATCGGGGTGGGAGTTGCTGACCGATCCGCAGTTGTCTCGACGCTCACACGCGGGTAGTTTACTCGTCGTGCGCGCCGGGACGTTGAGATCGCTACGTAGACATCTTCTAAGGCCTGCATGGCGACAGTTGAAGCAAGTTTCTGGCAGGCCGCAGAAGATGTCCGCCCCGCGGAGCGGGGCAAGAAGACACTCCCCCTAGCGAAGCGGAGCCGACGTGTTTTTCTGGGCGGTTTGCGGCGAAGCTTCGCTAGGACAACTGTGGCGTTCGCCAACTCGAGTCTGGTAGAGACAGGCGCATCACTCGACGCCGACATTTGCATCGTCGGCGCCGGTCCTGTTGGCCTCGCCGTGGCCATTGAGCTGGCCGACGCCGGACGCCGAGTGGTCTTGCTCGAATCTGGTGGACTCTCTCGTAAGACTGGATCCGCTGCGGAAGCTGACGGCGCTCAGGGCTTTGGCGGCACGCGGTGGTACGGGCGCCTGGTGAAGCCCGGCGCCATCGATTTCGAGGAGCGGCCGTGGGTGCCGCTGAGCGGGTGGCCGGTTTCGCGGTTGGAGGTCGAATCGCGCTATGCGCGTGCGGCGCAGTTTCTCGGGGTGACGCACTCCGACGCCCTCGAGCCCGAATTCTGGCAAGACGACTCCGTCTATCAAGCACTCAGCGGCGGCGGCGTCGTTGCCGTGCCACATCTGTTCACGGCGTCCAAGGACCTGGGGCGCCGCTACCAGCGCTTGGCCGCCTCGTCTTCTCGACTGACAGTACTGCTCGACGCAACGGTCGTCGGCATCGACGTCGATTCGACGTCGGGCACGGTTACTGGGCTACGAGTTCGCAGTCCAGGTGGGCGGAGGTTCGCGAGCCGCGCGAGTCGTTATGTGCTGGCATGTGGCGGCTCGGAGAACGCGAGACTGCTTCTGATCCTGATCGCTGAGCGGCCCGGAGTCCTCGGGCGTTCCTCAGACGTGGTCGGCCGCTACTACATGAATCACGTCCGCACCGACGGTGCGGCGAGGCTTCGACTCGACCCAACGCATCCGAACTACGTGCAGCTCTATCGGCGGTTGACCGAGGGACCGAGCGTGCGAAGTCGGTGTCGTACGCAAGTGGCGTTCACGCTCGACGAGCGTGTCCAGCGCAGCGAAGGTTTGCTGAACGCCTGCGCGTTCTTCTACCCGTCGAGCACACCAAGGGTGGCCGAGCTGAGCGCCCACGTCAGGCGCTTGCAGCGGGATGCGACTTCGCGATCGCTTGGTCAGCCGGCCGTGGAAAGCGTCGCTCGTTTGGCTCGGGAGCTGCCGCTTCTGGCGCAGGTCGGGTTGGCTCGGTTGAGACGGCGACCCTTTGCCGTCGAGAGTCTGGTCATGGTGGAGCAGCTCGAGCAGGTACCGGATGCTGAGAGCCGTCTCGTGCTTGGCGGCGAACGGGATCAATTCGACCGCCCGCGTCTGCGGGTGCCATTCCGAGTTGACGAGGCCACACGGCGAACCGAGCGCCGCTTTCATCAACTGATCGCCGAACGTATCGATCACGCGCGAATCGGTCGACTCAAGAGTCAGCTCGGCGATCCGAATTCCCAGCCGATCTACGGCGACGCCTCCCACCCGATGGGGACAACACGCATGTCCATCGACCCGCGTCTCGGTGTCGTGGATCCTCACGGACGCGTGCACGGCTTGGAGAACCTGTACGTAGCTGGCTCGTCAATTCTTCCGACTGGCGGGCAAGCCAACCCGACGTTGACGATCGTTGCGCTCGCGATGCGTCTCGCCGATTCGCTTCGCGATCAGTGAAAGCGAGAGGGCCGAGCGCCGAAATCTGCTTTGGCCTTATGGCACGACCGCGAGCTTGTTCTCGACGCGATACCCCTTCGCCTTGTCAACGGCAATGCGCTCAGCCTGCTCACGCTGCGCCTGGGTCGGCACCGATCCGCGAAGCACGACCGTCTTGGTCTCGGCGTAGGTGTCCACGTTGATGCTGCTGGCGTCGATGGACTTGTCGGCCATCAATGCCGCCTTGATGTCCACGGTCTCGAGAGCGGCACCAACGGCCGCGCCGGTCTTGTTGGCCGCGTCCTTGGCTTTGGCCGCAGCGTCACTCTCTGCCGCTTGCCTGGCGTCTTCCCTGAGTCCCGCGGCCGTGTTTTCGCACGCTCCGGCGGCGAGGCCGAAGGTAAGGATCAACGCGAGGGACGGCTGCCTGAAGATCATGAGTTCCTCCATGGGCTCCGATGCCCTGGAGGTTTGATCATCAAGACCGGTGCCAGCGTTGATGGGTATCCTGGTTGCCTGATTGGGTGACGGACTGCACCGGATAGGGAATGAGGGCGGTCGATCTGGTACTAGATTTCCGCCCCCATGCGCCGATTGATGGAACGACCGGTCGACTGACCGCCGACTATTTCCCCTTCATCCCGTTGAACGCCATCAACTCAGCCACCGTTGCTACCCGGCCATGCAGCGCGGCGATGCGCCTGACGTCCAGCTTCAGCCGCTGAATATTGTCGTACAGACTCACCGCGAACGGGTTCGGGGTCGCCGGCATTGGCGCGCCTGCCGCCGGCGGTGAATAGGCGTCAACCTCTGCCAGGACCTTTTCGGTAGGCAGATACACCATTGCGAACGCGTCGTTGTGTCCGTTGCCGGCGATCGCGTGCACCTCGATGGTCCGCTTCCCGTCGGTGAGCACGTGCTTGTCGGTGAACGTCTCGAAGTTGGCCTTCTTTGCGGACTTCGCCAGACGATCGGGGTTGAGTGTCCGGGGCGCCGCCCATGCCTGCTCGTAGTACGGACGGTTCAGCGCGTGCGTGACGATCGTCGCGCCTTCATCCACATACGAGCGCAGCCCGCCCGAGTGATCGAAGTGCACGTGCGTGTTGATCAGGTAGCGGATCGGCTTGTTCGGGATCGTCTCCTTCACTTTCGCGATCACCGCCAGCGATCGCTCTTCGCTCTGTGGCGCTTCGACGACGACGATGTGATCGCGTTGGTCGATGGCGAGGCTATGGTGGGATCCGCCGATCATGTAGTGGACGCCCGGCGCGAGCGTCTCCACCTGCACCTGAACTGGCGCGGGTTTGAAGTTGCGCACGTTGTCGGGCACGCTGCCGTCCACCGCCGGGTTTGCCTTCGCAGCCGACACGGTGAGATCCAGCACGGGATGCCCGCCCTGGGAGCGCGCGATGCGGGCCGGGAAAGTGATGCCGCCAAAGTCGCGGTACTCGGAAAACGTGGTTTCCACGGTCGTGTCGCCGAGCACGGTGTTGTCGATGACCGTGCGCACGCGCTCGACGTGATTCTGCGCGTTGATCGTGCCCGTGTACTTGTACTTACCGCCAACCGTAAACGACACTTCGGACCCGCCGCCCTGCGGCGTCGAGGTCGCGGTGTTGGCGAGCGCGGCCTTCACGAAGCCCTGCGGCGTGGACCAGATCTCCATCGCGCGCTCTTCGACGGAAGCCGGCGCGGCATTGGCTGTGGGCGTCGTGCCCGCCTGCGCGCCGGCGGGGACCGCCATGTTCCACGCGAACGTTCCGCTGACGAGCTGAATCGGTCGCTGTTCCACCGGCGCCGGCCGCGTGCGGCCCTGTTCGATGGTCTGCTTACGTGTCATCTCGACGCGCGCGCTCGCTGTGTCGAAATTGATGGCGGCGGTGAACGCGCTCACGTCGAACCGCGGCCACGGCAGCGTGGGGCTTGGCGCCTGGCCGAACTGGAACCAGCGGCCCGTGCCCGAATACTCAATCGATCTGGTGGTTGCCGCGCCGAGTGTCTCAGCCGCGCCTTGCAAAGTGCCCGCCTGCGGGCCACACGCGGTCAGCGTCGTCGC
>JBOGIV010000096.1:0-43219 GCA_050747925.1 Vicinamibacterales bacterium
GACAGACAGTTCGCCAACCGGTTCCGTCGCGGGCTTGCTTTGGAGAGAAGGCGATTGATGCTGCCGACGTCGAAGCGGTGCGACCGACGAGAATCGCAATCGAGCCTTCAGAAATGACGGTCGAGTACTCGGTTGCTGGCTTGGTCAACGTCAGCGCGGAGATCGGAACCGCGAGCGTCGAGCAGAGGCGACTCGAATGGAGAGTTCCGAGGACGGTACTCGAGCAACATCGATTTGAGTCAAAAGCCTCCTCGGAACTGACTCTTCCAGGGCTCACCGTCGTTGGCCCGGCCGCGCGCCGGACGATTCATCCACGGCTCGAGGCGCGAGAGGTTCTGCGGCTCGTGGGTCTGGCGCTGGCAACCACTCCGCAGCCGACCGCAAGGCCGTACACTCGCGGATCGCCTATGCTCATCGTCGATGGCAACTTCGTCTCTATATTCCGTGCCGGCGATACGGGGGTGACGTTGGGCGATATCGGCGCGGTCGCCACAATCGATTCGCACGAGGAACGGGTTGGTGAGTGCCAATACACTAGCAGCGACGGAAAAGCGAGCGTGCGTAATCGATATCGAGTCGATGTCACCGTCACAATCCGTGAGCTCAGGACCGATCGGGTGGTGGCCTCGACGCAGATGACCGGCGGCGATCCTCCGCCGTGTGCCAAGGTGATGTACTCGGCCAGCGGCGACTCGTCTCGGCTCTCACTCGGCGATCAGATCAAAGTGATCACGTCGCCCGACCAGCTTCTTTTCGCCGGAGCGAGGCCGAACATCGCGGCCTGGCTCGCTCGCTACTGACCACCCGTCCCACCGAAGCTTCGGTATCCTCTAGTCATGCGTATCATCGTTGCCCACAGTCCAGACTCGGATGACGCCTTCATGCACTATGGCCTGGCCAGTGGGAAGATCCCCAGCGAAGGGTTGACCTTCGAGCATCTCCTCGCCGACATCGAGACGCTCAACCGCGCGGCGTTCGAGAGGAAGTACGAGGTCAGCGCGGTCTCGTTTCACGCCTACGCGCATCTTGCCGACAAATATCTGCTGCTCCGGCACGGATCGTCGATGGGCGACAACTATGGCCCGATCGTCGTTGCCAGGCGCGATGGTCCCTCGTCGCTCGACAACATCAGCGTGGCGATTCCAGGACTGCTCACGACAGCGTTTCTCGCCCTGCGGCTCTTCAAGCCCGATGTGAAGTACTCCGTGATGCCGTTCGATCAGATTCAGGACGCTGTTCGCGAAGGTCGCGTCGAAGCAGGCCTGCTGATTCATGAGGGCCAGCTCACTTACGGCGACGAGGGCCTCGAGAAGATCGTCGACCTTGGCGAGTGGTGGAACCAGCACACGAGCGGCCTGCCGCTGCCGCTCGGCGGCAATGTGATCCGGCGCGATCTCGGTCCCGAGATGGTGGCGAAGGTGTCGCGCATTCTGCACGCGTCCATCAAGTACGCGCTCGATCATCGTGACGAAGCGCTGGACTACGCGTTGCAGTTTGGACGCGGCCTCGATCGACAGAAGGCCGATCGCTTTGTCGGCATGTATGTCAACGAGCTCACGCTCGACTACGGCCCACGCGGCCGAGAGGCCTTGCAGCGCCTGATGACGGAGGGGTACGCGAAGGGGATTCTTCCAAAGCGAATCGAAGTGGAGTTCGCCGCGTGACGCGTCGTCTCTCGCTGGCCATCGTCAAGGCGATCGACGAGTGCAAGATTCTCGGCATCCGCGTCGGCGAGCGGTCCGACCACCGGGCCACGGCCGCACTCTTGTGCGTGCTGTAGTTGTCCACGATGAGGTGAATGTCCAGATCGGTCGGGACCGCCGGTTCCAACTCGTTCAGGAAGCGGACGAATTCCCGACCCCGGTGACGCGGGAGACAACGGCCGATGACCTTCCCGTTGAGAATGTTGAAGGCGGCAAACAGCGTGGTGGTCCCGTGCCGCTTGTAATCGTGGGTTTGCCGTTCGGGCAGGCCGGGGCGTAACGGCAACATGGGGGCCGTGCGATCCAGGGCCTGGATTTGGCTCTTTTCATCGCCACACAGGACGAGGGCGCGATCCGGGGGAGCCAAGTACAGTCCCACGACATCGCGCACCTTCTCCTCGAAGTGGGGGTCGTTGGAGATCTTGAACTTCTCGACACGATGCGGCTGAATGTCATAGCGGTGCCAGACCCGTTGCACCATCATGCGCGAGAGGCCCAACCGCCGCGCGAGCGTTCGTGCGCTCCACTGCGTCGCGTCCGGTGGCCGCGTCTTCAGCGTCGTGTCGAGGATCTTCTGCTCGACCGCGGCGGTGAGCACCCGGCGGGATCGCTGCCGCTTCTGCGGCTGGCGGAGGGCGTCGACCCCAGCCCGCGCAAACGCGCCGCGCGTGGCGATCACCGTCGGCCGCGAGAGACGGAGCTGTCGGGCAATCGCCAGATTCGATACCCCCTGGCTCGCGAGCAAGATCACCGCACATTTCCGCGCGACCCGTTGCGGTGTCGCGCCGGCGCGCGCCCAGGCTTCCAAGACGCGGCGCTGGTCGTCGCCAAGGCCCAGAGCCGCGGCGCGAGCGAACATGTCGGCAATGACAGCATACGGCAACGCGTATTGTCAATATTTATCTGGGACGGGACACTAGGACGAAACCAGCGCCGCGTCGCCGTCTAAGCTCGATCTGGCACGGTGGCGGGAGGTCGCGGGCGTGGACGTGGGCGATTTCCCGCCTTCAGCATCGAGAACAACAGCCAGGTGAGGGGCGCGGCAAGCAGGAGATATGTAAGGAACTGACCGTACACGCCGTCGGGGCCGTAGGGTTCGGTCGCCCAATGGAGCGTCTCGCTATTGGGGAGCACGTTGGCTTCGGTGAGCTCATGGAAACCGTAGATGAGCAACTGCACAACGAACACACCCAGAAAGATCGCTGTCACTTGAAAAAACAAGCCGAGGTTGACGCGGTGTCCGTAACGCGACCAGAGCCAGGCGACAACCGCCGCACTGAGTGTCCCCGCGATGGCGCCACCAAGAATCGAAACCGCCTGGATTTGCGTGAGCAACGTGCCCATCAGCAACGCGGTCTCCATGCCTTCGCGAGAGATCATCAGTACCGTAAACCCGAAGACGCCAAGCCAGGCCGTGGCTCCGGTTTTGCCGGCCGACGCGGCCAGCCGCCCTTCGATCTCAGCCTTGATGCGGCGAGCCGTACGCCACATGTGAATCGTGAGGGTCGCGACCGAGACAGCCGCGACAAGCGCGAGCACGCCTTCCCAAAGCGCTTGATTCGCCGCCTGTTGGAAGAGATACGCCGCCGCGACGCTCAACACGACCGACAGCGCGATCCCCCAACGGACCGCGGACTGAAGCTCCCAGCGTCCGCTCTTGCGCAGAAACGCGAGGCTGATGGCGACGATGAGGAAGGCCTCGAGGCCCTCACGAAGAGTGATTACGTACGCTTGAAGCATGTCCGGCCGAGTGGATGGGCGCTGCCGCCGTAGATGAGACCCGATCTCAAGATTGCGTCAGTCTAGTCCACCACGCTCGGCCACAGCAAGGCCTGCCCGTGCCTGGCTGCGGGCCGCTTCGAGTCACCGGAAAGTCGCCGGACTGCGTCGTCCCGACAATCCAACGGTTGCCACCCCGATCGACAGCGATATCCACCGGCGTGTCAAATGAGCCGCCTCCAAGGTAGGTGAACTCAGCTAGCCAGCTCGAACCACCGTACGCCTGCTTCGGTGCTTACGCGGCAACTCGGCCGGCAGGAGCTTGCTGAGGTACACCTTCGATTCCATGGCATCGGTCGGATGCGGCTCGTACTTGACGACGTTGAATTGGAGCTGCGCCAAGACGGCTCGCATGTCGTAGTAGCGGTTCTTCGCCTTCGCCACGACTTCTTCGAAGCCGTAGGACATCGCCCACACTTCCGACTCTTCCGTGAGCGCGCGGAAATGACCCTGACCGCGCCAATCGCGGCGAGTGCCACCCAACCACGTATAGAGAACCCGACGGCCATCAAAGCGCACCGAACCGGCAAGGCGGGACACGAGATCGCGAAGGTCGGGCGCATTCTCGTCGGCCCGGATCTCATGAACCACTTTGTAGGAGACCGGCACGAGCGAGCTCGGCTCGTCGGGCAGCGGTGCTTCAGTCATCAGGATGAGCGACTCGCGATCTTTCAGCCGCTCGATAATCTCCGCCGCGGTCTTTCGACCGGGGAACTCGCCGAAGTACTCCTCGATGTACTGAATCTCCAGCGCGCCAGCCTCGAGCGCGTACTGCTTGATGAGATACTCCACGGTTGGTTGCTTCAATAATCCATGCCGACAACCCGTCCATGGTCGTCGATGTCCAGCTTTTGGGCCTGGGGCTCCTTCCCCAAACCCGGCATCAACATCATGCTGCCCGCGATGGCCACCACGAAACCCGCACCGGCGGAGAGGCCAACGTCGCTGATCGCGAGCGTCCATCCGGTCGGCGCCCCCATGACCTTCGCGTCGTCGGTGATGGAGTACTGCGTCTTGGCGATGCAGACCGGGAGCTTCCCGTAGCCGAGTGTCTCGAGTTTCTTCAGGCGCTCCTTGGCGGCGGGCTTGAAAGAGACTCGCCCGGCGCCGTACACCATCGTCGCAACCGCCGTAATCTTCGACTCGAGCGATTGGCTGGCTTCGTAGATTGGCCTGACCCGTGAGAGATCGGTGACCGAGGCCGCCGCGACGATCCGGCTCGCCACCGCCGTCATTCCCGTGCCGCCTTTTGTGTAGCCTTCGGCCAACTCGGCCTCCGCACCAAGCGATCGGCAGTAGCTCAGCACCTGCTCGAGGTCTCCATCGGAGTCACCTGGAAAGCGATTGAGCGCCACGACTGCTGGTACGCCCCACCGACTCAGATTCTCGAGATGGCGCTTCAAGTTTGGATACCCACCGTCGATGGGTCCATCGGCCGCCCCGCCCTGGGTCCTCAGCGCCTTGAGTGTGACGATCACGGCTGCGGCTGACGGAACATGGCCGCACATTGGCATGACGAGGTCGAAGAACTTCTCCGCGCCAAGGTCGGCGGCAAACCCCGTTTCGTTGACGACGTAATCGGCAAGATGCAGACCGATCCGCTGAGCGAGCACGCTGCTTGTACCGTGGGCGATGTTGGCGAACGGACCGCAGTGAACAATCGCCGCCGCACCCTCAGTGGTTTGAACAAGATTCGGCAGAATCGCGTCGCTCAGCAACAGCATCATGGCGCCGATGGCCTTGAGGTCGGCGGCGGTCACGGGCTTGCCGTCGTAGTTGAGGCCGACAACGATCCGGCCGAGGCGGCGCCGAAGGTCGGCGCGGCTCTCCGACAGAGCCAAAATCGCCATGATCTCGGACGCCGCGGTGATGACGAACCCGGTCTCACGAGCGGGTCCGCTCTCGCGTCCCCCAAGGCCTGTCGCAATCCGCCTGAGGGCGCGATCGTTCATGTCCAGCGTGCGCGGCCAGAGAATCTCCTTCGCATCGATCCGCAGCTCGTTGCCGAAGTGCAGGTGGGTGTCCAGCAGTGCGGCGAGCAAGTTGTGCGCCGTGGTGATCGCATGAACGTCGCCGGTGAAATGCAGGTTGATCTTTTCGACCGGCTCGAGCGACGCCTGTCCACCGCCGGTTGCGCCGCCCTTCATTCCGAATACTGGTCCGAGCGACGGCTGGCGAAGCGCGGCGACGGCTTTGTGACCGAGCTTGGTCAGTCCTTGGGTAATGCCGATCGTGTTGACCGTCTTGCCCTCGCCGCTGCTCGTCGGCGTCATGGCGGTCACCAGAATGAGCTTCCCGCGGCGTTCGGGGAATCGCTCCAGGGTTTCGAGCCGGATTTTGGCAATGTGGCGGCCGTACGGTTCGAGCAGATCTTCCGGCAATTCGAGACGCTCGGCTATGTCGGTAATGGGACGCATACGCACAAGTTGCTCATTCTATGACAACCAATCGGCCGTCACTTTCGTCCAATACTTTGACCATCTAGGTATAGACCGTCGAGGCTTCCATGAACAGAACGCCGATTGACTACCTACCGGGCACGCTGGAGACGCTCATCCTCAAAACTTTGGTGCGCGGGCCGATGCACGGCTATGGCATCGCTCGCTGGATCGAGGACACGACCGACGAGGCGCTACCGGTCGAGGAGGGATCGCTCTATCCCGCCCTCTATCGCATGGAAAAACGAGGGTGGATCGACGCGGAATGGGGCACGTCGGAGCTCGGGCGCCGGGCGAAATTCTACCGGCTCACCCGCCAGGGCCGACAGCAGGTGGTCGAGGACACGAAAGCGTGGACGATGTTTGCGCAGGCGGTCAACAAAGTGATGGTGGGAGGCTGAGATGACCATCCGCCGCCTTCGATCGATCTTGTGGCGAGTGCCCGTCGAACAGGAAGTCCGCGAAGAGCTTGCGCATCATCGTGATTTGCGGAGTCGGGAGCTGATCGATCGGGGCTGGAACCCGGCGGACGCGGAGGCGGAGGCCGCGCGGCGTGTCGCCGGCGTCGCGCCCACGTTACAGCGGCTGGGCGCCGATCGGAACCGTTCGTTCGCGCGCCGCGAATGGCTGGACGAGCTCACTCAGGACCTGAGTTTTGCGTTCCGTCAATGTCGTGTGAACCCTGGCTTTACACTTGCGGCCGTCCTCACGCTGGCGCTCGGCCTCGGCGCAACGACCGCGATCTTCAGCGTCGTCAACGCGGTGGTGTTGCGACCGTTTCCATTCTCCGAGCCCGACCGCGTGCTGGCCGCGAACACGACGTGGGGTGGACGACCGAGTAGTACGTCTGCCGGAAACTACGACTATCTTCGGCAGCGTCTCACAACGCTGCAGCACTTCGCCGCAATTCAGTTCTCGAACTTCAATTTGTCTGACGACGGCGACCCCGAGCGGGTCGCCGGGCAGCGAGTCTCCTGGAACTACTTTCCCGTCTTCGGCGTCGCTCCGCTGCACGGCCGAGCGATGGCCCCGGAAGAGGATCAACCCGGACGCGCCAGCGTCGTCGTCCTGAGTTATCGCCTGTGGATGCGGCGATTCGGCGGCGTTCCATCGTTGATCGGCCGGACGATTCGGATGAGCGGCGAACTCTACACGGTGATCGGGATCATGCCCGAGAGTTTCGATGGCGATGCGTCTGCCGGCGCCGAACTGTGGGTGCCCATCGCTTTCACTCCAGAACGATTGGCGATGTACGACGAACACTATCTGCAGCTGGTCGCGCGACGACGAGCCGATGTGTCGCTGGCGCAAGTGAACGACGACCTGATGCGCGGCGCTCAGGGACTAGTTCGTGACCATCCGGACTTCAATCGGGAGCGCGGCGCGAGTGCACAGACCTACAGCGACTTCTTCATTGGCAGCTACAGGAATCGTCTCTTCATCCTCTTGTCGGCGGTCGGCGTCGTTTTGATCATCGCCTGCGGCAACGTCGCGAACCTGTTGCTCGCTCGACTGGCGACGCGATCGCGCGAGCTGGCGATTCGCGGGGCACTCGGCGCGGGACGAGGACGAATCGTTCGGCAGGTGTTGACCGAGAGTCTTGTTCTTGCCGTCGTCGGTGGCGGCGCGGGGCTGCTCGTCGCCCGCTGGTCGCTGCCCGCGCTCATGGCCATGGCGCCAACAGGTGTGCCACGGCTTCGTGCAGCGACGCTCGATCCGATGGTGCTGGCGGTCGCATGCGGATTGGTGTTGGTCAGCACGTTGTTTGTCGGCGCGCTTCCAGCGTGGCAAGCCACACGCCGCACCGAACTGAAGGAAGAGCTCGGCGATGGGAAGGGTTCGGGCCACGGTTCGCTCAAGCCGTGGATCCGTCAAACCCTGATCGGCGCTCAAGCGGCGCTCGTCCTCGTTGTGCTGGCGGGAGCGGCCTTGCTGATTCGAAGCGCCCTCAATCTGCAGCTGGTGCCGATCGGATTCGACACGAGCGGCGTCGTCACCGCCCGCGTGACTCTGCCTGGTGCGCAGTATGCGAGTGCGGACGAAGTGCAACTGACCTTTCAACAGATTCTCGAGAACGTCATGTCCGCCTCCGGAGTGCAGTTCGCGGCGCTCGACTCAGGAGCTCCGTTGACGAACACCGGAGGAGGAAACGGGCTGCTGCCAGAAGGCAAACCGTTTACCGGCGATCGAATCAACAGCCAGGCTCACTTCGTCACGCCCGATTACTTTCAAGCGCTTCGGATTCCGATCAAAGCGGGGCGTGGATTCACAGACGCAGACACCCGACTGTCGCCGCTAGTCATGATCATCAACGAAACGCTGGCTCGAGCTGCGTACGGCGACGGTGACCCAATCGGCAAGCGAATGGTCTGTTGCGAGGGATCACCAGAGGATCCGAGGTGGAAACTGGTGGTCGGTGTCGTTCCTGACGTTCGCGGACGTGGACCGGCTCAGGCGGCTACACCGGAGTTCTACTTGCCGGTCCGGCAGATTCCCGACGCCGCCTGGACATGGGTCGGCCGTACACTCAGCATCGTCGTTCGCGGTAGCGACACAGCATCATCGGCAACCGCCATTCGATCCGGCGTTCGTCAAGCGGACGCAACGCTGCCGATCTTCGGACTGCAGACCATGAACGATGGGATGCGCCGAGTGCTGTCGCAATCCAGATTCAACACGCTCTTGATGTCGCTATTGGGCGCGATCGGTCTGATTCTCGCGGCGCTCGGCATCTACAGCGTGATCGCGTGGCTGGCGGCTCAACGCGCGCGAGAGATCGGCGTTCGCATGGCATTAGGAGCTTCGGCGCTGGACGTCATCTCGATGATGACGGCGCACGGTCTCAAACCCGTAGTCGTTGGACTCGCTGTTGGTCTGGCCGCGGCATTAGCCCTGACTCGGATGCTACAGAGCGAGCTCTTCAACGTTTCCCCACGCGACCCGCTCACCCTGGTGACAACCGCCATCGCGCTTTTCGTCGTTGCAGGTTTTGCGGCCATTGTCCCCGCTTGGCGCGCCACACGAGTTGATCCGGCAAGCGCGCTGCGCGACTAGGTCGTTTCGCACAAACCTAAGGGTTTGTCGCCACAAAACCCTCGTTGAATCGACGTCCTCTGCCGGCTTTCGCGTGGGCGGGTCTAACCCGGCCCTACGCCAATGACCGCGGCCATTGCGGTGGGCCAGGTGTCTTCCCAAGTCTCCGGCGGGTTCGAGGCCAGCCATGCGCGCGAGCGAGCGAGTGGGTTCTCGCTCGATGAGCTCGATGAGTCGCGGGTGGCGGCCGCGACCAGCAGCGTCATCAGCTCGCCGGGCTCTCCAAACCTGACGCCCTCGCGGCCATTCGTCAGCACCTCGGTCAGCACCGGCGCATAGTCGTACACACAGGCTGGCACGTTCGCGCCGCGAAGATCCGACAACACCATCGGCAGGTCCAGTCCCGACGCGGACTGATGCAAGCAGATCCCGATGTCGGCTATGGCGATCGCGGCATGGGAATCGACTTCGAGTACGCGCACCGCGACATGGGCAAATTGCCGCCGGGCGAGCCGCGTCTCGAACGCTCCGCGCAGCTCGCCGGTGCCGGTGAGAACGACCGTGAGTTTCGCCGGCGGTGCTCCCTTGCTCAGGCTGCGATCGGTCCGCTCGAGCGCTTCGAGCAAGAGATCGAAGTCCTCATCGGCTCCCCAGCCGGTCGGACACACGGCCAGCGGAGATCCCAGCTCGGCCAGCACCGTTGGCGATGGCACGGCGACGGCCGAGGACCGCATGGGACGGTCGTAGACGACTGCGGCTTGCACGCCGTACTCACGGCGCAGCCAGTCGGCGAGCGCTTGCGACGCCGCCACGTGGGCGTCCGCGCGACGGGCCCAGCGCCGCTCGCTTCTCGCGATCGATCGCACGAGCCGATGGGATTCACCGATCTGAGCGGCCGCCCGGCGATGCGAGAGGTCCTGCCAATCGATGATGAAGCGAGCGCCGCGCAGACGCGAAACGACCCAGCACACGCCAAGAGCAGGCACGGCCGGTGGGTTGCCCACAAGAATGACGTCCGGCCGAGGCAGACGCATCAATGCGCGAAACGCGCTCAGTGCGTGTGCGGCGGCTCGCAGTGCGGACGCGACAACGAACCGGCTCACGCTCGCTCGCGATCGGGCCTGCATGCGGCCATCCCGCAAACGATGGACGGCCAGCCGAGGCGTCCCGTCGATTCCAGGTTCGAGAGCCGAACCGTGAAGGCCGATCAGATCGACATCGGCGAGCATCGCCCAGGCGCGGGCGTGGCGCTGCATCCGGGGGTTTCGACCCAGGTCCGACAGGACGACGACCGCAGCGCGCATAGTTGCAAATACGAAAGGCAAACCTAAAGGGTTGTCTCCACGGTCGGCTCAGGAGGTCTCCTAGTCCGCACAGGTAGACGACCAGCGGCCCCTAATGGTTGGTTTGTGTCTTCGTCCTTACCTTTTCGTTCTTCCTTCTTCTTTCTTCTTTCTTCCTGAAATCTCAGTACTTCCACCAGGGCGTCGTCATGCCCTCGGGCTTCTGCCTCGCGATATGCGCGGCCATTTGCTTGAGCCGCTCAGGGGTCGACTCCGGCCCCTGCCAGCAGTGCCCCTTGCCGTCGCCATATAAGAAGAACCCTTTGTAGTGCGGATTCTCCGTGGTCTTCATCCACTCCTCGAGGTCCTTTGTCGAGTTGTTGAGGAAAAAGTTGTCCGCAGTGCCGGTATAGACGTGAACCTTGCCGATAAGTTTCGGACCCACCGTCGTCCAGTTGCGCTTCAGGTATTCCAGCAGGTCGTAGTGTGTGCGCCAATACTCGGCGACGGCTCGATTGATCGCACCGGTTCGCTTGTCGAAGAGCGGGTCGAAGTATCCGTCCTTTCCGAGTGGACCGAACACCGCCGACCAGATATCGAGCTGCTCGCCCGATCGCCCGCGCGTACCGTTGACCAGCTCCATATGGTTGCGCTGCTCAGAGGTCAGCCGCACGTGACCGTTCACCTCGCGGGTGTTGATGATGGGCACCGTCCGCCAGTCAATCGTCCGATAGAACGCGTTGTCGTCCTTGTACACGTTGATGCCCTCGACGTCAGTGAACGTGACCGAGTCGGGACAATACGACCAGACGCCGCCGTAAAAATCGGGATACAGAATCTGGTGGGCCAGCGATATCCATCCACCCGTTGAGCCGCCGTCGGTCACGCGGGCCCAAGGCGCGCCGATGGTTCGGAAGCGTCGATCGATCTCAGGATAGAGCTCCTGCATGATCGCGTCGCCGTACGGCCCGACGTTCACCGAGTTGACGCCGTAGCTGTCGTCGAAGTACGGGTTGGGGTGTTGCAGGGTCACGACGATCATGCTCGGGAAGTCGTCGCGCCGCCAAGCGAGGCCAAGCTCGCTGCCGTCGTTGAACCCGAGCGGCGCACCGAGGCCAAAGTGGCCTTGCCGATACAGCACTGGGTATCGAACGGTGGAGGTCGCGTAGTCTCGCGGCAGAAGCACGCTGGCGCCGAGATAGATCGGACGACCCCAGAACTTCGTCAGCAGCGCGCTCTGAATCTTGAACCGCTTGACGAACTCGGTGTCGGCTGGAATCTGAACGGGCGGGATCTTGTTGGTCGCGACGAGCTTGATCGTTTCAGTGGTCGCGTCGATGCGAATCCGCTGAGGCTCGCTGTAGAGATTGCCAGGTGAGATGTTCCAGTGCTGACCTTCCCACTGGTCATCGTGCATCCAGACGGTATGGCCGTCGGCACGCTTGAACTCCGAATAGATGTTGACGAAGCCCTGCACGAAGTAATCGCCGGGCGGAAGGTTCTTCAGGCTCGCGACAGGTGTGCCGAGATCAGTGGCATCGATGCCCCCCGCTTGTCCCGGAGCCAACCGTTCGACGTCACGACCGAAGAACGGCGTGCCGGTGCGGCCGATCTGCAATCGCGGCTCCCGTTCGTTCGTGCGCGAGATCATCACGTAGACGCGACCAGTGACCGGCTCGGCGCGCACGGTCGAAGGGAAGGAGACTTCGACGCGGATCCCGCGGCCGGATTGTGGCGTCTGCGTCGCGACACCGACAGCCATGACCACTGCGATAACGGTTCCGGCAAAGAGCGTTTTCATGAACTGAAAACTTTCCACGTGAACGGTCAACTGTCAACTCTTCAACGTTGAGCTGGCTGCTATCATTGCCGGATGCAAGACCTGACGACGGGCTCCCTCTCCGGGCATCTCCTGAAAACCACCAGCTTCATGCTGGTCAGCATGATCTTCCAGACGCTGTACGTGTTGGTGGACCTGTATTGGGTCGGGAGTCTCGGGACCGACGCGGTGGCGGCGGTCGGCATCAGCGGCAATCTGACCTTCATCGTCCTCGCCGTCTCGCAGATGCTCGGCGTCGGCGCCACGACCCGCGTCGCGCACGCGTCCGGGCGGAAGGATCATGAGCAGGCCGTGTTCCTGTTCAACCAGGCCCAGGTCTTGTCGGTGACGGCAGGCTTTGTCTTTTGGATCGTCGCCATGCTGTTGCAGCACGACTACGTCAACGGCATGAGCGCGGATGCCGAAACGAACCGGCTTGCGAATGAGTACTTGCTCTGGTTCATTCCGGCAATGGCCCTGCAGTTTGCCATCGTCGCAATGGGCGCGGCGTTGCGAGGTACTGGCAACTTCAAGCCCGGCATGATTGTGCAAACCGGGACGGTCTTGCTGAACATCGTGCTCGCACCGTTCCTGATCTTTGGTTGGGGCACCGGATACGCCATGGGTGTCAGCGGCGCCGCGGTCGCGACGTTCGTGAGCGTGGTGGTCGGTGTCGTGTGGATCTCGCTCTACTTTTTCGACAAGAACGCATACCTGCGGTTCCATTTTGCGCACTGGAGGCCTCAACTGAGGATTTGGGGGGACATGCTGAAGATCGGCCTGCCCGCGGGGATCGAATTTGCGTTGATGGCCGTATACCTGATGGTGGTGTACGCGGTGAGCCGGCCCTTCGGTGCCCAGGCTCAGGCGGGCTTTGGCATCGGGATGCGCATCATGCAGTCGATGTTCATGCCGATTGTCGCGCTCGGCTTTGCGGTGGCTCCTGTCGCCGGTCAGAACTTTGCGGCGCGCCGTGGCGATCGAGTACGTGAGGCGTTTCGTCAGGCAGCGTTGATGAGCCTGATCGCCACACTGGCGTGCACGGCCCTGGCGCAAATCGCGCCACGCGCGCTCATTGGGTTCTTCACGGCGGACCAACAAGCCATCGACATCGGCGAGACCTATCTACGGATTGTGTCGCTGACCTTCAGCGCCTCTGGCATTACGTTCGTCACAGCGAGCATGTTCCAGGCGATGGGCAACACGATTCCGTCGATGGCCACATCCTTCGCGCGAATCATCATCGTCGCGATCCCGGCGGTGTTCCTCGCCCAGATCGCCGGCTTTGAGCTGCGATGGATTTGGTATCTGACGGTCGTGGCGACCTTCACACAGGTGTCGTTGAATGTTCTGCTCCTTCGACGCGAGTTCCGAGTGCGACTCCATCATGCGCCGGCGATGGCTCAAGCGCAGGCAGTGGCGGCCGACGTCTAGATCCGCGGCGTGTGATTGGCCGTGGCGCCAAGGCTCGAGGTGCGCGCCCAGCCCAGAGCGCCGTGGTACGCGTCGCCCACATCCTCCTCGGCCAGCCCGACACGACGGGCCGTCTGGCACACGTCGCTCCAGGCGCCGCGTTCGTAGTGGATCACTGCGTCGAGTACGTGACGTGCTGAATTCTGCTTGCCGAGCAGCGCCTCTCGTGAGCGACGCCATCCGCTCCGCGCGGCTGGCTGAGTCGAGGGGACGTATAATCCCCGCGCACGTCTGTCGGGGATCGCGTCACATCTCGGCCGGCGGAGAGAGCGTACTGATGAAGCTGGCCGTGCCCAACGAATGACGCGGCAGGCGAGATCCTTGAAGCACCCGGCGTTCACGACATCGGCTCCATGCACTTGTCGAGTCGTCTTGCGGTCACCGCGAAGGTGCTCTTTGGGGCAACAGCTCGACGCACATGCTCGCCGCGTGCGCAGGCTCCGCCTAGGCGCGAAAAACAAACCCCGTTCCCAATGGGTAGAATACGCGCCATGCGAATCGTTGTGCTCCGGGAGCGCGAAGTGGGTGAATATCGCGTGGCCCTTATCCCGGAGTCGGCAGCCAAACTCGTCAAGGCCGGCGCCGAGGTTGTCGTCGAGCACGATGCAGGACGGGCCGCGGGGTTTCCCGATCGCCAGTACATAGCCGCCGGCGCGCAGGTGACTGCCAGCCTCGACGAGGCCTTTAGAGGGGCACAGATCGTCTTGAAGGTCAAGCCCAGCCTCGACGAAGCTGGGCGGTTCCCCTCGGGTTCGGTCCTCATCAGTCTTTTCCCTGTCACATCCAGCGCCGATCTCCTCGCCCAGCTGGCAAGCCGCCACGTCACCGTGCTGGGCCTCGAGCGGGTGCCGCGAATCACGCGCGCGCAATCGATGGACGTCCTCTCGTCACAGGCTACTGTGGCCGGTTACAAGGCCGTACTGTTGGGCGCATCGACGCTTCCACGGCTTTTGCCGATGATGACGACAGCCGCGGGATCGCTCACACCAGGCAAAGTATTCGTCCTCGGTGCGGGCGTTGCGGGGCTGCAATCCATTGCGACCGCCCGTAGGCTGGGCGCCGTGGTCTCCGCATTCGACGTCCGGCCCGCCGTGAAGGAGCAGGTGCAATCGCTCGGCGCGTCATTTGTGGCCGCCGAAGCCATGGGCGCCGGCGACGAGGAACAAGGCGGTTACGCGCGCGCGCAGAGCGAGGAGGAACAGGCGCGCACGCAGGCGGCCCTGGCGAACCACATTCACGACATGGACCTGGTGATTTCAACGGCCGCGATTCCCGGCAAACGTGCGCCGGTTCTGATCACTGAGGCGATGGTTGGCTCAATGAAAGCCGGCAGCGTGATCGTCGACCTCGCGGCCGAGGCCGGTGGCAACTGCGCGCTCACGCGGGCTGGCGAAACCGTGGTCACCGCCGACGGCGTCACCATACTCGGCCCGGTGAATCTGCCGGCCACGATGCCGCTGCACGCGAGCCAGATGTTCAGCCGTAACGTGTTCGCGCTGCTGCAGCACCTTATCAGCAAAGAGAACCAGCTCGTCGTCGACTTGGATAGCGAGATCACAGGCCCGATGTGTCTGGCCCACGCTGGCCAGATCAGGTGAGCAACCGATGGGGCAATCTGGAATGGCCACAGACCAACCATGGACCACGGGTCCATCCAACTAGACTTGAAGCGGAGAGTTTGTCATGACGACTGAAGCGCTGATCGTTGCCATTGTCATTTTCACGCTCTCCACGTTTCTTGGCGTCGAGTTGATCGGGCGCGTCCCGCCGACGCTCCATACCCCGTTGATGTCCGGTGCGAACGCGATCAGTGGCATCACCATCGTCGGCGCCCTGATCATCGCGGGCAGCGATCTCGGATGGCTGTCGACGTATCTCGGCTTTACCGCGATTGTGCTTGCCATGATGAACGTGGCGGGGGGCTATGCGGTGACCGATCGGATGCTGGGCATGTTCAAGTCAAGGCCAGAGGAGAAACACTGATGCCCGGCTGGTTGAACCAGATCCTCTATCTGGCCGCGGCCGTCCTTTTCATCATCGGCCTCAAGCGTCTCGGCAGCCCGGCCACTGCGCGGCGGGGCAACTGGATCTCTGGTGTGGGGATGCTGATTGCGATCCTGGTCACGCTCGTCGATCACGCCGTCGTGTCGTACGGTGTGATCGCCGCAGGCCTGGTGGTGGGCACCGCGCTGGGGCTCTGGCAGGCGTACGCCGTGAAGATGACGGCGATGCCGCAGATGGTGGCGCTGCTCAACGGCTTCGGCGGCGGCGCATCCATGGTCGTCGGCGCGGCCGAGTTCCTTCGGGCATTCCAATCCCGCTCCGACATCCCGACGCCAACAAATGTCGTCATGCAGCTCAGTTTGATCATCGGTGCCGTGACCCTCACGGGCAGCCTCGTGGCGTTTGCGAAGCTGCAGGAATTGATGTCGGGCAAGCCCATCACCTTCCCCGGCCAGAACGCTTCGAACCTGATGGTGTTCCTGGTCACGCTGGCGCTGGCTGGCTGGCAAATCTCGACGGAAGTGCCCCTCATGCTGCCCTTCTATGGCGTGTGTGGCGTGGCGCTGCTACTCGGCGTGTTGCTCGTGATTCCCATCGGGGGCGCGGACATGCCCGTCGTGATCTCGCTCCTCAACTCGTACTCAGGGATCGCGGCAGGCATGACGGGGTTCGTGATCGACAACGAGGTGCTGATCATCGCGGGCGCGCTCGTGGGCTCGTCGGGCATTATCCTGAGCCAGATCATGTGCAAGGCGATGAACCGGTCGCTGGCCAACGTGCTCTTTGGCGCGTTTGGCGCCACGTCCGGAGCCGCCGGCGCTGCCACGAGCGCGGCCGGGCTGACCGTGAAATCCATCGCCCCCGAGGACTTCGCGGTCCAGTTGGCTTATGCCCAGCGAGTGATCATCGTCCCTGGATATGGGATGGCCGTGGCGCAAGCGCAGCACCAAGTGCGCGAGCTGGCCGACTTGATCGAGAAGCGCGGTGGCGGTGTGAAGTATGCCATTCACCCGGTAGCGGGACGCATGCCGGGGCACATGAACGTGCTCCTGGCCGAGGCCAACATCCCGTATGACCGGCTCTACGAGATGGACGACATCAACAGCGAGTTCGACGATGCGGAGGTGTGCCTGGTGATTGGGGCCAACGATGTCGTGAACCCGGCGGCGCGTCACGACAAGAGCTCACCGATCTTCGGCATGCCCATCATCAATGCCGACCACGCGAAGATGACGGTCGTGTTGAAGCGCAGCATGGCAGTCGGCTTCGCCGGCATCGAGAACGAGCTGTTCTATGCGCCACGCACGTGGATGTTGTTCGGCGACGCGAAGCAGAGCCTGCAAAAGCTGATCGCGGAGGTCAAGCAGGCTTGACGGCGCTTACGGCGTGAGGGTCGTAGTCTGGTGGCCTGGGCGCTACGTGTGCGGCACAAACGCCAGGAACCGCCGCGGATTGTCGACCAGGATCTGACGCAACATCGCTTCCGACATGCCGGCCTCGCGCAGCATCGGTCCAAACACCGTGGCCGTCTGCCCGATCCCTGGGCCGCCGTTCTTCTTCAGCGATCGAGCCACGGCAAAGTCCGACGAGAGCAGCAGATGCGCGGCGTATCCGGCCTCGACCAATGCCATGACCATCGTGAGCTTCTACGCATCGCCTCGCGGCACGTGATCATGTGTCTTCCCCCGGGCGCAGGGTAGCATTTCGTCGTGACTTCCCCGACCCCATTCGTCGATCTTAGGTTCGCGCGACGGCTCGAGCACGCCGAAGCCAGCGGCGGCGTGGCGTTTGTCGAGGCCCGCTCGGCGTTGGAACCAGAGCGCGGCGCAACCTGGATCAATCGCCACGGTGCCTATGCGATGTTCGACGGCGGCGGCTCGCCGGTGACACAGACGTTTGGTCTTGGCCTCGATGGCGCCGTGACGTCCGAGGACCTCGATGCACTTGAGGCGTTTTTTCACGGCCGTCAGGCTGACATCAATCACGAGGTGAGCCCGCTGGCAGGCGCCGGTCTGTTTTCGACGCTCTCGTCCCGCGGGTACAGCCCCGTCGAGCTCACCAGTGTCATGTATCGAACCCTCGAGGGCGCTCCGGGCATCGCGGCACCCATCAACCAACCGCTTCACGTGCGCCAGATTTCCATCGATGAGTCGGAGATGTTCGGCATCACCGCCGCAAGAGGCTGGAGCGAATTGGCCGAGCTCCACTCCTTTCTCGAAGGCTTCGGCCGCGTAATGGCGACCCGGGCCAACAGCCCCTGCTTTGTCGCCGAGCTGGACGGAAGACCGATCGCGACCGCCGTGCTTGTGGTCGCCAACGGCGTGGCGGTGCTCGCCGGCGCCTCGACGATTCCCGAGTATCGACGGCAAGGCGCGCAACTGGCGCTGCTCGACGCGCGTCTGCGGTTCGCGGCCTCGGAGGGCTGCCAACTGGCGATGATGGGCGCGGCGCCTGGCAGCGCATCGCAGCGCAACGCCGAGCGCCATGGATTTCGAATCGCCTACACCAGAGTCAAGTGGTGTAAGCGCTTCACCGGCTTGCCCTGAGCGAACCGTCGGAGATCAGGCGGCGAGTCGAAGGGCTTGCTCTGAGCGAGCCGTCGGAGATCTGCGGCGAGTCGAAGGGCGCGCCGGGAGCGAGCCGTCCCCAGTCAGGCCGGGCGTCGAGCCCGCGACCCAGCGTTCGTCGAAGGACACGACCGAGGGGCCGGTATAATCCGAGTTTCATGTTTCGCCGGTTCGCCGTGGTTTCCCTGTCGTTCGCGCTGGCCGTTCCTGCTGCTGCGCAATCCACTCGTGCCGAGGCTGTCGCCACCGAGCAGGCCAAGAAGGTAAAGGCGCTGAGGCCCGAGGGACCGAACAAGGCGGAGCTGTTCATCATCCGGGTCACGAAGGCGATCGGACGCACGCCCGAAGGCCCGTACCCGTGGTTCGGCAGCATCTTTCCTGGCGGACTGATGGCCGCGGGCGTCGGCTACGGCCGATCGCTGCCGCGGGGGAGCCGCGTCAATTTCGTTGGCGGCGTCTCCGCCAAGCTCTACAAACTGCTGGCCGCAGATTTTGCGCCGCGCGAGCTGGTGGAGGGGCGCCTGCACACCAGCTTCGGCGTGGAATGGATCGACGCCGGCAGCGTCGCATTTCACGGGCTCGGGCCAAACTCGTCCGCTCAAAGGGCCACGTTTGGGTATCAGCCAACGACCGTTCATGGCACGGCTCGATTCAGGGCGCATCGATGGGTGACGGCCAACGGCGGCTACAACTTCCTCCACACTGTCACCGACGCCGGCGCCGGGATCGCCGGCCGGTTCACACCCGCGGAAACCCCGGGACTTCTCGAGCCGCTGAACTTCAACGTCGCCCAGATTGGTGTGACAGTCGACACCCGCTCGTCGCCTGGATACAGCACTCGTGGCGCGATGCTTCGCGGATCCTGGTCCACCCATCGCGAGCGAGACAACAAACCGTTTTCGTTCACCACCAGCGAATACGAGGCTGGCGTGCTGATCCCGCTCGTGCGCGAACAGTTTGGGCTGATGTTTCGCGCCCTGGCGACGGTCAGCGACCCGGACGATGACAGCCGCGTGCCGATCATGTTCGCGCCCGACGTCGGCAGCGGCACAACGGTCCGCGGGTTTCCCAACCGTCGCTTTCAAGATAATGGGCGGCTGGTCTTGACCGGCGAGTATCGATGGCGGCCGTCGCGGTATCTCGACATGGCCATATTCCTTGATGCCGGGCAGGTGGCCCCAGACTGGAAGTCATTTCGCCGTGAGGCGCTTGAAACCGGATGGGGAATTGGTGCTCGACTGCACGGCCCGTCGTTCACGGTTCTGCGGCTCGAGATTGCCCGCACGCGCACTGGGTTGAATCTGGTCGTCGCGGCAACGCCGGCGTTTTGAGGGCAGGAAGATGAAATTGACACCGTCGCAGCGTGCCTTCGGATCGTGGCGCTCCTGGATGCTTCTCATCCTCGGCGTGGTCGTGCCGTCCGGTCTCGCCTCACGCGCTGCAACGCCGAAGTTCTTTGATGACGACCCGATTTGGAAAGAGCCAATCACGCAAGACGTGAAAAGCGCCGCGAGGTATGAGCCGGACCTCGCGTATCAGTCGCTGGAGAACCTGTTCTGGCGCCCAGGCGACAAGGTCCTGGGCCAGCGCGCGAAGAACATCAACACCGTTGACGAAGTCCCCGACAGCAATTTCTTCGTGAACCGCGCTGGCCTCCGGCCGCTGACATCCGCCATTGTGGCGCGGGCCTCGAACCTGACGAACGGGCCCGCACCGGGAAAGTGGGTCGTGGTGTCAGCGAAGAGCGACGGAGTCTCGCCTGGCTTCACGATTCGGGATACCGCGAACCAAATCTGGTTCATCAAGTTCGACCCACCAGGCTGGCCCGGGATGTCGACCGGAACTGAAGTCGTCGCGTCGAAGCTGTTCTGGGCGGTCGGCTATCACACCGCCGAATACCACATCGCGCGGCTCGTCACCTCGAATCTCGAGATCGGCGCCGAAACACGAATCGCCCCGATGAACGAGATGCCGCGGCAGATGAAGCCGAGCGACATCGCCTGGCTGCTGTCACGAGCCGACCAGAGTCCAGACGGTTCGTATCGGGTCATCGCCAGCAAGGGCACGCCCGGGCGACCCGTCGGGCGACTCGGCTTTCACGGCACGCGCGCCGACGATCCCAACGACATCGTCCCGCACGAGCATCGCCGCGAGCTGCGAGGCTACTTTGTGTTTGCCGCATGGCTGAATCACGTGGACGCGAAGGGCATCAATTCGCTGTCGTCGCTGGTCACCGAGAACGGCCGCACGTTCATTCGACATTACCTTCTCGATTTTTCGTCGGCCCTTGGCAGCGCGTCGATCATGCCCCGCGAGGGCTGGGAAGGCTACGAGCCGCTGGTCGAGAACACGGGCGACATCGGCAAACGCATCCTGGCGTTCGGGTTTGCCATTCCCGAGTGGCGGACCATGGAATTTTTCGAGTCACGGAGCATTGGCCGGCTGCCGCGCGATCACACGAACTGGAATCCGGTGAAATGGTCGCCCCACATCACCAACGCCGCCTTTCGGCATATGCGGCCGGACGATACGTTCTGGGCGGCGCAAAAGGTGGCGGCCATCTCCGACGACATGATCCGAGCCGCAGTCGCTGAGGGGCAATTCAATGACCCGCCGTCGGAAGAGTTTCTGGCAAAGGCTATCCGTGAGCGTCGCACACGCGTCCTCCAGATGTTTCTGCCGGCTGTGAATCCTGTCATCGATCCAGCGATCGCAGCCGGCCAGCTGACCTTCAGCAACGCCGCTGTCACGGCTGGCGTTTCGCCGGACCCGAAAGGCTATCTCGCCTCGTGGTTCACCTTCGACAACAACACGGGTCAGACGACACCGCTGGGAACGGTCAAGGGGCCGGATAGCCCGCTGCCGACTCCAGCGTTGCCGGCATCGGGTTTCGTGAAGGTCGAAATCAGCGCCGTCGGTGGACCTGACGCCTGGTCGAAGCCCATCTCGGTGTATTTCCGCAAGAAAGGAGCCGATTGGTTCCTCGTAGGACTGGAGCGGATGCCTTGAAGAAAACCCTCGTTCACTGTCTGTGTTCAGTATTTTTGCTGTCGCCACTGGCCGCGGTCGCACAAGACGCGGCGTCGGGCAATCCTCCCGATGCGCAACAACCAGTAGGGCCGCCCGCTCCGCCAGTTGCACCGGCCGCGCCACCAACGGTGGCGATCGAGCGTTCGTTCTTCAAAGAGGTCGGCAGCGACTACAAGCGCTTCTTCTCCAAAGACACGGCCAGAGTCATGGGGATGATGAGCGTGGCCTCGATCGCGGCGGTGCCATGGGATCGTGAAGGCCTGCGCGAAGGACTGGAGTTGCCAGCCGGATTCTTCAAGCCGGGCAAGATCGCGGGAAGTGTCGTCACTCAGGCGGGCATCGGCGGGCTGACGTGGGCCTTGGGCAAGGCGATGGATAGCGACAAGGCAGCCGATGTTGGCCGAGACATCGTTCGGGGCCAGGTCCTTTCGCAAGGGTTGGCGCAGGCGCTCAAGGTAATCGTCCATCGCAGGCGGCCCGACGGCAGCAATCATGCGGCGTTTCCGTCCGGCCACTCGGCCAGCATCTTCACGACCGCGGCCATCATCCAACGGCATTTCGGATGGAAAGCGGCGACGCCCGCCTACGCGACCGGCGTCTACATCGCGTTGTCCCGGATGTCTGCGAACCGGCATCACATCAGCGACGTAGTCATGGGTGCAGGCCTCGGGCTCGCGGCCGGGCGAACGGTGACCGTTCACACGGTTGGACAGAAACTTGGGGTCGGCGTCGCGCCGACGCAGGGTGGAGCTTCTCTGACGTTTACGCGAATGCCAAAGTAGGACCTCGGAAGGCGGTGCCCTGTGTCGATCGCTCGATTGGCCGTCTCGCTCCCGTTGGTGGTCTCGCTTCTGCTGGTTTCCCAGCCGAGCCGGGTCTACGCGCAGGCACAGCCGCAGCCCTCGGCGCAAGAGGAGCTTTCGCGCGACCAGATGCGACAGTTCCTGCTCAAGGCGAAGATCATTCGCTCGAGGGACATCGGCAAGGGCGTCACGCACCCCTACAGGCTGACGCTTACCGACGGCACGCTCACCCACGATGCCGCCTTTCAAAGCGTCGACGAGCAAAAGTCGGTCGCCAACCTGCAGGGCTCGGGGCGCGGCCCGCGCGTCGAGCTGAACTTCGTCGACGCCTACCGCTACAACCTCGCCGCCGAAGCGATGGCCACGCTGGTCGGCCTTGAATACATGATGCCCGTCCACGTCGAGCGTGAGTGGAATCGCAAGAAGGGGTCGCTCAGCTGGTGGGTCGACACGATGATGGAAGAGGGCGAGCGGTTGAAGAAGAACATCAAGCCGCCCGACGCCGTCGAGTGGAACAACCAGATGTACCGGATGCGCGTGTTTTCGTCGCTGACGCGTGACACCGATCGCAACCTGGGCAACGTGCTCATCACGCACGACTGGAAGGTCGTGATGATCGACTTCACGCGTGCCTTTCGTCTGCAGGCGGAAATCAGCAACCCAAGGGACCTCGCGAAATGTGATCGCACGGTGCTGGCGAGGATGGAACAGCTGACCAAGGAGTCGATCAAGAAGGCGGTAGGCGAGTACCTCCTCAACTCCGAGATTGATTCGGTGCTCAAACGTCGCGATCTCCTCGTCGCGCACTTCAAGAAGATGGTCGCGGAGAAGGGCGAAGCAGAAGTGCTCTACTGACGGTGTCAGACACCGTTCCAAGAACTGCGATCCGGCGGAAGATTCGTGCCATAAGGGTAAGACCCCGGGTCTGACCCCTCACCGGGCAGTCGACGTGGGCGACGATGATGCGTCGCCCTCTCGTGGGCAGCAGCCATTTCCAGCAGTCCACGGTCATCCCACATTCGACCTAACAGGGAAATTCCCATCGGGTAGCGGACAAAGCCCGTAGGAGTTCTAAGGCGCCGGCCGAGTAGAATCCTGTCATCCACGAAAGGATTCGCTATGCGCATTCCCCGTCTTGCCATCGTGCTCGCCGCGATTGGCCTCGTCGCCTTTGCGCCGCTCGCCGGACAGGATCGTCAGGAAAACGAGTCGCGGACGCCGGAAGGCTTCACGCTCAAGACCGCCGAGACAATCGAGTTCACCACCGATGAGGTGACGTGGATGCAGGTGGACGTTTCGCCTGACGGTCGAACGATCGTCTTCGACCTCCTCGGCGATGTGTACACGATGCCGATCACCGGCGGGCCAGCCGTGCGCATCATGGGCGGGCTGTCGTTCGAGAGCCAGCCGACGTGGTCGCCCGATGGCGAGACGATCGCGTTTCTGACCGACCGCACCGGTGTCGAGAATCTGTGGATCGCCGACCCCAGCGGCGCCAACCCCCGCGCGGTCAGCAAGGATCAGAAGACCAACGACCGTCCGCAGATCATGGCGTCGCCCGCCTGGACACCTGATGGCCAGTACATCGTCGTGTCCAAGTCGCGGCCGCCAGAGCCCGGCACGTTCGGGCTCTTCATGTATCACCGTGACGGCGGCACCGGTGTGCGCATCGGTCCGGCGCCTCCGCCTCCACCCGGACCCGACGCGCAAGGGCCCCCGCCACCACCGCCCACGAACAAGCTGGGTGCGGTCGTCTCGCCCGATGGCCGCTTCGTGTTCTATGCCCAGCGGAACGGCACCTTCACCTATAACGCGCGCTTCCCGCTCTGGCAGATTTATCGCCACGACCGCGAGACCGGCGACCTGTCGCAGATCACCAACGCGCAAGGAAGCGCCTTCAGGCCGGCGATCTCTCCAGACGGCAAGTGGCTCGTCTACGGCACCCGCCACAAGTTACAGACGGGATTGCGCGCGCGCAATCTCGAGAGCGGCGACGAACGATGGCTGATCTATCCGATCACGCGAGACGACCAGGAGTCACGCGCCAGCCGCGATGTGCTTCCCCGTTACGATTTCACGCCCGATGGAACATCCTTGATCGTGCCGATCGGCGGCAAACTTCAGCGCGTCGATTTCGAGACCGGCGAGGGTACGGCGGTCCCCTTCACAGCACACGTGCAAGCCGAGATCGCACCACGCGTTTACACGCCTGTGCGGGTGGACGATGGCCCCAACGTCCGCGCCCGCTTGATTCGATGGCCAACCGTCTCGCCGGACGGGAAGCGATTGGTCTTCTCGGCGTTGAATCGACTCTACGTGATGGACTTGCCGAGCGGCACTCCGCGCTTATTGACCAACACCTCTAGCACCCCTGGCACCCTTGGCACCCTTGGCACCTCTGGCACCTCTGGCACCTCTGGTACCCCTGGCACCCCTGGCACCTCTGGCGCCCCTGGCACCTCTGGCACCTCTGGCACCCCTGGCACCCCTGGCACCCGCGGTCCTCTCGGCCCCTCCGAAGGCGAATTCATGCCGACGTGGTCGCCCGATGGTCGGTGGATCACGTACGTCACGTGGACCACAACCGGTGGGCATGTGAAGCGCGTCGCCGCGGAGGGTGGAACGCCGGAGAGGCTCACGAGGAACGCAGGCTACTACCTCGACCCGGTCTACACGCCTGACGGATCACGCCTCGCGTTTCTGGCCGGCGTCGCTTCCGATCAGCTCTACTCGATCCTCATGGACACGCCGCCCGTGGACGAGCGCGAGGGCGATGAGGCGCCCCGCGAAATCGGTGGCCTCAATCCGCCGAACACGATCGAGATCCGATGGATGCCGTCAACCGGTGGTGCGGCGACGCTGGTCGCGTCGGCGCAGGGCGGACGCGATCCCCACTTCTCGCGAAAAGACTCCTCGCGCCTCTATCTCAGGACCAATCGCGGGCTGCAGTCGATCACGATGGACGGCCACGATCGGCGCACCCACCTTCGCATTACCGGGTCCGGACCCGGCAACAACCCGCCGTCAGCCGACGAGATCCGTTTGTCTCCCGACGGTACGCGCGCGTTTGTGAGCTTGCAGGGCAAACACTACCTGGCGAACGTGGCGCAGGCGGGTCGAGAGACGCTCGAGATTCGCCTTCAAGGCCGAGCCGAGAACACGACGGTTCCGGTCAAGCGGATGTCGCTCGATGGCGGCGACTACCTCGACTGGGCGGCCGACGGCCAGTCGGTGACGTGGGCCTGGGGCACGCAATTCTTCCGTCAGGACCTTACGGCGAGTGAGCCGCACAAGACCGACGTCGTGATCGAGATTCCGCGCTCGCGCCCGAAGGGTGCGGTCCTGCTGAGCGGCGGGCGGATCATCACGATGAAGGGCGCCGAGGTGATCCCCAAGGGCGACATTCTCATCACCGACAACCGCATCGCCGCCGTTGGCCGTAAAGGATCGTTCGCGGTTCCAAGAGACGCGCGTATCATCAACGTCGACAGCAAGACGCTCATGCCCGGCTTTGTCGATGCGCATTCGCACATGTGGGCGCCCCGAGGGCTGCATCAGACAGAGGTCTGGCAGTACATGGCCAACCTTGCCTATGGCGTGACCACGACTCGCGATCCACAGACGTCGACGCCCGACGTCTTCGCGTACGCCGACATGGTCGATGCCGGAATGATTCCGGGGCCGCGCATCTACGCGACTGGTCCGGGCGTCTTCGGCTCGTCTGGCATCGAGGACCGTGACGCCGCGTTCCGATTCGTCAAGCGCTACAAAGAAGCGTACCGCACGAACACCCTCAAGCAGTATGTCGCCGGCGATCGCATCGTCCGCCAATGGATCATCGAAGCGTGCAAGGAGTACGGCATCACCGCCACCATCGAAGGCTCGCTGGATCTCAAGCTGAACCTGACGCAGATGGCCGATGGCTACTCAGGGCAGGAGCACAGCCTCCCGATTGCGCCGCTCTACAAGGACGTGACCACGTTTGTCGCGAGAACCAAGACGTTTTACACACCGACGATTCTCGTCGCCTACGGCGCGCCGTGGAGTGAGAACTACTGGTTCGAGAACGAGAGCCTGATGAAGGATGCGAAGCTGCGCAAGTGGATTCCGTGGGAGCTGCTCGACAACATGACTCGCCGGCGCGCGCAGTGGTTCATGCCTGAGGAGTACGGCCATGCCCTCATCGCGAAAGGCGTCGCCGACATCGTGCATTCGGGCGGCCGCGCGGGGCTGGGCAGTCACGGGCAGTTGCAGGGACTTGGCGCGCACTGGGAAACGTGGAACCTCGCTTCAGGCGGCCTCACGCCGCACGAAACGCTGCAAGTGATTACGACGTTCAGCGCCGAAGCCATCGGCCTGCAGCAGGACGTGGGCTCGCTCGAAGTCGGCAAGCTCGCCGACATTCTCGTCCTCGACCGCAATCCGCTCGAGAACATCAAGAACACGAACTCGATTCAGTACGTCGTCAAGAACGGCGAGATCTACGAAGGCGACACCCTCAACGTCATCTGGCCGGAGACGAGGCCACTGCCCAAGCAATTCTGGTGGGGCACGGAACCTCGAGAGAAGAAAGAAGAAAGAAGGTAGAAGAAAGAAGCAAGAAGACAGAAGCAAGAAAGTGTAGGAGCAAGAAGCCTGCCGGATCAGAACTTGCTTTTTTGACCGATAGAGTCGAGCTCGTGTCCTGCTAAAGGGGCGCGGGGCACTTGCCGATGGTCAGATAAGAGGTTCACGATGGACGCCCGGTCGCCACTTGCCACCGACGAGCGGCAAGCGCTGCAATTCTTCTTCGAGCACTTGCGCGAAGCGAGTGAGCAGGCCGACGCTCCGCAGAGCGAGCTCCTCTACAACGCGAGCGTCCTGGCGCATTACGCCCTGACCTCCACCGCTTCGCTGGACTTCCCTCGTGCACCAGTGACGCTTGGGGCCGTGTTCGAGGTCTTTGTCCTGGACCGCAGCCAGCACACCGATCCCGACATCATGGAGGCAGCAGGCTCGCAGTGCCTCTTGCTCACGGGCTTTTTCGGCGCCCAGCTCAAGCACCGACACAACGTGGAGTGGTTCGCGTCGCTCGGCGCGTCGTTCTACGATCGCGCCGCGTTCTACGGCGCCGACCGCGCGCGGCGGGCCATGATGACGACCATGGCGCTTCGATTTGGGTTCTGGCGCCGCCAGCAGGCCCGGCTGGCGCGAGAGCTCGCCGAGCAGGCGAAGCTGGCGCGCTACCCGCTGCTTGGCGCGAGCAACAACTGACAGGCGATGCCGGCGGCGCTTACTGCGACTGCAGCCACGCAATCGCGCGAGCGACGGCTTGTGTCAGGACCAGCGTCCGGAGGCCGCTCGTAGGCTTAAAGCCGGCCGAGTGTAACACCCTTCGCGCGCATGCGCGGCGCCCATCACACGCATCCGCCGAGGAGACAGAGTAAGCTGAGCCGGTGATCGCCGTTCGCGACATCGGCCGGCAGTGACGGGCCAGCTCCTTTTTCTCCTGCTCTATACAATCGGACTCACGCTGATCGGCGTCTGGGTCGGCCGCCTCGTGCGCGGGCCGGCCGATTTTTTCGTCGCTGGCCGTCGTCTGTCATGGCCGCTGCTTGGCGCGACGGTTCTCGCCGCCAATATCGGCGCCGGCACAACGATTGGTGCGGCAGGTTTGGCCTATCGCGACGGCATCAGCGCGTGGTGGTGGAACGGCGCCGCCGGCATCGGCTCGTTGATCCTCGCCTTCGTCGTCGGTCCCAAGCTCTGGGAGATGGCCAGCGCTCGCGGGTATTTCACCGTTGGCGACGTGCTCGAGGATCGCTACGGCGCTTCGACGCGCGGCATCGTGGCCATGCTCATCTGGATCGGCACGCTGGCGATCCTCGCCGGACAGCTCATCGCCGGATCGGCCGTGCTCGAAGTCGTGGCGGGACTGGCCAAGTGGCAGGGCGTCCTCATCGGCGGGGTTGCGATGACGATCTATTTCACCGCCGGCGGCCTGCTGAGCTCAGCTTGGGTGAACGCCGTCCAGCTCGTCGTTTTGCTCGCTGGATTCATCGTCGCGGTGCCAGTCGTCCTCGATCAAGCGGGAGGACTGAGCAGCGTGATGGCGCCGGCTGGAGCCCCGGTGACGTTCGGCAATCCCCTGCACTCGATTGGCGCAGGATCGGGATGGACGCTCCTGCTTCTTCTGGGACCCGGCTTCGTTTCGTCGCCTGGGCTCGTGCAGAAGGCGTTTGGTGGTGCGAGCGCCCGCGCCGTCGCGATCGGAATTGGAGCGGCTGGCATCGCCCAGCTGATCTTCTCGTTCGCCCCCGTCCTGCTCGGGATGTCCGCGCGTGCGATTCACCCCGACATTCCGGCTCGCGATTTGGTCCTGCCCACGGTGCTGACGCACGAGTTGCCGCCAGCACTGGGCGCCCTTGCTCTTGCAGCCGTGTTCTCCGCCGAGGTGAGCACGTGCGACGCGATCCTGTTCATGCTCGCCACGTCACTCTCGAAGGATCTCTATCAGCGCTTCGTGAACCCCTCAGCGTCGCCCGACCAGGTGTTGCGCGTGGCGAGGCTCGCGGCGATCCTGGGCGGCACGCTGGGCATGGTGCTCGCGATGCAAATCAGGACCGTGGTTGACGCATTGACGATCTTCTACTCATTGCTCGGCGCCACGCTTCTCGTGCCGCTGGTCGGTGCGATCTTCGTCAAGCGAACCGGTCCGCCGGAAGCCATCACTTCGATCGTCTGTGGGGTTGGCGTGCTGCTCGCCGTTCAATTCGGCACCGATCGCAGCGGGTGGTGGAATCCCAACTTCTGGGGACTCGTAGCGAGCGCGGTGAGTTATCTGGTTGTGCTGCTGTTGCGCAGGCAACCCTAACGGGTTGCCTCCACACTGCTGGTGATGGAGAGGCACTGCGGATGATGATGTCGAGGCGACCCTTTAGGGTCGCCTTGACGGCAGAGAGCCGCCTCTACTTCCTGAACAGGACGAGAAAGAACTCATTCGACCCTGGCGGCCAGCTCGCGATTGTTCGATCGTGCTTGAAACCCGCGGCGCTCACCTCTCGTTGGACGATCTCCGGTGTAATGCCATGTCCGCCTCGATTCGCATTGACTCCATCCGGCACTCGTGACCCTCGCCGCGGCTCGAAATCGATCACGGCCAGCCGGCCACCAGGCTTCAACGACGCGAGCAGACTCTTGTTGAACGCGTCCACGTCGGTGATGTGATGGTAGACGTCGCGCATGAAGATCGCATCGCAGCAGGCGTCGGGGAGATTCGTTGACGCGGGCGCACCCTCGATCACAGTCATGTTGGTCAACTGCTCTCGACTGACGGCCTCGCGCAACACTCGCAGTTGATTGGCCCCGATGTCGGTCGACAGCACTCGCACGGTGGGACCGAGACGCTTCGCCAACACGACCGACATTGCGCCAAAGCCAGCACCGACGTCGGCCACAGTCATGCCGGGTTGAAGTTCGAGCACGTCGGCCAGAAGCGGCACGTCGTGCTCGGCGCCCCTCATCTCGCGAGGCGTGGCTTGACGCTGCGCCGAGATGGTGGGCATCACGGCGCAGATCGCAGCCGTCACAAGCAGGGCAACTCGCCGAGTGTCCATGTCATTGCTCCGGGCTTCGGTGTGGGCTCGAGGCCTGTTTGGTCTTCGACAGACCTAAAGGTCTGTCGCCACTGACCCTCCAAAACAGACCACTGACCCTCCAAAACAGACGTGGCGACAAACCTTCAGGTTTGTCGATCCTGATTCCACGCGAACAGGCTGAGATCCTCGCTGTCGTCCTTCGGCTTCACCATCCGCTCGAACGTCATCCGAAGCTTACCGAGCAATCGAATCGACGACGCGTTGTCCGGCGAGGCGATGGCGACGATGCGCCGAAAGCCCAACGTGTCGATCCCATATCCCATGACCGCTGATGCCGCTTCAACGGCGTACTCTCGGGCCCGGAACTCAGGCAGCAGCGAGAACCCGATATCCACATCCTCGAGCGCGTCGCGCTTGACGAATCCGCATATCCCGATGGGCGTGCCATCCGGTTTGAGCGCGGAGAGGTAGTGTCCGAAACCGAAACGCCGATAGCTTTCGAGCGGACCGTTTTCGATAAACGCCCGTGCCTGATCGACGCTTCGAATCTGTCGGTCGGCGACGAACCGCAGGAACGCCGGATCGTTGAACACCGACAACAAGAAGTCAGCGTCGTCGATTGAGAGCCGGCGGAGTTGTAAACGGTCGGTCTCGAGAACGACGTTCGTCACAACTTTCTCGAGTCGTCAATGGGGAAACTCATATCCAATTTGCGTCAAACCCACTGTACGACAACCATTTTTCGAGAAACGGGGTCTAACTTGGGGATCCCGACCTCTCCTCAGGAGGCCTTAATGCGCCTGCTTGGTTTCCCAGTGATGGCGGTGTGCGGTGTGCTGGCGGCAATGGCCGATGCCGGACAGGCACCGTCGTTGGTCCAAAAGGGCGACGCGACCGCGGTGCTGGCCGCCACACGCACGGCCCTGGGTGGGGAGGCTCGCATCGGCGCTGTGAAGACCTTCATCGCCAACGGCCGCACGCGGCAGGTGCGCGGCGAGAACCTGGTGCCGATCGAGTTCGAAGTTCAGTCGGAGCTTCCCGACAAATACGCGCGCCGCGACGAGTTCCCGGCTCAGGATCAGGGTCCCACCACGACAGGCTTCAACGGCGATACGCTGATCCTCGTTCCCCGACCGGCGCCGCCACCTCCTCGGCCTGGCGCACCGGCACAGACGCCCGCCCAGCAAGAGGCGGCGCTTCGCGGTCGACTGAACACCGCCAAACAGGATTTCGCGCGGCTGATGCTTGGGATGTTCGCGACCTCGTTCCCCAGCTTCCCGCTGACGTTTACCTATGTCGCGCAAGCCGAAGCGCCACAGGGCAAAGCCGATGTCATCGACGTGAAGGGGCCCGGCAATTTTGCCGCTCGCTTCTTCGTCAACAGCCAAACGCATCTGCCCATCATGCTGACGTGGCAGGCGCCACAGGGTCCACCGGGCGGCGGCGGACGCGGTCCACAAGCTGGACCTCCACCGCCACCTCCACCAGGAGCGCCACCACCGGCGGCGCCGGCGGGTGGACCACCGCCCGGAGCACCGGCGGGCGGCGCACCAACGCTTCCACCACCCGTGGAGCAACGCATGTACTTCGCCGACTACCGCAATGTGGATGGGCTTCAGCTTCCCTTCCGCATTCGACGCGCTGCCGGCGCCGAGACCACCGAAGAGACGACGTTCGATCGATTTCGCGTCAACACCAAAGTTGATCCACGCCGCTTTGAAAGTCAGTAGTCACTGAAACCCCACACGTCGAGGTCTTCGTGATGCGCGCCTCAATCGTCTCAATCGTCGCGACTTGCCTTTCGATTTTCTGCTTCACCGTTCCGCCAGCCGCACTGGCTCAGCCGGCGCCTCAAGGCATACTTCAGGTCACCGTCGTGGACAGCACGGGCGCGGTGCTCGTGGGCGCCACCGTGACGGTTGCCGGCATCGACGCGAACAACAAGGGCGTGACGCCACCACCCGCCCAAACCTCCGCGCAGGGCGTCGCCGCTATCCCCCGCCTCGTTCCGGGCCGCTACTCGGTGCAAGCGGAGTTCGGCGGCTTCGAGACGCGCAAGATTCCGGAAGTACGCGTGAGAAACGGCGACAACAAGCAAGTCGTCATCCTGCAAGTCGAAGGACACAAGGAAGCCGTCGTCGTCGAACAGGATCGCCAGCGGGCCGCGGCCGATCCTCGCGGACCGTCGTTCGGCATGACCCTCACGCGCGAGCAGCTCGAAGCGCTCTCCGACGATCCGCAAGTCCTGCGTCAGCAATTGCAAGACATGGCTGGGCCCGGAGCGGTCATCAGCGTGGACAGTTTTGAGGGGGGCGCGCTGCCGCCAAAAGCGCAAATTCGATCGATTCGCATCTCGCGGGATCAGTTTGCGGCCGAACACCACAGCGCGGGCGGCATCCAGATCGAGATCATCACGCAGCCTGGGCTCGGTCCGATTCGGATGAACCTCGGCACGCGACTGCGCGGCGGAGGTCTCAGCGGGCGCAATCCATTCACGGGCATCACGTCGCCGGAGCAGCTGAACAGTTTGTTTCTCGGCGGTGGCGGCACGCTGATCAAGAACAAGAGCTCGTTCAATCTGTTCGTCAACGCCAACAGTCAGTACGAAACGCCCAACTTGAATGTGGCGCTCACGAGCGGCACCGTGTCCCAGCCGTTGCCGATTCGATCGCCGCGCGACAACGTGAGCGTGTTCGGGTCAGTCGACTACGCGCTCACGCTGGATCAGACGCTGCGGTTTGGCTTCAACACCAACCACACCAACAACCGCAATCAGGGCATCGGCCTGTTCGACGAGATCGAGCGCGCCTACTCGACTTTGAGCGACAACGGCAGCATTCGCGTCCAGCAGATCGGCCCGATCGGCCGCCGTGCCTTCACGCGATCGCGATTGCAGTTCTCGTGGTCCGACTCGGACTCCACCTCTGCCGTCGAAGCGCCGACCATCCGCGTCAACGACGCGTTCACCCGCGGCGGCGCGCAGATCGCCGGCGGTCAACATTCGCGAACCTTCACGTTCGGGTCGGATCTGGACTACGTCCGCGGGATTCACACGTGGCGGACAGGAATCCTGTTCGATGGCGGACGCTGGCGGTCCAACGACACGTCAAACTATCTCGGCACCTACACGTTCGAAAGCCTGGAGGCGTTCGTTGCCGGCCGGCCGCGCAGCTACACTCGGCGGATCGGCGACCCGAATCTGCGCTATCAGAATCTTCAGGGCGCGATCTACCTGCAAGACGACGCGAGGGTGCGTCGAAACCTCACGGTCAGCGCCGGCGTGCGATACGAAGCGCAGACGCATATGCGCGACTTCAACAACCTCATGCCGAGATTCGGCATCACCTGGGCACCCTTTGCCGCCGGGCAGACCACGCTGCGATCGAGTTGGGGACTTTTCCACGATTGGCTGCAGACCAACACCTACGAACAAACGCTTCGTGTCGACGGATTCCGTCAACGGGAACTGGACCTCGTGAATCCGCCGTTCCCGGATCTGCTCGGCTTCGTTGGGACGGCACCACCAGTGAACCGTTACCTGCTGGGCAGCGATTTCGCGTTACCGCGAAACAGTCGCGTCAGCCTCGGTCTCGATCAGCGTCTCGCCAGTCGCATTCAGTCGAGCGCGACCTACAGCTACACACGAGGGTCAGCACTGGCCCACGGTGACAATCTGAACGCCCCGGCCGGCGGCGTTCGCCCTGACCCGTCCTTCGGCAACATCGTCGAAGTCGTGGCCGACGCCAATTCGCGGCTGCATCAGGTGCAGTTCAACATCACCGCCAATCCCGGCGCGCTGTTTCCCGTCGCGAACGCGCCGCTCATCAATCTCAAGCGGACGACGCTGTTTTTCAACTACACCTGGGCATCCCTCGAGAGCAACACCGACGGAGCGTTCAGCCTGTCGCCGTCCGGCTTCGTAATCGACGAATGGGGACCGTCGCCTGGCGACATTCGTCACCGCCTCAACGTGAGTCTCAACAACCAAATCGTTCGGGGCCTCGGGATCGGGATCAACGTCAACCGGACGAGCGCTCCACCGTACAGCATTCGCACCGGTCGCGACGACAACGGCGATCTCGTGTTCAACGATCGACCGGCGGGCGTCGGACGCAACACCGAGCGCGGCACCGGACAGTTCTCTCTCAATCTGAGCTTCGGCTACTCGTTCGCGTTCGGGAAGACCCCGGGCAACGCGCCGCCTGGCATCGCGGTGTTTGCTGGAGGCGGAACGCCGACCGTGCAGACCTTCGACATGGGCCCGCGATATCGGCTCGGGTTCTTCGTGAACATCCAGAACGCCACCAACCACGACAACTATGTCGGGTATATCGGCACGCTCACGTCACCGTTCTTTGGACGGCCCACCAACGTGGCCGGGACGAGAAAGGTCGACCTGGGCTTCAACCTGGGCTTTTAACCCGCTTCTTCCACACGCCCCAGCGCAAAAGGACGGCTGGATCTTCTTCACCGTATCTTGAAACACGCGGTTGCCGTTGACCGTGGCCGTCACTGGCTTGGAGAAGTCGATCACGTCCGGTGAGAGGAGGAGCGTGAACGAACCGACGTCTCTCGTCCTGGCCTCGAACGTGCTGCCCGCGCGGCTGATGTTGACGCGACCCGATCGAACGGTGTGACGAAAGAACCCCGCGTCGGCCAGCGATGGGTCCTGAGACCCTCCGGGCCTGAGGCCATCGATCACCACGAATGCCCTATTCATGAGCGCTGCGATCGGCGACAGTATCCAGGCTCCGCCAAATCTCGAGAAACTCCGCCAGCACCATCGCCGTCGCGCCCCACACCTTCTCGCCGTCGATCGCGAAGAACGGCACGTCCACCGGCGTCGGCGCGCCGTCGCGTTCCCGCTCCCAGCGCTCCTCGCGAACCATCGTCGGATCGGAGAGCCTCGAGAGCGGCGCCTCAATGATGCGCGCCACTTCTCGTTCGGCGCGCCGGAACTGCGGCCGGTCGGCGGACGCGGCGACGACAGGATGGAGCAGGAATCCGCTGACTGGAATGTGCAGCGGCGTGAGGCGGCCGATCACGCGAACGCTCGACGGATCGACACCAATCTCCTCCGACGCTTCGCGAAGCGCCGCCGCTTCGATGGATTCGTCATGGTCGACTCGGCCACCCGGCAGCGAGACCTGTCCCATGTGCTGGCGCAGATCCGGCGCGCGCACCGTGAGCGCCAGATGCGGCGCCCCGGCGATTGGATAGACGAGAAGCAGCGCAGCGGCGTCGCGCAGGCCGTCCGGAAACTTCGCCGGATCCCATCCCATTCGAGGCCGAGGCGCCATCCGAAGTTGGGCCGCAAGACCGGGTAGCGGGCGAGAGAGCACGGCCTCCAACAATTCAGCCGCTGGGAGGGGAGACACGGGAGGATTCTGAGACCCCTTATCTGGTGATCTGGTGAAGTGGTGATCTCGTGATCGAACTTTCGATCTGGCGACCTCGTGATCTGATGAACGATCGGTTGATCGATCTGGTGACTGGTCAGCTCACGAGATCAGATCATCAGGTCATCAGTTCATCAGATCAATAGATCGATCACAAGATCACGAGCTCACGAGATCGCAGGATGTTCCGGTCTCAGTGCGCAGTCCCCGCCCATCGCTTTCGCATTCCCTCGCGATCGACGGCCGCGCCGCGCAGGTACACCGCCGAAATCTTGCGCGTATTCGTGATGTCGTCGAGCGGATTCGCATCGAGCACGACGAAGTCGGCGCTCTTGCCTGACTGCACCGTGCCGGCGTCGGCCAGCCGCATGAACTCTGCGGCGTTCTTGGTCGCGGCCACGATCACCTGGGCCGGCGTCATCCCGGACGCCACCATGTCGGCCATCTCGGTGTGTTGATTCCAGATGATCAGTCCGTCGGTGCCCAGCGCGATCTTCACACCGGCGGCATTCAGCTTGGCAAGATTGCGCGCCTGGATCCCGAACGTCTGCTGCGCGGCGGGCCGATCGGTGGCGCCATCCTGAAGCTTCTTGAGCTCGGCGGCGGGCATGCTCTGACTCAACCAGCTCAGGTCTGTCGCCACACCGCGGTCCGGCATGTTGGGCACGAGCACAACGTTGGGCCGGGCCTTGATCATCGACACGAACTCCTCGTCGATGTCCTTGTCGCGCACGCCATGCGCGAAGGCGTCGATGCCCGCCTTGAGCAACCCCTTGGCGTCGTCGAGCGCAAAGATGTGCGCCGTGACGCGGAGCTGGTTCTTGTGCGCCTCGTCGATGACGGCGCCGTACAGCTCGGGAGTGAGCTTCTTGTACTTGCCGTCGCGGTCGTCAACCCAAATCTTGACGATGTCCACCTTCTTCGCGGCGAGCTCTTGGATGGCCTTTCGTGCCTCGGCTTCGGTCGTGATCCAATACGGCACGGTCGTTCGACCAGGCTCTGGCATCGTGATCCCGCGTCCCGCCGTTCGCAAACGTGCGGCGCCGGGGATGGGCTCGTTGCGGATCGTGACGGCCAGGTCGCCGGGGTCGGTGCCCAGGCTCATCACCGCACTCACGCCCCAGTACGTCTTCCCACGCAGCTGTTCGACCAACGCGTCGCGCGAATCGGCGACGTGCACGTGAGTGTCGATCAGCGCGGGAATCACGGTCTTGCCGGCCAGGCTGACCCGCGCCGCGCCGGCAGGCGCTTTCACCTGTCCGGCTCTGCCGACTTGAGTGAAGCGACCACCTTCGACAACAAACGCCGCGTTTTCCACCACGGGGCCGCCGTTGCCGTCGATCAGCCGAGCGCCCTCGTACACAGTGACGGTCGCTGTTTGCGCTTGACTGACGGCGATCGCCATCGATACCGCGATGGTGACCATGAGACCCGTGAACAGGGCCATGAAGCCGATCAGAGCTGGTTTGAGCGTGCGCATCGCAGCCTCCTTGTCGTCCTTGCGTGTGTGCGGCTGGCGTCAGCCGACGTTGCCGGGTGCCCAGTCGACGACGCCCGTCGAACCAAAATCACATCATAATCTCTCGGACCGGCCTCTCGAGCGCGCACGAAGAGAGAATCACCGAAGTCGGCTCGTGCCATAGTTCGCCGTCGCGGCATGCCCCTCGACCTTCGACGGCCACGTCAAGCTCCTGGACTTCGGCCTCGCGAAAGTGCACCCGCCGGTTGGAGGTGCGGCGGTGGTGACTGCCGCCGGCGCAGATGTGCCCACCGATCCCGGACAGGGCTGGGCACGCTCGGCTACACGGCGCCCGAACAACTGCGTGGGCAGGCTGTGGACGCGCGCGCCGACAGGTCGATAGCTGCGATCTGATGATGCGGTGACAGGCTTCACCGGCGCGTTCGCCGACGCTTGACCCGGGCGGGCGGCTTGTCGACCTTGATCTCGTGCGGCTCGAGAATCACCACGCGGCCGTCGCGCCACACGGCCACTTGTTGACCGAGTCGCTTATGGCGCCACAGCGCTTCCTGCACGCCGCGCCGCAAGGCCTCGTCGATCGCTCGCCCGTCGTCGAAGAGCTCCGTAATGGTCGGACGCCGTTTGCTCATACGTGACCGCGAGCCGCCTCAGCCCAGATACGCCGATTCAGGATACGCCGGTTGATTCGACCTTCACCAGTCGCTATGAGCAGCGGCCCCGTATCCGGTGATGCGTCGTATAGCCGCCACCGGTCGGCGAGCCCCAAGTATCGTTCAAAGAAGTTGGCGCGGCCTCTTTCGAAGCGTCGACGAATGACCGAGTCGGGGACGGCGTGCCCTCCCGCAGCGACGCGAAGCCTCACCCTCGCGACCGCCATCTCCACACTGGGAAGCCACAGGTACACGACGTGGATGGTGTAGCCCGCGGCTTTCCATCTCAACAACTTGCCGACCAACGTGACGCTCGAGAGCGTCGATTCACAGGCAAAGCTCACGCCCGTTGTGACCAGCTGATCGAAACGGCGGAGGACAACGCGACCCGCCTCAATCGCGGCCGCTTCCGGCCTGAACGCGCTCAAGCCCTGGGCCAAAGTGTCGGCATTGACGAATTCGTCTACGCGGAGGGCGCCACGCAGGAGACTCGGAGCGGCAGTCGACTTGCCCGCCCCATTTGGTCCTCCCAGCACGACGATGCTCGGCTGGTGGCGAACGACGGTCATTCTCTCGTGGAGGGATTATAGCGGCGCGTTGTTGGACGTCGTCGACGACGATGGCATCATCGACGCCGCGTTGAATGAGGCAAGCGACGATGGCTCAGATCACCACCTCCCCGCCATTACTCTCAGGCTGCGCTGCGGTCAATTCTTCGGCAGGCCCGGCCAGTTGACCACGAGCACGACGCCGGACGAAGGCGAGTCGACCCGAAGGTTGACGAGAAAGCGTCGGCCGTCCGGCGACACGTCGTAGCCAAACCGGTTCGAGGCGATACGAGAGACGTCGAACAACGCGCGCGTCGCGCCGACCTGGAAGGTTGCGCCGAGTCCGGCAACTTGAATGGGACGCAGCGTCGCGTAGCCCAACTTGGTCTGCTCCGCGAGGTTGACCTTCGCGACGAAGAACCGCATGTTCTGGCGGATGTAGCTGCCGAGCACGCCGTAGGCGCCGGTGGGAATGCGGTAGCCGCTCTCGCGCAGCCACGTCTCGAGGCCCGTGCTTTGGGCGGCAGACAGGATCACGATGTCGTAGTCGCCGACGGTGGACTCGGCCTCGATGGTCACGCCGAGCGCGTTGAACGGTCCTGGCGAGGCGGCGAGGCCATCGCCGAGGTCGCCAAGGGTGAGGCTCGCATCGCATACAACGGCTCGGGCCGCGCGCAGGGATCGCGATCGTAGTACTCGACCAGTCGAGGCGCCGTGTAGGCATCGAGATGACAGATCAGCGCCTGGTCGGCGATGTGAATCTGCTCGCGAGTGATCGAGGTGGGCAAGGGAATGACGACGGCGAACTCGCGGAGGGTGCCGCGACAATCGCTCGACATGGTGATGACGGTCCAGTCGCCGTCTCGCACGAGCACGATCTGCGAGGCTTTGTTGAAGAGCGAGGTGCCCGCGCGAGCCACGTAGAATCCGCAGAACGCGAAGGCGTTTGACGCAGAGCCGAGGCCGGCGAGCACGGTCAGCGCGATGACGACCGGCTTCGACACACCTAACCTGCCTCCGCCAAGGCTACGGCGTCCGCCGAAGCGCTTCGCGCGAAGGCGCAAGGTTTGTCGCCACTTCGAGTTCATTGCAATCCTCCAGTAGTGATCCAAGCGTGGCAATCTGCCCGTGGCGCGGATCCGCCAGGAAGGCTCGTCCTCTTCTCAGAGAACGGGCCCACCCGAAATTCTTGCAGGGCGACCACGGACACACGAATGTTGCGCTCTTTATTGCTGATCGTTTGTGGGCGCTAAAGCTGGTCGCCCCATCTGGGCCGCCGTGACTGGCGTCGACGGCCCATGGAACATCGCGTTGAAGATCAGTTTGAACGTCGCTCGCGGCTGCGTGCGGAAATCGATTTGGCTGCCGTAGGTGACGACGTACCCCTTGCCGATCCGGAATGCGATGATATTGGCCTGGTCCCTCAAGTACTCTTCGCCCAGCAGCCAGCCGCTGGCGAGCACATTCTGTCGTGGATAACGCGACACGACCTCGGCGTGCACCCCGAACCCCGGGCGCAGCCGATACGCCTGGTCGTCGTCAAAGAAGACCGGCCACGATGCCGGCATGCCCCACGCCACGGGGTGGTTCGGATCGAACTCGTTGTTCAGGAGCGATCCCGGACAGTAGAAGAGCGATTGTGGATCGGCCACGCGATCTCGAAGCGTCTGCATCAGCCGGGCGGGGCTGCTGAACGCATCACGCAACGCTGCCTCCACGTTGCCCGCACCTTGCGTGACGGCTGACTGAGCACCCGGACCAAAACGGGGCGGTGCCACCGGCAACGTGCGCTCGATCGGCAAGTCGAGCAGGTCCCGCGCCGTGTCGACGGCGCTGCCAATCGCCAGCAGCGTTCCGCCATTCTCGACGAACGTTTTCAACTTCGCCCAGCCGGCCTCGCCAATCCCAAACGCCCATGACCACTCCGCCGGATCGTTGCGCTTCGGATCCAGTCCGTTGAGCATGCGCGGCTTCGTGGTGCCAGACGGCAGTAGGATGACGTCGTACTTCGCGTTGAGGTCGCCCTGGAAATCCTGCGACTTCATCACCTCGTGGTTGATGCCGTACTGCTCGAGCATCCACATCAACCAGCCGGCCGGCATGTTGTTGGCGGCCCTGTAAAGACCGACCTTCGTGTTGGGCTTCAGGCGATAGCCGTCGACGGCGGGGAGCTTGTCTGTCGGGGCGACGCTGACACCCACTGATTTGGCCGCGCGTTCGACGATCTGTTGCGAAACCGGCGTTGCCGGGATAACCCAGGTCCCCGGAGCAAACGTTTGTGGAGGCAACCCTTCAGGGTTGCCTTTCGCCTTGGTCGTCGCTGCGGTGCCGTTCGAGGCGTCGAATCCCTTGCTCGTGCGGTAAAGGGGCACATTTGCCTTTTGCAACTCGGCGACTATCTTGAACGTGCCGTACGACTCGGGACCGACGAGATACGCACCCTTCGGACGAGGGGCCACGGCCGCCGGTAATGGCGCCACCGTCTTCACCATCTCGAGCGAGGCTTCGAACGGCTGGTCGATTGCGTCCACCGTCGCGCCGGTCAGCATCCACAGCGTGTGACCGGTCACGTCGTACGGCGGCTCTGGCGGACCACCAGGGAAGAGCCGCAGATCCGGATAGTTCTGCCTCTCGAGCATCGTCTTTGCAAACGCGCCGTACGGCTGCGCCGTCTTGATGACGAACGATCCCGCGCCGTACTGCTTGCCGTTGGCGGTGAACGGTGCGGCCGCCTTGTGAATCTCGACGGCGCCGAATTGCAAGATGCTCAGCATCTCGTACGCGCCATACGGATCCTTCTGCTCTGCCGGCACGACGAAGGCGAATGGCCCCTGGTTGTAGTTCACCCAATCGCGATGCACGCGATAGAAGTTGTACAGCCACTCGTGGCCGTACTTCGCCACGTGCGACATGCCGGCAAGCGCGGCCGTAATGCCGTAGTCAACCTGCTGTCCAAGCGTCCATGTGTCCTTGGAGTACGGCACCGGAAAGTGGCCGCGCGACTCTTGCGGGCCGATCGGTCTGCCCTTCTGCGGATTCACGAACGGATCGGCGAGATTGCCGCTGCTGGCGATCTCGGTGAGGATGCGCGGCTGCCCGTGGTACACCATGTACTGCCGCGCGGGCGTCCACATGTCGTATTGGTCCTCCCAGGCGACGCCTTCCTTGCCTTCTGCGAGCAGCGCCGAGGCCATCGCCTGGCCCACCGTCGCCTGACCCAATCGCAGCAGCGGATGCATGTTGGGGTCGAAGGGCTCGGTAAACGGCGGCACGAAAATGCGCGAGCCGCCGCCGCCCTGCTGGTGCATGTCGTGCGTGATGATCGGCTTGAACTTGTTCTGCACCAGCTCGATGTTCATGCGCGTTTCTTTCTGCGTGAACATGAACCAGTCGCGGTTGTCGTCGTGGCCGACGTACTTGTGGTACAGGTCCGGATAGGTGCGGTTGTACGGCGTGCCTTTCGTCTTGTACCAGTGATCGATCACCAGGTGCTGTCCGTCGGGGTTCTGTGACGGCACCATCAGAATCACCGAGTTGTCGAGAATCTCACGAATCTGAACGGAGTTCTCCGTCGCCAGGCGATGGACGATGTGGATGATGGCTTGACCGTTGCTGACTTCGGTCGAGTGAATCGTGGCGTAGAGCAGATAGAAGGGCTTGCCCTCCATCGCCAGCTTCTGCGCTTCGGCATCCGACAGCCCGCGCGGATCGGCGAGTCGTCTGTTGATCTCGATGAGCCGATCGAATCTCGCGAGGTTCTGTGGCGAGCTGATTCGGAGCAGCGCGTAGCTGTTCCCCATGGTCGTCTTTCCCAGCTCTTCGTACTTCACGCGATCGGTTTGCTTCGCGATGGCTTGGAAGTACTCGAGGATCTTCGGGTAGGCCGCGAGCTCGCCGTCGGCGCCGATCTTGAACCCGAAGTAGGCGTCGGGCGCGAGGTTCTGTTGGGCTACGATGCGGCCGGACGAAATAAGCAGCAGGGCCAGCGCCGCCACGAGTGCGCGCAGGGAGAGACGTGTTCGCATGGTGGACCTCTGGGAAGGGATGGGCCGAATCTTATCGCGAACAGACAGCAGACCGTTGGACTTCGCTGGCGGCCCTGGGTGGGCGGCCGTGGTGTGTGCGGCCGCCGTCGTGTTGTCGGGCCCGTCGGTGTTGGCCCAGACGTTGCCGGTCAGCTCCCCACTGGCGCCGCCGCTCACCTCGAACCGCCCGGGGATTGCGGAGTCGGAAGCGATCCTTGTTCCGCGCGCGTTCCAGCTCGAATCCGGCTTCACGCTCGCAGAGTTCAGTGACGGCGGGGTGCGTCACCGGCTGGTGGATCTGCCCGAGGCGACGCTGCGATTTGGCCTGACGCCGCGGTTCGAGCTCTTCGCCAACCTCTCCAGCTACTTCTGGGATCGCGCGACGTTCGGGGGACGTGCCGAGCGCGCGTCCGGAGCCTCCGACCTTTCGGTCAACGCCAAGATCGGCTGGCTGTCAGAGGCGCGCCATGGGATCACGCTGGCCGCGGCCGTCGGTCTGTCGCTGCCGGTGGGTTCAGACGAATTCTCCAGCGGCGGCTACGATCCGTCGGTGCGCCTGCTGTGGAGTCGCAGCGTGCCCGGCGACTTTGGACTGAGCGGGAATCTCGACATCGCCAGCGTCACCGCCGGCCCCGAACGCCTGACCGCAGGCGCGGCGAGCCTGGGCCTTGGCCGTGGCTTGAGCGAGTCATCTTCCTGGTTCGTGGAGCTCTTCGGCGACTTCGTCGAAGGAGGCTCTCATCAATGGCAACTGGACGGAGGAATCGCGGTCGTGCCGCGGCCCGACGTTCAAATCGATCTGTCGGCCGGCCGCACGCTTCAGAGTGGTCCGTCGGCGTGGTTTCTTGCTGCAGGAATCACGCTGCGGCATCGCCGGTAGAACGGTGTCAGACACCGTTCCAAGAATTGCCTCCTGGCGCAAGAACTGGGCCGGAACAGTTTTCGCGCGGGATCGCAAATATTGGAACGGTGTCTGACACCGTTCTACGGTCGTCGCCTCCACCTCGGCCCGTGGATCGCCAGGTCGACGGCGTCACCGGGCGACTGCAAGGCGAACCCGTCCGCGCGCGCGTCGCGGACAAACTGCGCATCCACCTTATGGATTCGCATGCGCACGAGCTGACCTTCAGACACGGTGAGGTAGCCGACCTCCTTCATCGAGCGAATATAGTCGGGCGTCACCTTGTGGATTCTGAACTTCACGAGGTCATCGATGCTCAGCCCGCCAAACCCCAACGCTTTCAGCTGATCCATCTCTTCGGGCGTGACCTTGTGAATCCGCATCTTGACGAAGTTTTCGGCGTCGAGCCCCTTGTATCCGCGGCCGGAGACGGCGCGGATGAATTCGGCCGTCACCTTGTGAATCCGGAACTTCACGAGATCGTCGATCGTCATGCTCGCGAAGCCGGCGGCCTTCAGCTGATCCATCTCCTCCGGCGTCACCTTGTGGATTCGCATCTTCACGAGATCCTCAGCCATCACGTTCTTGTATCCACGATCGGCCAGCGCCCTGATGAACTCGGGCGTCACCTTGTGAATCCGGAAGCGGATGAGATCCTCTACTGACAGTCCTCGGTAACCGGCGGCCTGCAGCGCGCGGATGTTGTC
>JBOGIV010000097.1:0-21836 GCA_050747925.1 Vicinamibacterales bacterium
GGTTCTACACGGTGGTTCTACACGGTGGTTCCGCACGGTGGTTCCGCATGAGGGTTCCGCGCGACGGTTCTGGACGGAGGTTTCTCGCACACGGTTCCGAACAAGGGTCGGGGCGCAGGACGTGAAATGAGCGTGCCTGCCCGCCGCCGACGCCGAGTCATCCCATCGTGGCAATTGTCGGCCTGGTCTGTAGCGATCGTCGTCATCGTCGCCGCGGGATCCGCTCTGCTGGGCTTGCGGTCTCGCGATGCGATTTCCCGCCTGCCCCCTTTGCCGGTCCTGGCGGGGCACCCCGCTCCCCTTGTGACGCATCTCGAGCAAGCCGATGCGCGCGCGCGTCGATCGCCTCGAAACGCCGACATCATCGGGGCTTTGGGCATGGCGTATCACGCCGATCTCTTCTACGGTCAGGCCGTCATCGCGTACGAGCTCGCAGCCGACCTCGATCCGTCGGACCGCCGTTGGCCGTACTACCTCGCGCTCGTTCACATGGAACGAAGTGAGCTGGTGCGGGCCACCCACGCGCTCACCGCCGTCGTGACGCTTCACGCGGATGATGGTCTGGCGTGGTGGCGTCTCGGCGAAGCCGCGTTCAAGCAAGCCGACTATGCGGCGGCAGACGCCGCCTACGGCCGCGCCGAATCCACCGCGTCAGCGGCGAACGACCAATCGGACATCGCGGCCTACGCCCGAGTGGGCCGCGCGCGCGTGGCGCTCAACCTCGTCGACACGAAAACGGCGGTCGACATCCTGACAAAGCAGCTCGAGTCGACGCCTCGGTTCGGCGTCGCGCATCGCGTGCTGGCCGAGGCTTATCGTGCTGAAGGGCGCGAGGCTGATGCCGACCGTCAAGCCAGGTTGGGCGCGGCGCTCCGCGCGTACGCCGGGCCTGCCGATCCGCTGGTGAACGCGCTCGCCGACATCTCTCGAAGCAGCGTGTTCCTTCTCAGATTCGCGGCATCGCACGACTTGACTCGTGACGCCGTACGGCGAGAACAGCTCGTCAGGCGGGCGCTCGAATCAGACGCGGACAACCCGGACGTCGTGTACGAAGTGGGCGCGCTGCTCCAACAGCTTCGACGTCCCGCCGATGCGCTGCCGTACTTCACACGTCATTTGGAGATGGTCTCTGACGATCAGCAGACGTTGGTCCAGATCGCAAAGTGCCAGATCGATCTCGGGCGTGTCGCGGAAGCCGAGGCCACGCTGCGAAAGGCGTTATCGCTGGGAGACGATGCCGTCGGTTTTCACAACCTCGGGGTCGTGCTGGAGCGACAGAATCGCCTGCCTGAGGCGGAAGCCAGCTATCGCCGCGCGGTCGCACTCGGCCCTGGGCTGGCCGGCGCCCGGAACAATCTGGCGGTGCTGATGGCCGCGCAGAGCCGACTCGACGAAGCGGCACTCTATCTTCGGGAATCGATCCGCCTCAGTCCGGCCGAAGCGGACGCCTACGGCAACTTGTCGGCGGTGCGTTTTCAGCAGGGCGCCGTGGCCGACGCCGCACACCTGGCGCGGCTGGCGATAGACCTCGAGCCTCGTCACGCCGATGCGCACGCCAACCTCGGCGTCGCCCTCGCGCGACTGGGTGATCTAGACGCGGCGCAGCGCGAGTTGCAGGCCGCCCTCGCCATCGACCCACGTCACGTGAACGCGCGGCGGAATCTGGACGCGCTGAACCGGAGGGAATGATCCAACACCCTCAACAGAAGATCAGGAGGACGGGAGAAACATTCTCTTCTGATCTCGTGACCTTCTGTTGTGAGTCACCGTTTCTCCCGATCTCCTGAACTCCTGTTGCGAATCAACGTCCTTCTGATCTCTTGATCTCCTGTTACTTATCCTGCGGATTGAGCGTTCGGAAGACCATCGCCGCGACGGCGCCGGCCAGCAGGTTCGCGGTGATGTGAATCCAGATCGACGGCAGGGCGATGAGCCCCATCACGCCGGCGCCGATGGCCACGGCCGGATTGAACGCGCCACCCGAGACTGCGCCAACCGCGAACGCGCCGGTCATCACGGTCATGCCGATCGCCAGGCCGTAGAAGGAGTTTCCCGAGGTTCCCTTGGCCGTCGCGACATTGAGCACGACGTAGACGAGGGCGAAGGTGAAAAAGAATTCCGCGAAGAACGCCGGCCCCATTGCTGGCATCATCGGCGCGCCCTTGGGGTTGCCGACGAGGTAGATGGCGGCGTACGAAGCGACCAGCGCGCCGGCGATTTGCGCGAGCCAATACGGGACGACATCGGCGGCCGGGCATCGACCGCGAAGGAAGACGCCAAGTGTCACCGCCGGGTTGTAGTGCGCGCCGGACACGTGACCGCCGGCGAAGATCATCACCATCAGCGCCGCGCCGATCGCGAGCGGTGGAATCACACCCGCCGCACCTGGAATCACCGTGCATCCGATCGTCAGCACAAGGAAGAACGTCCCGATGAACTCCGTGAGGTACTTGGCCATTTAACCAACTCCATCTGGAGAACGGGTCGGTCCCCCAGTGTTTTCATCACGAATCGAGGCAGCGGCGAACGGTACGCAGTAATTGGTCGGGAGACGAGGGTTTTTGGATGAAATTCTGTCCGACTTCCAGCTTCAACTCGCGGCCGGCGATATCGACGCTAGACCCGTCGCGCGGAAAAATCGGCGCCCTCATTCGAACGCGGCGAGCTTACCAGCCTCACCGCCGTTTGACGAGCCCGAAGTCAGGAACGATTGGCCGTAGTTATTGGTTCGCGTCGTCGAACATCGGATCACTCGCTCGATCGACCGTCGATGTTGTCGGAGCTCGGGATTCGGGAGTGCCCCAAACCCTGAGCCCTGCGTGCCGAGGTCGATCAACTGATGGGACTGCGTCCCTGAATGACGCGGATCAAGAGCGTCGCGATCGCGAGCAGGAGCAACAGGTGGATGTAGCCGCCAAGCGTATACGAGCTCCCTATCCCGAGCAGCCACAGCACAACCAGCAGGACAAGGATTGTGTACAGCATAGAGTCTCCATCGAGTCCCGTCGCGGGTCAGGCGCGCGGAATCTCGTTCCGTGAGGCCGACAGTGGTTCGGAGCGGACGCGTTGGGCGGCCGATTGGACAGACTGCACCAGCTCACGCGCGCCGGCTTCGAATGCTTCCGTCGCGCGCAGCACGCGGTCCTGGACGTTGTCCACGGTCACGCCCGCACGGTCGGCAATCTGTCGATAACGACGGTTCACCGCATCGCGCAACGACCCGACCGAGTCGCCGATGTCCCCCCTGAGTTGGGAACCGGACTTAGGCGCCAGTAAGAGTGCGACGCTGGCCCCGAACAGCACTCCGGCAAACAAGCCGGTCGCGAAACCTGCCGCTGATTCTCGTTCTCTGTGAAACATGACTCGCTCCTCCTACCGAGACCGACACCTGGAAAACCTCTCCGCTCTCCAAACTCTCCAGAATTCGGAGCAGCCTCCGTGCCACCTTCTGGTCTGAGATCCGAGCCGATGGGTGGGTAACGCGTTACCCTGAAGGTGCAGGGTCTTTCTCAGGAGCGGTATCGCTGGCTTAGGTGCCGTCGTTGAGAAGTCGGTGAATGGCGGCCACGAGAGCGGCGGGGTCGCACGGTTTGATGAGAATCATGTCGAAGCCTGATGCGCGGGCTTCATCGAGTTGCCGCGCCTGCGAGTACCCCGTGACAGCGATTTTTGGAATGTGCCGTGTCGTCTCTTTCGCTCGCAGTGCGCGAGCGACCTCCGCGCCCGACAAGTCCGGAAGCTCCAGGTCCAGGACGATGAGGTCCGGGTTATGAGTGGCGGCTTCATGGAGAGCCCCGGCCCCATTGGCAGCCGTCAGTACCTCAAAACCGGACGCCCTCAGGTATAGGTCCCAAACCTGCAAGGCGTCTGCGTAGTCGTCGACGATCAGGATAGTTGACACGGAATCCCTTAACGATGAGAGGCTAAGCTTAAGCCGTCCGGCATCCGGTGACGACGTCCGCTAGGCCTAAGCTCTCCAAGAGGAATGCCAATGCGAGCCGGCGAAGACGATTTTATGAGAGCGCTGTCGGTGCTCATCCATGACCTGCGTGCCCCCCTCAGTGTGGCAAGCGGCTACCTGCGGCTGATTCGCGAGGACCGGCTGACCTCTATCGAGGACCGGGACCGGGCGCTCATTGGGGCCATCGAAGCCGTCCGGCGGATGTCGAGGCTCTGCGACGAAGCTTCGGATTTCGGATCGGCACGTGAATCTATGGAACTACCAACGGTCCTGGTCTCTGCTGACGACCTGGCGGCGCGCGTCTGCTCGGCCCTTCAGTCTGAAGGGACTCCAGTGGAGCCCTCCTCGATTGGGACGTCGGGCTACGTGCGCGTGACGCGGGCCGATCGGATCGCGGCAGCCGTCGCCAGCATTCTGCGGCCAGGCCTGCGCCAGCGCGTCAATGGCGACCCGGTGGGCCTGGAGGTTGTGGGCGATGGACAGGGTCTCAGGTTCCTGGTCGGTACGGCCGCCCAACGGAGCGAGCTCAAACAGAGCGAGGCACCGCCTCTCGATCCGTGGCGCGGAGGTCATGGCCTGCAGCTGCCGATCGCGTGCCGCGATCTCCAGCGCATCGCCGGGCGCGTGTGGACAACGGCGAGCGGGCGGTTGGCCATTGGTGTGCATCTGCCGCTCGAGGCATCCGCATCATGACAGCCCGACTCGTGGTCGTTGACGATGATCCGGCCTTCACCGACTTCCTGGAGACGTTCCTGCGCACGCGGGGGTACGAAGTCGATTCCTATCACAGCGGGACGGAGCTGCTGCAGAATCTTCGGTCCGGGGCGACGCCACATGTGATCCTGCTCGACGTGCTGATGCCCGACCTCGACGGTATCGAGACGCTGCGAGCGATTCGACAAGCACACCCAGCCGCCCAGGTCATCATGCTGTCTGGGCGACAGGCGCCGGCCACGATCGTCGAGGCCGTTCGCCTCGGTGCAGCCGACTATGTCCTCAAGCCGGGCGACCCGGAGGGCGTCGGTGAAGCCGCTCTGGAGTCGGCAATCCGCAACGCGCTCGAGCGCGAATCGCTCAATGCCGAAGTGCAGCGTCTGAGCACCCAGATGGCCGAGGACCCCAATGGGGTGCAGCCCACCTGGAGCTCAGGCGCCGAGATGCAGCATGTCATGGGCATGGTGGAGCGCGTCGCCGACAGCGACGTGAGCGTGCTGCTGCGTGGAGAGAGCGGCGTCGGCAAAGAGGTCGTGGCGCGTGAGCTGCATCGACGGTCGTCACGGCGAACACGGCCCTTCGTCAAGGTCAACTGCGCGGCGTTGCCCGGCGAGCTCTTGGAAAGCGAGCTCTTTGGCCACGAGCGCGGCGCCTTCACCGGCGCCGGAAGCACGCGCATCGGCAAGTTCGAGTTCGCGCAGCACGGCACCATCATGATGGACGAAATCGGCGAGATGCCGCCGGCGCTCCAGGTCAAGATGATGCACGTGCTGCAGGATCGCGAGTTCACGCGCCTGGGCAGCAATCGCTCCGTGGAAGTCGATGTCCGCGTCCTGGCCGCGACCAATCGTGACCTCGAGGCGATGATGCGCAGTGGGACGTTCCGGGAGGATCTCTACTACCGTTTGCAGGTCATCGAGCTGTGGATCCCACCGCTTCGGAACCGGCGCGAGGAGATTCCGCCGCTGGTCGAATTCTTTCTCGCCAAGTACTCGAAGCTCTACCGGCGACCGACGCCACGGCCGAGCCGGGTGTTGTCCGATGTGCTCATCGAATACCCTTGGCCGGGCAACATCCGCGAGCTCGAGAACATGATGAAGCGGCTCGTGGTGCTGCAAGAGGAAAAGCTCATCCTCGATGAGCTGGTTCGATTGCGGCAACTGCCGCTCCCGAACACCACGAACAATGGACCGCGCAGCGCCGCGCCGGTGATGCCGGCGACGCCATCGGCCGCGCCACCGCCGCCGCCTCCACCAGAACCCGTCGCAGAGACGCCTCCAGAGCAAGCCTTACTGCCACACGAGTCCGTAGACGGCATCGACCTGCAAGCCGTCGCGCGGTCGGCGGCCAAGCGCGCCGAGCGCGCGGCGATCGAGCACGCCCTCGATCGCTTCAGGTGGAATCGCCGCAAGGCGGCGGAATATCTCAAAGTGAGCTACAAGACGCTCCTGAACAAAATGAAGGAGTGTGGCATCAGCGACTCAGAGGCGTCCCAGGGGTAGGTTCCCTTGTGAGACGTAAGCTCGGGATCATCATCGCCGGGTTGGTGGTCTCGGCGTTCGCCGCCGGGGCGATCGTCGTCAGCCGGCGATCCGCCGACCAGGTGCACTCTCGGATCGTCCAGAGTCTGTCTCGCGGGCTCGACAGCGAAGTCACGCTGGAGGGCGTGGAGGTGGGCGTGTTGCCACGTCCTTACATCAAAGGGCGGGGGCTCGTCATTCGCCACCTCGGCCGCAGTGACGTTCCTCCCCTGATCGTCGTGCGTGAGTTTACGACCCACACGAGCTGGAGCCGCCTATTCGACAAGGACGTGGATGAAGTACACCTGGATGGACTCGAAGTGACGATTCCGCCGGGCCGGCGCAAGGACATGCCCCAGATGGGCGGTCGATCGGTGGAGCCATCGCGAGTCATCATCCGTCGCCTGCTGGCCCATGACGCACGACTGACGGTGATGCCAAAGAACGCGAAGAAGAATCCACGCGTCTTCGATCTTTTCGATCTCACCATGAGCGATCTGGCGTTTGACCGGCAGGCGGCATTCAAGGCGACGCTGACCAATCCCATTCCCTTTGGCACCATCGAGACCCAGGGCACCTTTGGGCCGTGGGCCGCCACCGAGCCGCGTGAAACGCCACTGTCGGGCGCGTTTACATTCTCAGCTGACCTCAGCACTATCAAAGGCATCGCCGGATCGCTGGCGTCGACCGGACGCTACACGGGCACGATCGAACGCGTCGTCACGTCCGGGGACACGCAGACGCCGGACTTTCGAATTCCTACACTCAATGCCGTGGCGATGCCGCTGTCGACGTCCTATGACGCGCTGGTCGACGGCGCCAACGGAGACGTCGAGCTCACGCGGGTCGACGTGCGGCTGGGCGCGTCGAAGCTTCAGGCCACCGGCAACATCGTCGGAACCAAAGGCGTGAAAGGCAAACGGGTGTTGCTGCGCCTGAAGAGCCAGGACGCACGGATGGAAGATGTGCTGTCCCTGACGGTTCGAAGGCAGCCGCCGGCGATGACCGGTCAAGTGCAGCTCGATGCGTCGTTCGATCTGCCGCAGGGCGATCGCGACGTCGTCGAGAAGATTCGCCTCGACGGCCGGGTCTCGGTGAAGACGGCGCGGTTCACGGTCGATCGCATCCAAGACAAAGTTGATGAGCTCAGTCGGCGAGGTCGCGGGCGCCCGACCGATCAGTCGATCAGCGATGTGGCGTCCGACTTCTCGACGGCGTTCCGCGTCGAAGGCGGCATGGTGACGCTGACGGGACTCACCTACAACGTGTCGGGCGCGTCAGTGGCGTTGGCAGGCACGTATGCACTCGAATCGGGCGCGCTGGATTTCAACGGCGATGCCCGACTGGTCGCGTCGGCGTCGGCAACGCAGACGGGCGTGAAACGCGTCTTGCTCATGCCGTTCGACTTTCTGTTTCGGAAAGACGGCGCCGGCACTCTGGTGGGCATCAACGTCACAGGCACGGTCGATCATCCACGGGTCGGCGTGGACCTTCTGCGACGCAAGAAGGGTAAGTAGCTTCCCGATTGTGGGCAGAACCTCTGTCCACCGGCTGGCATTCCCCTTGCTCGAATCTCCAGTGAAACCTAGCGAGGCTCCGCCTCAGACCGCCGAGAAGACGATTGATTCGGCTCCGCCTCCCAAGAAACTGTACGGTCTCGGGACGGTTTTTGACGCGATGCGTCCCGGCCGCGCCGAGTGCACCGCTCGCTACGCTAGGGGCAGCGTCGTCTTGCCCCGCCTCCGGCCTTCGACTCGCGCTCAGGCCGTCCCGAGCATCGTCGAGGGACGCGGGGGCGAGAAAACTTGACCCAATTGGTCAGAATCCTCAGGGTCAAGTTTTCTAGTCAGGAGGCGATCGTGGAGTACGGGATTGCGTGGCTGTTGGGCATGCCGGTGTCGATCATCCTGGTGTGGTTTGTCGCGAACCAAATGGGCTGCGGCCTCTAAGAAGACAGAAGGCAGAATCGGCAAATCAGGAGTACGACCATGAGAATGCTTGGAGTGCTGCTCGTCGTTCTTGGTCTTCTCGGCTTGCTGTACGGCGGACTCACGTGGACGAGAAAAGACACCATCGTCGATGCGGGACCGATCGAGATCACGGCCGACAAGCATGAACGTGTCGCGATTCCACCGATCGCGGGCGGTCTGCTGGTGGTAGCCGGCGTGGCACTGCTCGTCATGAGGAGGCCGGGATGACCGCGACCTTCGTCGGCTAGTAGCGACCCCTTCGACCATCGCCGCTCTACTGTTGCAAGAGCGAGTCGAGCGCCGTCAGATCCAGCGGCTTGACGAGGTGGCCGTCGAAACCGGCCTCCTCGCTGCGCCGGCGATCGTGCGCCTGTCCCCAACCCGTCTGCGCGATCACGCGAATGCCACGCCCCCAGGTTTGCTGCCGGATTTTTCGGCACACGTCGTAGCCATTCAGCTTCGGCATCCCAATGTCGAGGAACATCACCTCGGGCCGGAAACGCTCCGCGGCTATGTACGCGGTTTCGCCGTCGAGCGCCGTTTCCACGACGTGACCGTTCAAGCGGAGCAGCGCCGCCAGGGCGTCGGCGTTGTCAGCGTTGTCGTCGGCGACCAGCACGCGCCGGGGAATCGTGCGGGCGGCGTCGAGTGCCTGCGCTGGTGCTGTCGCGCTCGCGCCGGCGACCGCCTCTCCGGCCAGCCGTAATCGCACGACAAACTCGCTTCCACGAGCCGGACCCTCGCTCCGCGCCTCGACCGAGCCGCGGTGTAGCGTCACGATGCCATGCACGAGCGCCAACCCCAGGCCGAGTCCGCCTTCGGCGCGATCGAGCGCCGGCGTCACTTGCGAGAACTTCTCGAAGAGCCGAGGCAGGAACGCGGGCGGAATGCCGACGCCGTTGTCGCGCACCCGAATGATGGCGCGGCGGTCATCGGAGTCGACCGAGACGACGATGTGGCCGCCTCGCGGCGTGTACTTACAGGCGTTCTGGAGGAGATTGGCGACCACTTGCGTGAGCCGCGTCGCGTCGCCAATGACTTCGACGCGGTCGGGTGGCCACCGCAGGTCGAGCTTGTGCGAGGCTCGCTCAATCGCCGGCCGGGACGTCTCCACCGCATGTTGAACGACCTCGACCACGTCGATGCGATCTTTTCGCAGCTCGAGCTTGTCGGCCGTGATACGGCTGACGTCGAGCAGATCGTCAATCAGCCGCACGAGTTGGTGCATTTGCCGATCGATCACTTCATGGGCCCGTGTCTTGATCGCCTCCGGTGTCGCGGGATTCTTCAGCAACTGAAAGCCGGTTCGAATTGGCGCCAGCGGATTGCGCAGCTCGTGTGCCAGCGTCGCCAGAAATTCGTCCTTGCGGCGATCGGCCTCGCGGAGCCGCTCCTCACTCTGCTTCAGCCGTTCGTTCGCGCTGCCGAGGTCGCGTGTGCGTTCAGCGACCCTCGCTTCGAGCTCGGCAAGAACCGCGAGCCGCAGCCGCTGCAGGCCTTGCATGCGCGTCGCGATGGTCCAGACCGCAATCGTGATGGCCACCGCACAGATGACCGTGATGATGGCTCCGCCAAGCTCGTCGTCGATTTGATCGTCGAGCAGCAATTGCACGCGGCCCAGGGCAATCGGAAACAGGAACGCGGCGGCGAGCAGCCATTTCGGGATCACGACGTCGGCGCTGGCGTCTCGGAGGCGTGCCACGACCTGGTTTGAACCGGCGAGGATGCCGGCGCTGGCGATCGTCAAGAGCGCAATCGTCGGGACCGCCATGCCCGGGAATCTCGCCACGTTGCCAAGCCGGCTTTCGTCGAAGGAAACGGCCAGAACGGCCAGCCAACTCATCGTGAGCGCCGAGCCGCCGGCGAATCGTACGATTCGCGCTGCCCAGTCTCCTGTCCAGGTGAGTGCCCCCAACCCCGTGCTCAACAGGACGAAACAAAGCGCCGTAATCGCGGACATCCGGCCGGCGTACGGATCGAGCGGGTCGATGGCGAACGACACGCCCAGCCAGGACTCGACCCCGTAGCGATTCCCAAACAGGTACTCGACGACCGTGATTAGCGGCACCACCGCCGTAGCGAGCGCCAGGAAGCGGATGAGGGCGGCGCCGACCGGACGGTCGGGACGCAATCGACTGGCAGCTGTAAGTCCCAACCCGACGCACACAAATCCAAACGCGGTCCACGGCACCATCACTCGCCAGCCGGCAACGACACTCGCGGCTGCCGTGGAACCGAGAACCCAGCCGGCGAGCACGACGCAGCCGACGAAAACCGTGATCGTGCCGGAGACGAGCGTCAGCCGGTCCGGCATGCCCTTTGCTCCCTTTCCCAACAAGAGACGAAGCGAGATCTTCGACGCCGACGACGAATTCGCGAGCCAGCGTAGGGACGTCAGTCAGGAGTCGTCAGCGCCCTACCAGCCTGCTGCATTCGGCGACGCGGTTGACAACGACGGCAGACCGATCGGACCGCACGATCCATCGAGCATGCCTCGCGCCGAAGACGACGCCGAAGTGCTTGAGCGCAGCCCTGAATTCAATGACCGCCCGGGAAGCGGCAACTATCGGTGAGGCCAGCATGGCACGTTGCGACGTTTGCGGCAACGACTACGACAAGGCCTTTCAGGTCAGTGCGAACTGCGCGCGGATGACCGGTACGCACGCCATCGCCGATCGGGCGTGAAGTCTAGAGGAGGGATCCGTACTACGTGCTGAAGCGGATGCGAGTGACGTGGAACAGATGTCCCCGATGGCATTAGGATCAACGAATGGCACTTATTGAGCGCGTGGCATTTATCGCGATGCTGACCATCTCCGCGAGCGGGTGCCTGGGCAGTAGCGCCGGACGCCCACAAGTCACTGGAAGCAATCAGCAAGCGACCTCGGCGCCCTTGCAACAACTCCGCGGCGAGTGGACGCTCGTGAGTCTCGACGCACAAGGTCCACGCCGCGCCAGCGGACGACTGACACTCGACGAGTTCAACAACATCGTGATCCGCGCCGAGTTGGCTCCTGGCGAAGCCGGCGCCACGCCGCCCCGAGTCGTGCTGCTCGACTTCACGGCGAAAGCGTCCACACCTGCCCAGGGTGAGCTGAACTATCTCGGACTCGAAACGCGCTCACCCCAGGATGTGATGGTCACGCTGGGCGGAGGGCCCGGGGCGTGGAGGCACTTTTCGATCAACGGCGACACGTTGCTCCTCTGGCAAGAGGATGGTCGAGGTCAACGGGTCGGAACCATGACCTTCACGAGAGTGCGGTAGGATCGAGCGCGGGCCGGAAATCGTCCGCATCAAGCCTTGCCCTTCGCAGTCGCCGCAGTCGAAACGCGAACGCCAGCAGGAAGCCGCCGAAGATCAAGGCGTAGGCGCCGAGCATCCACACGATCGCCAACGCGCCGGCGTCTGGCGCAAGCAGAAAGTACGCACCAACCATCACCGACAGCACACCCGAAAGGGCCAGCCACAGCTCGCCGTGGATCTCCTTGCGTAGTCGGATGGCGGCGACAATCTGAAGCACGCCCATCACAATCGCCCACGAGGCGATGAACGCGATCAGGACCAGCGTCGTCAAGCCAGGCCACATGAACGTGAGCACGCCAGCAACGAGCCCGGCGAGACCCACGAGGACGTAGCTCCAAAACGGCCCGCCGTGATCGCGGGTGCGCCATGCGGCTATCAACGCGAAGGCACCATCGGCCAACGCATACGCACCCCACACGAGCACCAGCGTCGTCAGCGTGATGGCTGGATAGAGGAACGCCCACATCCCAAGGGCAATCGCAATCACACCTCGCAGTGCGACCCATCGCCATTGATTCGTCGCCGTCCTCAGGAAATCCGAGATACTGCCCATTGGGATCGCCGTAGCGTGATTCATGGTCGCCATGACTCCCTCTGCCGATAAAGACAGCAAGCTGTATGCCCACGCGAAGCTAGGCCGCGGCCGCTCAGGGGATCGCTTCTTGCTTTTGCTGCTGAGCGGCGTCTTGCGCGTGTCGATTCCCGGCGAGCGCCGTTCGACGTCAGATTAGGAGGGCAAACGCCATGCGATTCATGATGATCGTCAAGGCCAGCAAGGACTCGGAGGCCGGTGTGCTCCCGAGCGAGAGAGAGCTGGCCGACATGGGGAACTTCAACGAACAGATGATGAACGCCAGTGTGATGCTCGCGGGCGAAGGGCTGCAGGCGAGCTCGAAGGGCGCACGCGTGCACTTCAAGAATGGGAAGCCCACCGTCACCGACGGCCCATTCGCCGAGACCAAGGAGCTCATGGCCGGCTACTGGTTGATTCGAGCCAATTCGAAGCAGGAGGCTATCGACTGGGCCAAGCGCGTTCCGTTCGTGGACGGCGAGATCGAGATCCGGCAAGTCTTCGAGCTCGAAGACTTTGGTTCGAACGAGGCAATCGACCAGCACCGCCGGCATCAGGAGGAGCTGGCAAGAAAATAGACGAGACCCCCAGCGATCAACACCAGTCCGACCGGGGCGCGCAGGCGCGCGCCCCAGGGTGTCGCTTGCTCGACGAACGTTGTGGTCGCCAGCGCCGCCATCCACCACAGACTCATGAAACCCACTGCGATCGACGTCATCATCAACCCCCAGCAACAGCCAACAGTAGGCGCCGTGCGACGCACCGAGACGGAATGCCGACAGCGGTCCGTCTTTCCATCGCGCCAGCAGAAAGCTGAAAGGATTGCGGCAGTGGTTGAGGCACGCTTGCTTCAGCGAGGTGAGCTGAAACAGACCCGCGCCGATTAGGATGATGCCGCTTGAACCGGTTGGAGACCCGATCGTCCTGTGCGTCAGCGCGATGACGAGTGCGAAGAGTGCCCAGACGGCGAAGTACCCGCTGACGAACGAGATGGTTGACGGATAGCGACGCGCGCTTTTTGCCATCACCCCAAATCGATGGAAGGCTGCCACCCAAGGCACCACCGTTGGTGCCATCATCACGCTCATCATCGCCGTCCAACCGACGGTCGTCAGTGCGAGCGTTTCGGTGCCATGGATCCAATGGTGCTGCATAGAGTCCCGCTACGAGCGCGTCTGTGTCATCTGCGCCATCTGCGGCCTATGAACGGACACCAATGGCCCAATCGAACGTCGAGAACAGCCCATGCGTGTTGCTATTGCTGATCTTGATGACACCATCGTCATACCTGGTGTCCCCTAGAGCCAGCACCTGGGTTGACGCATGAATCTGGTTGAAGATGTTTTCGAACAGCACCGGTTTCGAGCGATCCCGGCCGCGAATCTGCGTGACGGCCGTTTCGAAAAGACCTGCGATCGATCCACGCTTGGTCGGGCCCTCGTCCGAAAACGCGATCGGCGCAAAGCGAGTTTCCAACCGTCGACCGACGAATCGCGCCAGCACCTCCCAAGGGCCGCCGGAACCGCCGGTCAATATCGACTCGAGCGCCTGCCTCTGCGGCGAGGAGGCCGAGTCGTCGATAAGAAGCGCCTCGATCCAATTGCCGTCGATCATGCGCTGAGGGCAGTCGAACGTCACGACGGCTCTCAGGCCGCCGAGCGGCACGTCGCCGAACGAGCCTTCGTCGAAACGCAGCGCCCAATACCCCAGACACCGTTCGTGGGTGCAGAGCTGGCGGAAGTGCAGGTGGCCGGGGCAAACGAGCGTGCAACTGCAGTTCTCGAAAATCAGGCCCCGCGCCCACCACGAACGGGGTTCCAACGTTCCCGCGCTCCCAGGTTCCAAACTTCGAAGAGCCGAGGGTGAAGACACGCTGCGAGTGTAGCAGTGGACGCATCTACTGGGGGTGGCAGCCCTCTTGCGTACAAAACTTCAAACACCTCTAACGGAGAACAAGCCAATGCAAGTGAAAGATCTCATGACCTCGTCGCCCAGCGTGTGCACCTTGGACGATACGACGAATGCGGCCGCCCGCATTATGTGGGAGCGCGACTGCGGTGCGGCGCCCGTCGTGGACCGCAGCGGGCGCGTCGTCGGTATCGTCACCGACCGCGATATCTGTATCGCCGCCTACTTTCAAGGCGAGCCACTGTCGAACATCCGCGTGTCTGACGTCATGTCACGCGAGCTCTGCACGTGCCGTCCCGAAGACCCGGTGACGAGCGCCGAACACCTCATGCGTGAGCATCAGGTCCGGCGTCTGCCGGTCGTGACCGACGGCATGACGTTGGTCGGCATCCTCTCACTCAGCGATCTGGCGCAGGCCGTTCCAAGCCGCACCGATGGCCGCCAGCCTCCTGAGAGTCAGGAATTGCTGCAGGTCGTGAGCGCGGTCTCGGAGCCGCGCACATCCATTCCTTGAAGGGACGTACAGACGAAAACCGAGTGGCCCAAGTGGGATGCCACGCTTCATGCCGGGGAAGCCGCGCGTCTCTGACGATCGAACGAGAGCGGCTTCCACAGATTGAGTAGTTGATTGCGTACAGCGTCCCGTTGACTACCGTGCTGCCGCTAATGACGGCTATCGTTTGGCGCGCGAACAACCAGCCGCCTTTTCTTTCACTTCTGCCAAGCACGCGAGTCCGTCAAGGCCCTCCTTTCGAGTGCACGAGCAGCGCGCGTGGCGCACGAAAGACGCCGCGCTCAGTGCGAGTCGCGGGCATCATCATTTCTCGGCAACTTCGGCTCAGGATCCGGGATGGACGAGGGAGGGTCACTGGCCGGAAACGTCGATTCGATCGTTCGATCGAGCGACTCTTCGCGTTCCGGATCGGCGGGGCGCGGTGGGGTCTTCTTGGGTCGGATCTTCGACCGATCGGCTCGCGGAGTCCTGGTTGGCATGGCGTTCCTACCTGTTCTCGGTCAGGCGCGTACTCACGTGGACACGCCAGACGGTCTTGCCGAAATCGTCGGCGACGAGAAGCGCACCGGGCGGGTCGATGGCCACCGTGGCGCGGCGGCGAGGGGAAGATCGACTACAGCTGACGGCGCGGAGAGGCCGATCCTGCCTGCTCCTCCAGCACTTCGCGGTGCAAGCGCAGGGCCAGCCATCGGCACATGCAAACGAAGATCCGAAGTTGACCTGAGGCCGAGATTTTCGGGCTTTGGCTGCTGTTCAGGGATGGGTTTTGCATCGACCCAGATGTGTGTTCGGGACCTGACTGAGCGGCGTGGAGTCGTGCCGCTGATAACCGCCTCACGTCGATAACAGAGGGCGACAATGGTGACGAGCGACTACCGCCGCAATCGCATCCTCCAGCAGTTGCCGCCTGCCGAAGGCGAGCGCCTGGCGCGCATCCTCGAGCCGGTGAGGCTCAATTTCAAAGAGTCGATCTACTCGACAGGCAAGCCGATCGATTACGTCTACTTTCCGCTGACGGGGGTCGTGTCGCTCGTCATGGACATGGCGGGGGGCAATCGGTCGAGGCGGCCACAATCGGCCGAAAAGGAATGATCGGGCTGCCGGCGTTTCTTGGATCACCCAAGTCGCTCTGGCGCGTGCTTAGCCAGATTCCCGGCGATTCGTTGCGAGCGCCGATCGACGTCTTCCAGGAAGAGGCCCGCCGTGGAGAAGGGTTGAACCGGATGGTGCGCCGGTACACCATCGCGCTCATCGCGATGTTGGCGCAGACCGCGGCCTGCAATCGACTGCATTCGCTCGAAGAACGGATGTGTCGATGGCTGTTGATGACGCGCGATCGGGTTGACGCCGATGATTTCCCGCTCACGCAAGAGTTCCTCGGCCAGATGTTGGGGGTTCGACGACCTTCGGTGAGCCTGGCCAGCGCATCGTTGCAGAAGGCGGCGCGCATCAAGTACTCGCGAGGACGGATCACCATCACCAACCGCACGAGCCTCGAATCGGCGTCCTACGAGTGCTACGCAATCGTCCGTAGGCGCTATGACGAGGCGTTGAATCCAAACTCTCACCACGACTCGAAGCGCGGCCAGGAGGTTACCGCGTAGGCAGGATCCACAGGATCCACTGGCCTCCTGGGTTCTTCGGTCTTTCCCAGTCAGAGTCTCGACCTCAGTTCGAGCTCGTCTTCTGCCCTTCGGTGATGCCCTTGGTCGGCCCGGTGTTGGCTACCGATAGTTGTGGGCAGACCGCCCGTGCTGAGAGATAATGGCGTGCCCCCCGCCGCTCCAATGTAAAGCCTGGCATGGAGCTGCAATCTGGTAGGTCGCGAGGATCGCCGCCGTCATGTTACGGCGTACCAATTGCAAAATGCCGGCCCCGAGACTCGGTTTGCCGAGTGCGAAAGGAGCACGGAGCCATGTCCAACCCCCAAGCGCAATACGAGACGGCGGATCACGTCTGGGTCGCCGCGGGGTCCAGTCTCAGCACTGGCCTTGAGCACTCACTGGAGATGAGCGAGCGAACACCGACGACTGAGGAGATCGCTAGAGAGGCCTATGCCATCTATCTCGCGAAGGGATCGCAAGACGGGCACGATCTCGACGATTGGCTCGAAGCTGAGCAACGTCTGATCGCCAGGCATCGGTCCACCGCGCTTCAGCAGAGCGGTGCCGTTGTTCTGCACACCAACAATGGCGAATCTCGGCAGAAGTCTGCGCGCCTGATTGCCGACCGCAGGCGCAACACGCGTCACCCCGTTCCCACTTACCTGCCCGCGTAAAACCGGATCTCGATTGCTGGCGTGCGGCCGGAAGGTGGCCGACGACCAGCACGCGAGCAGGCGGGTCTACGAGTACGGCACCTCGATCAACCGATCGCCCGTCCGCATGTCTTCCTCGATGAGCTCGAGCAACATCCTGGCGACTGGACCGGGCTTGCCGTTGCCCACGCGATCATCGTCCCACTGCACGATCGGTGCGACCTTGACGGAGCTGCCGATGAGCAGCATTTCCCGCGCCGCTCGCGCCTCGGCGACGGAGATATCGCGAACCGTCACACCCGTCAGCTGGCCGCGCGGCGTGATCGAGCGAGCGAGCTCCAGCATTCGAAGCGACGTGCACCCCGACAAAATGTGGTCGAACTTTGGGTGCATCAGCACGCCATCGTTGCTGACGAAAGCGACGTTCATGTTGGAGCTTTCGCCGACGTTGCCATTCGCGTCGATGAAGACCCCGTTGTCGAACCCCGACCCTTTGGCCTCCATCTGCATCAAGACATTTGGGAGATAGTTGGTCGTCTTGGTGATGGCGTACAGCGGCGGCTTGATCGGATAGGTGGTGGTCATCACCTTGAGGCCTTCGGTGTACCAGCGGTCTGGATACGACAGGCCCGCGAAGATCATCACGAAGAACCCGGGCTCGGATCCCGCAGCTGGGCTCAGCTCGAGGCTTCCGGGGCCAGACGAGAGCCAGTACCGAATCGCGCCATCCCGTCGTCCGCTCGCCGCCGTCGTCGCCACGATGATGTCGCGACGCTCGTCTCGCGAGTGAGGCAGTCGAAGCTTGGAGCGCTCGGCCGAGCGCTCGAACCGATCGAGATGTGCCTCGAGGTCGTAGATCCTTCCGCCGACTAGACCGGCGGTATCGAAGATCCCGTGGCCGCGGTGAACCATGTGATCGTCGAACGGGATCAGCATCAACGCGGGGTCGGTGACGATGCCGCCGAGCTGGCTGGAATAGAAGGCCGAGTAGGTCACCGGCTGCCGCGTGCGCAGCGCCTGCAACCCGGCGAGAGTCTCGTGAGCATTGAGAATCGGCAAATGCGTCTTGGAAAGTGGCACGTCGCGGAATGTAACATGCCTGGTGCTACTCGTGCCCAGCAACCCCCAGCCGCCCATAGAGCCGATGCTGGCCAAGCTCGCCGACGAGCTGCCGCCGCCAGACGGATTTCTGTTCGAGCCCAAGTGGGATGGCTTTCGCACGCTCGTCTTTCGAGGCGGCCCCGGCGACGTCTTCATCCAAAGCCGCGACCTGCGTCCGCTCGACCGCTACTTTCCCGAAATGCACGACGTTTTTCTCGAGCGGCTGCCCGAGGGCTGCGTCCTCGACGGCGAGCTCGTCATCGCGTCGCCGCACGGGCTCGACTTCGACGCGCTCCAGATGCGGCTTCATCCAGCCGCGTCGCGGGTGGCCAAGCTCGCGAAGGAGACGCCCGCAGCGTTTGTCGCGTTCGATCTCCTGGGCGTCGCTGGAGGCAGTCTGCTGTCACACCAGCAGCGTGACCGCCGGGCACGGCTCGAGACGCTGCTGGCGAAGACGACGCCGCCGATCTATCTGACGCCGATGACGCGCGATCGCAATCGGGCGGCCGAGTGGCTGAAAGAGTTCGAGGGTGCGGGCCTTGACGGCGTGATCGCGAAGCCGGAAGCGGCTATTTACCAGCCGGGCAAGCGCGCGATGATCAAGATCAAGCACGCGCGAACGGCTGACTGCGTCGTAGCGGGGTTTCGCTGGTACAAAAACGTCGACGACGCCATCGGCTCGCTGCTGCTCGGCCTCTTCGACGATCGCGGCAAACTGCAGCACGTCGGCGTGACCTCGTCGTTCACGGTGGTCAGGCGCAAGGAGCTGGCGATCGAGTTCGAGCCGCTCCGGCGCAACGCCCTGAACGATCATCCGTGGCGCGAATGGGCCGAGTACCAAGCGAGCGCGACATCGCGGATGCCCGGAGGATACAGCCGGTGGAGCGCCGGCAAGGATCTCTCTTGGGAGCCTTTGCGAGTCGAGCGTGTGTGCGAGGTCAAGTACGACCACCTGCAGGGCGATCGCTTCCGGCACGCGGCGACGTTTCTGCGCTGGCGTCCGGATAAGCAGCCGAAGGATTGCCGATACGATCAGCTCGAAGTCACGACACCCTACGAGTTGGAGAAGGTCTTCGGAGCGGGACTCACATGAGAACACACGCCATCACTGGAGCGATCCTGTTCGTGCTGCTCGGTCGTCCGGCCATCGACGCCCAGGCGCCGGAGAGCCGGGGAAAGTTCGACACCATCGTGGCGTTCGCCGAATCCAAGATGCGCGAATTCGGCGTGCCTGGTGTCGCGATCGGCATCATCGAGAACGGCGTTGTCACGACGCGGGGCCTTGGGGTCACCAACATCGATGATCCAATGCCCACGACGGACCATACGGTGTTCCCTGTCGCCTCGATTTCGAAGACCTTTGCCGCGACCGCGATGATGCGCCTCGTCGAACAGGGCAAGGTGAATCTGCAGGCGCCGGTGCGCACGTACCTTCCCGACTTTCGCGTTCGCGACGAGGCGGTCAGTCGAGAGGCGACCGTCTGGAACCTGCTGACGCACACCAGCGGATGGGAAGGCCAGGTGTCGGGCCCCGAGCGCGGCGAGGACACGCTGAGAAACTTCGTGGCGTCGGTGATTCCCGATCTGATGCAGGTGGCGCCGCGGAGTGCGGCGTGGAGCTACAACAACGCCGGGTTCAGCGTGGCTGGCCGGGTCATCGAAGAGGTGACCGGCGTGTCGATCAATCGCGCCATGCGCGAGCTCGTCTTCACGCCGCTTGGCCTGGAGCACGCCGGCACTACCGCTGGCGACTTCATCGTCAATCGCTTTGCCGCCGGCCATGCGAACGGACCCCAGCGTGGGCCGACGCTGAACCGGCCGTTTTCACCCTCAACCAGCGTGACTGCGGGCGGTGTGGGAGTCTGCATCAGGGATCTGATGAAGTATGCGAGCTTCCACATGGGTGATGGGACGAGCGCGACTGGCGCGCGTGTCCTGACCCGCGCATCGCTGGAGCAGATGCGAGCGCCGCACCTGCACAAGCAGGCGACCGACGACGACATCGGCATCGGCTGGCATCTGCGCAGCGTTGGACCACTACGAGTCGCCGCGCATGGCGGGACGCTTGGAGGGCACATCCTGCTCCTCGAGATCGTCCCCGAGCGGAACTTTGCGATTGGGATCCTGACAAACGCGCAGAACGGATGGCGGTTGATTCAGGACGTGGAGCGTGCGGCGCTGACGGCGTATCACGGTGCGACCTTCGCTCCCAATCAGGCGATCTCGCATCGGGGCCTGGTCGAGACGCTGCCGACGGCCGAGCCGCTTGCGACACAGCCGGATCTCACGGCGTACGTCGGACGATTCTTGCGACCGATGAACGCCGTGGTCGTGAGGGCCGAGGGTGGCAGGCTGATTGTCCAAGAGCAACCGACGACTGGCGATCCACGAGCCGAGATGCCGGTCGCATTCTACGGCCCCGACCGCGCCGTCGTGACGGCAGGTAACGAGCGCGGTCAGTCGATCGAGTTCATCAGAGATGCGAGCGGCGCCGTGAAATGGGTCCGCGTCGTCGGGCGCGTCGCAGTGCGCGAGAGGAAGTAGGATCCTGCCGGGCGCCTAAGGCGGGTCTTCAGACCCGCCTCTACTCTTCCTCCGCTTCTTCCATTCAGCAATGTCTGCCTCCGACCATTGCTGGGAAGGATCGTCGTTCGGATCGAGCGGCTCTTGCGCTGGACGCAACTCTTCGGGGACGTGGTGCAGATTGACCCGCACGCGTGTCCATGTCGTGAATCGCCCGCGCATCGAATCGACCAGCACGTCCGGCGGCGCCAGACGGGCAGCCGCTTCGGGATGTCGCGCCTTCCATCGATCGAGTCCAGCCAGCGCGTCTGCTTTCTTCAGCGCGCGCCCAATCTCAATCAACGGATGCTTCGAGACACGGCGGCCGGTTCGTGGCTCCGGCTTCGGCCTGGCCCGCCGCGATGGCTGCACGCGGGTCGGTTCTCCCGGCTTCTTTTTGTACTGCGGCGGCCACGGTGCATCGCCAAGCCCTTCGCTGCGGTGACGCGCCGACAACTCGAGCAGCGCATCGAGCGAACACGGATGACGATCGATGTCTCTGTGACGATCGCCAACCTTCGCAAATCTGGCGGGCATCGTCTCCATCGTGAAATCCGCTGGATTGCAGTCATCGATCTCGTCCCAGGTCAGCGGCGCCGAGACGCGCGCATCCGGCTTCGGGCGCACTGAGTAGGCCGACGCCACGGTGCGATCTTTCGCGTTCTGGTTGTAGTCGATGAAAACGCCGTGGCGTTCCTCCTTCCACCACTTGCTGCTGGCGATGGCCGGCGCGCGCCGCTCGACCTCTCGCGCCAACGCCACTGCCGCGCGCCGGACCTGGTCGAACGTCCACCGTTGTTCGATTCTCACGTTGATGTGAATGCCGCGTGAGCCTGACGTCTTCGGCCAACCAACCAGGCCGAAATCCTGGAGCGTGGCCCGGACGACGCGTGCGACCTCTTGGAGTTGCGGCCACTCCACACCGGGAACGGGATCGAGGTCCGCGCGCAATTCATTGGGGTGATCGAGATCGTCAGCGAGGACGGGATGGGGATGCAGCTCGAGACACGCGAGGTTGGCCATCCACGCGAGCGCGGCGGAATTGCGCGGCACGATTTCCTCGGCGGTTCGGCCAGACGGAAACGAGAGCGTGGCCACCTCGATCCAATCGGGGCGGGCATCGGGGGCGCGCTTCTGGTAAAAGAACTCGCCGTCGATGCCGTTGGGATAGCGGACCAGGACGTTGGGCCGCCCGCCCGCGCCTCTCAGCGCGCCGTCGGCGACCGCGAGGTAATAGCGAACCAGATCGAGCTTGGTGTGGCCCGCGTCGGGAAACAGCACCTTCTGAGGATTCGAAACAGCGACGTCGCGTCCGTCAACGGTGACGACTTCCGACTCGGCCTTGGCTGCCACCGGGACATCGTAGCTCGGGCTTCAGGGTTCCACGGTTCTACCTGTCCAGGCAGTATTTCTTCAGCTGGTCAATCTGGCTTCGTGCCTGGGGGACCAACGAC
>JBOGIV010000098.1:0-4846 GCA_050747925.1 Vicinamibacterales bacterium
GTTCGGGGCTGGGGCCGAAGCCGTGCCCCATCACCGCGGCCAGCACCGTGTCGCAATTGGTCGGATGCACACGAAGCTTGGCGATCACTTGCGAATCTTTGAGTCCAATGGCGGCCCATGTTCTTCCCGCGTCGGTGGTCTTGTAGGCGCCGTCACCCATGATGATGTCGCCTCGAATGTCGGACTCGCCGCCGCCGATGTAGACGATGTCGGGGTTGACTTCGCAGACGCCGATCGCGCCGATCGACGAAGCCGTGATGTGGCCGTCGGTCATCGGTGCCCACGTGTTGCCGCCGTCGGTGGTCTTCCACGCGCCGCCGCCGGTGGCGCCAAACCAGTACTCGTTCGGGCGCGCATCGCTGCCGGCCACCGCGATCGAGCGGCCGCCTCGAGAGGGGCCGACATTTCGGTAGCGCATGCCGCTGTAGAGCGCGGGATCGATGGTGCTGGGCGCCTGCGCCGACGGTCTCGTCTCGAGCTGCACTGCGACGGTGATCGCCAGGGTGGCCAGCGCGCACGCGGCGGTCGTGCTTCTGATCGAAGTCATGCGGTTCTCCAGACCGTGGATTCTAATAGGCAACGCTGAAGGGTTGCCTCCACAAAATGTGGCGGCAGCTGAGGACTGATAGCTGACTCTATCGCCTACGCGCGAGGATCAGAAGGCCGGCGGCGTTGAGGACGAAGATGCGGAGCCGCCGCACCAGCGCCAGCGTGACGCCCGTCACCGCCGGAATGCCGACCACTTGCGCGACCAGACCCGATCCGGCCTCGTCCACACCCAACCGGAATGGGATGAACTTGAACGCCACCGTGACGAAACGACCGGCGCTTTCCATGAGAAACGCATCCACCAGCGTCGTCTGAGCTCCACCTGGGACCACCCGCAGCACCAACCAGACCTCGGCGACGGCGAACACGTGAAACAGGGCTTCCCATACGCCGATGTGCGCGAGCCGCGATAACGGCCAATGAGCCGCGTCGTAGATTTTCGTCTCGACTTCGCGCAGCCTGTCGGCTGGCGCGTGAGCGCGGCCGCCAAGAATCGCGATGACGGGCCCGAAGCGCGACAGAATCGCCGGTCGATTTCGAGCGGCCCACAGCGTGCCGAGTGCGGCGGCGATCGCGCTCACGACGACCACTTCGGCGGCGCGCTCCAGCGATTGCGGCAGGTTCGCGCGCTGCGAGAAGAGCCACGTGCCGGTCAACAGGACGAAGAGTACCGAAACCGTATAGCAGGCGTTCTCGATCGCCACCGTCGCGATGCTGGTGACAGTGGACAGCCGCGAGCGCACCATCATGACCTTCGCGGGCTCGCTGGCGAGCAGACCAAGCGGAGTCACGTTGCCGATCGCATCGGCCGCCAGCAATGCGTTGAACGCATCGATGAACGACAGTCGTGGTGACTCCCCCGCTCGTCGTTGCGCGTTGGCGTTTGCGGCTTGTACGCACACCATCCACGCTCGAGCGCGCATCGCCGCCCGTAGCGCGCCAAGGGCGATGACGATCACGAACATCCATCCGAGGCTGGCGATGCCCGAGACGACGCTGCTCCACCCGACCTGGCGAATGGTCAGCGCCAGCAGGACGAAGCCAACCAGCGCGGTGAGAAGCGTGACGAAGGAGATCCGTCAGTATAATCAGACGCCGGAAGACAGAAGAAAGAAGACAGAAGCAAGAGAGCGATCGGAGGCAACGTGGCAGACCGACTTGTCGGCAGCGATTACACCACGCCGGACCTGGTGGCCAAGGTCACCGGCCGGGCTCGCTATGCCGAGGACTTCCGCGCCGACGGCATGCTCTTCTGCAAGCTGCTGGGAAGCCCACGACCGCACGCGCGCGTTCTCGACATCGATGCGCGCGCCGCGATGGCGCTGCCCGGCGTCAAAGCCATCCTGACTCCTCGGGACGTTCCGGATCTTGGCGGCGCAGAGAAGTGCCTCACCGACGAGCCCTTGTACGGCGGCGAGCCCATCGCTGCCGTGGCGGCGGTCAGCGAAGAGGTCGCCGCAGAGGCCGTCGAGTTGATTCGTGTGGACCTCGAGCCTCTGCCCTTCGTCATCGATCCGGTCGAGAGCCTGCGACCCGATGGGCCAGACGCGCGGACCGACGGCAACATCTGGGTACCGGCGCCACCGGCTTCCGGCGGACAGCCCGCTCGTCCGACGGTCCAACGTCTGAAGTGGACGGCCGAAGATTTCGCATCCGCGGGCGACGGGCAGTTGCCAATCGGCAAAGCCATCGAGGAATGGTCGTTTGGCGATGTCGAAGCGGCATTCAAGACGGCCGAACTTGTCGTCGACGAAACCTTCGTCGTGCCGTCCACCGGGCACCATCCGCTCGAAACGCGGAGCGCGATGGCCTACTGGGACAACGGCAAGCTCTACCTCCACTGCTCCACTCAAAGCGTCATCCGCACCGTAGATGGTGTCGCGCGATGGGTGGGCATCGAGCCGTCGCAGGTTGTGCTGATCTGCGAGTACACCGGCGGGGGCTTCGGGAGTAAGGGCGGAGGCGCCGTCTCGATGGCGATTCCGGCCCTGCTCTCCAAGAAAGCCAACGCTCCGGTGATGATGCGGATCAGCCGCGAAGAAGAGAGTTACATCGGTCGCGCGCGCACGAACATGGTCGGGCGCGCCAAAGTCGGCTTCCGCAAAGACGGCAGCATCACGGCCCTCGACATCTTCATCGTTCAAGACAGCGGGCCGTACGGTCCGATGGGCGATCACCGGTCGGCAGGCAATGCGGCCTCGTTGATCTATCAGCCTGCCTCGATGCGGTGGCGAGCGGTCAACGTGCTCACGAACACGCCGCCTCGCACGCAGCAGCGGTCCCCGGGCCCGATGCAGGCCAACGGCATCATCGAACCAGTGATCACGAAGGCCGCCAAGCAGCTCGGCATCGATCAAGTCGCGATTCGCCGCATGAATTCACCCGAAGGGAAGGCGATCTATGGGCCGCCCGACGCCAAGGGGCAGCGGCGTCATGTAACGAGCGCGTTTGTGAAGCAGGCCCTCGATCGCGGCGCGGAGCTGTTCGACTGGACGACGAGAGCTGCGCGCTCGGGCAAGCGAGTGGGGTCGAAAGTTCGCGGCGTCGGCGTCGCGGTCGGCCCGCATGGAGCGGGATCGGTCGGCTTCGACGGCCTGATGACGATTCGTCCGGATGGCAAGCTCTACGTTCAGTCCGGAGTCGGCAACCTCGGGACGCACTCGGTGATCGATCTCGCTCGTGTCGCGGCCGACATTCTGGCGATGCCGTGGGAAAAGGTTGAAGTGATCTGGGGTGACACGAGCAAGGGACTGCCCTGGTCGTGTCTCTCGGTGGGCAGCCAGACAACCCACGCCATGACCCGAGCGAACCATGCGGGCGCGATGGACGCCAAGCGGAAGCTGCAGGAGATTGCCGCAAACGATCTCGGCGGTTCGCCGAGCGATTACGAGCTGGGCGGTGAACGCGTGTTCCGGACTGGCAGTCCCGGCCGGGGCTTGACGTACCCGCAGGCCGCGATCCGTGCCATCGAGCTTGGCGGGCGCTTCGACGGGCACGAGCTGCCCGCGGACATTCACGCGGTTACGAAAGCCGCCGCGACGCTCAACGTTGGGCTTGGACTCATGGGCGTGGCCAAAGACAACTATCCGCGTGACGGCGATACGTACTCCTTTGTCGCCGGTTTCGCCGAAGTTGAGGTTGACGTCGAGACCGGCGTGGTGACGCTGGTGGACTGGCTTGGCGTCGGCGACGTCGGATCGGTCGTCAACCCCCGCAGTCTGGTTGGCCAGATCAACGGCGGGTGCTGCCTCGGCATCGCGCACGCGATCTATCAGAAGATCGTCTACGACCCGCACTATGGGCTGTCACTCGCGCGCCGTTTCCACCACAGCAAGCCGTTGACGATTCTGGACGTGCCGCTCGAGATGAAAGCCGTCGCGCTGGACATTCCGGATCCCGAAACCCCGGTGGGCGCTCGTGGCGTCGGCGAGCCGCCGGTCGGCGCCGGATTCGGCGCAACACTGAACGCGATCGCCGATGCGATCGGTGTGGATATGTTCCGCCGCGCGCCTGTGACCTCGGATGTCGTGCTGATGTCACTTACCCACGGCAAGCGAATGCACGAACCGCTGCAATCGCACATCTAACGCGTTCCACAGGTCCACGCTGCGGCGGGCGTCTGCATCGTCGTATTCGGCACGACGCGTCAACAGCCGCGCCCGCTGACCAGACGTCCTCGCCCCGATTCGGGCGAGGACGCTTTAGTTGCCGGCGCCTAAGGGCGTCGTTCTCAGAACTTGTATTTAATCAGCATCTGGAATGCCCGAGCGGGCTGCTGGCTGCGATAAGTCGTGAAGTTGGGGCTGTAGCGCTGGTTTGCATTGGCGGCAAACTGATAGAACTCGGGTTGGTTGAAGACGTTCAGGATGTTCGCGCCGAATTCGAGCTTCTTGCGATCCGAGAACGCGAACTCGCGCGCGATCTTTAACCCGAGGGGCATCATGATGGGGTTGGCGATCTGGCCTTCGCCGCGTGTCGCGTACGCGAAGCGAATGGCGGTGGCCAGCGGATTGGGCTGGGTCGTGCCGTTGGCCAGCGTGACGCGGGCCGGCCCGAACTGCGGATCAGGCGCCGTCAAGCGATCGTAAATGGGTCCTGCCCAGTGCGTCCGCCGTGCCGTAAAGCTTCCAGATACCACCAGGTGCAATGGCGCGCGCCAGCTCCAGCCGGCGGAGAACGAACCCCTCATCCAGATGGAGCTACCCCGATTGTCGCCGTCCAGGTGGTTATGTTCGTTGTTCCCGCGGGTGTCGTGCAGCGTGACGTTCTTCATCTCGAACGCATCGGGCTGGATGAA
>JBOGIV010000099.1:0-3773 GCA_050747925.1 Vicinamibacterales bacterium
GTGGAGGACGCCAACGCGTCCCACGGCGAAAGGCCCGCCTCTACCAACCGGATGAGCTCACGGTGGACTGAGTAGCCCTGGACCACACCCCAGTTGCCCCCGTCCGTGCCGGTCAACATCGGAACGCCAGCGCGGTGAAGCCGTCGAACAGACTCGATGACAGTCGCGGTGGCAGCGCGCTGAAGGGCGGCCTGCTCCGGTGTACGCCCGGAGAGCCCCTTTCGGTAGGCCGCGCGGATCGCTTCTGTTGTGAGCGCGACCATGAGCGGGGAATCGATCAGGCTTGGGTTGTCGGCAAGCTCATTACGTTCCGTATGCACGGTGAGGGTTGGAATGTGGTAGGTCCGGCGTGCGGCCATGAGTGCCACGACGCCATCCGGTACCATCCCGTCTCGTGCAACGTGCGTGACGGCGGTTGCACCGGCTTGTACGGCGTGACCGACGTCCTCCCACGATCCGACGTGCACGATTGTTTTGAGCCCATGCTCCGCCGCTGCGGCGATGAGAGCCTCCAGAGTGGCGCGATCGATGCTCGGCATGGGCGGGTACGGACCAAAACTGGCGTGATCGTAGACAACCTTGACGACATCAGGCCGCTTGACCGCGAGCTCCGCAAGCTGCTTGCGCGCGTCCGCAGGAGAGTCGATCAATCGTGTCGGAATGCCAATCTGGCTAGGGTGCCCTTTGGTGGCGGTGAAGCCGGGCCCCGCCGCAAAGATTTCGGCGCCTCCAAACTCGCCCGCTCGCTGACGGTCTCGCAGCGACAGAATGGCATCCTCGTCATCGAACAGGTCGAGCAGTGCGGTGACGCCGGCGCGCAGCACACGCATGGCGATGGCCTGCGTGCCGACCCTGTCAGCGGCGTCCCTGGGCGCGGCATTGCCGTACGAATGCGTGTGCAGATCGGTCAGTCCGGGTATGACCCAGCGCCCTTTGAGATCGAGACGCTCGCCTCGGGCCGTGGCGGGCGGCTCGGGGCCGCGTCCTGCAATGCGACCGCCCTCAATCCACAGCGACCCTCGGACACTGGTCCGCGTGGCGGGATCGAGGATCTGAGCGTTCGTGAGTACGAGGTCTTGAGCGTTGACCTCCAGCCCAATGACCAGGCTCACGGCGACACACATCAACGACATTCGCAACATGCAGCACCCCCTACAAAAGACGATAGGAACGCTGAAGGCCCTCGTGCCGGGCCCGCTCGCGGTCGCGTTCAGCGGAGCGGACTGACGGCCACAGCTCCAGATCGAATGAACGGCATCAGATTGTCGATGGCCCACAACTGCGCGACCAGGCCGGCGTGCCGCAGGAAGGCGATGCGGGAACCATCGGGAATGGAGACTGTAGTTCCCCGCGGCGCGGAAGCCGCCCTCGTAGGCCGGCAACCGCATGCGCCCCGCCTGGGAGGCCGGACTGCCATCGAACGACACACGCCAGAATGTGATTTCGGGATCGGCATCGCCGAATGCCTTCGCATCCGACGGTCGGGCAATGAGCAAGCCTTCTCCGCCTGGCAGCCACATGATGCCGTGAAACTCGGTCCACGAGTTCGGGCCGCCGCGATAGATCGGTGACGTCGCAACGGTCTGAGCCTGGCCGCCAGTTGCGGGCATGACGAGCACTTGGGCCTGGTTATCGCTGCGACCAACGAAGGCGATCCTCATCCCGTCAGGCGAACGAGACAGAGAGAAAGACGGGTCTTCAGCCCGACCATCGTTCAGTGTTGTTTCCGCGCCGGTCACGAGCGATCGGCGGACAACGTCGCCTTGCCGCAGATAAACGATCTCACGGCCATCCCCGACGCAGACGGCACGCCAGGTCGTAATCGGCAACCGCTCGGCACCACCGCGATCGAGATTCACGCGAAAGGCCTGTAGACCTTCTCCTCTTCCTGTCACGATCACTGCGCGGCCATCGGGGCAGAAATCGATCTGGGGAGCCACCAATGACCCTGCGATTGGAAACTCCCGCTCCACACCAGTGGCAAGTTCCCGCAGCACCAGGCGACGACCGCGGTCCCGCAGGTGGGCCAGCGACCGGCCATCGGGTGAGAAGGCAGGGGCCGTGTTCATGTCGCCGGCACGAGGCTGGATGCGCTCGGGCGCGCCGACCATCCCACGCGTCAGATCGATGCCGGCGGTGTAGACCTCCCACCGTTCCGTTGCGAAGTAGTAGATCAGGCTTCCGTTCTGGCCAAAGACGTCCGCCACTCCGAAGGGACCGATGTCGCTCCATACCGGGCGCGGCTCGCCGGCGGGGCGTCCATTCGCGACCGGAAGGAACCAGAGGTCACCTCCCGAGCGCGTGCTGCGGAACACGAGGCCGGAGCCGTCGGGCGTAAACATCGGTCGGGAATCGTCCGCCGGGTGCTCGACCCGGACTTCCCCGGAACCGTCGGTTGCGACCAGGAAGAGGTCGCCCGGACTGTCAGGACGCTCCACTTCGTGAAAGGCCACGAACCGCCCGTCTGGGGATAGCGATGGCGCCTGCGTCAGGCTCCGCCATGCGAGCGTCCTGAGTACCCGCCGTGAACCGCCCGCCAGGGCCACCGACGCGATCTCCGCCGCCCGGTCCGGCCGCATCACGAACACCCACACGCTGGCACGATCGGGCGCCCACCCGAACACCTGCACGCGGTACCCCGGTCCCCATCGGTCGAGAAGACGGCCCTCTCCCTCACCCCCGACCGTGAACAGTCGGAGCTCCCACCCACCGTCGCTCTCCCGGCTCGGTGCCCGATCAGGATTGGAGCTGATCCAGTGTACGGCGGCAATCTGTTTCCCGTCCGGCGCCAGGCTGTGATCCACGAACAAGCGGGGTCGAGGATCAGGGCCCGCATGCGTCAGCAGCCTGGACTGCCCAAAGACAGATCCCTCGCCTGCTCGGATCACGTTCCTGGGTGACCACGCGCTCGTCACGTCGCGCGACATGTACTCGACCTCTGCGAGCTCATAGCCGCGGCGATCAGGATCGTACCGCAGCACGTGACGGCCATCCTGCGTCGGACGGGCAGCGTTCCAGTTCCCGGCGTTATCGAGAAACAAACGTCGTGTTGGAGCGCCTTGCGTCGGCGAGCCGGCGAGTCCTCCCATCCGTGCGACGGCACCGCCCGCCACGACTGCGATCGCAACGGCGGCCGCCGCCAGGAGAGGCCCTCTTTTCCGTCTGGCGAACTTGCGGAGGCGATACGCCGGATTTGGCCTTCGCGCACTGACGGGCTCGTGCCGGAAGTGACGGGCAAGATCATCGGCAAGCGCGGATGCCGAGTCGTATCGCCGGCGGCGATCCTTGTCCATGGCTTTCGTCACGACCCAGTCGAGGTCCCCGCGCACCAGTTTCGCCAACGCGTGCGGCTCCACCTGACGGCGGCTCGCGACTTCGGCCAGTCGTTCTCCCAGCGTGTTCAATCGCGCTGACGGCGTCGGCGGATCGTCTTCGCGAATAATCCGCATGATCTCGAGGAACGCTCGGGAACGCAGGTTCTCGGCTTCAAATGGCGTCGTCCCTGTCAGCAACTCGTACAGCAGGACACCGAGTGAGTAGATGTCGCTGCGACGGTCGAGCTCCAGGCCGCTCAATTCCGCCTGCTCGGGACTCATGTACGCCGGCGTTCCTACGAACTCCCCGTACGCTGTGAACAGCGTCTTTTCCGTTAAACGCTGGTTGGTGGCCTTGACGACGCCGAAGTCGATGATCTTGGGAACCGGCGTGCCGTCATGAAGGGTCACCATCACGTTGGACGGCTTGATATCCCGATGGATGATTCCCTTTTCGTG
>JBOGIV010000100.1:0-6716 GCA_050747925.1 Vicinamibacterales bacterium
CAGCGGGGGCCGTCGGCGAGGCGCCGAGCACAGCTGCCGAAGCCGCTGCGGCTGAGCCTTCAACCGCCGAGAAGGCGGGACGATTCGTGCCGCCAAGCATTCGACTGCGTGTCGAAGAGCCAGGAAAGGCGCCGCCGAGCGCGCCGCCACTCCAGCCGCGACGGCCAGTGGCGCCTCAGCCACCGCGAGTCGTGCCGCCGGCGCCTCAGCGTCCGTTGCCCGCGGCCACAGGGAACCTTGCGAGACCGGCCGCTCAACGGCCGCCCTCGATGCCTCGTCCGCCAGCCAGCAACACGGCGGCGATGCTTGGTGGACCACGACCGCTCCCCGCGCAGCCGGTGCGGCCTGCGACCGGTCTTCCGCCTCGGGCGCCCGGTCGTCCACCGTTCCGCCCGCAGCGACCATCTGGGCCCAGGCCGACGGGCGCCAAGCGCGAAGTCGTGGCCCGTCCCACTGCGGTCGCGGCGCCGGCGGCGCCAGTCGCGATTACGCGGACCATCATGCTCGCCGAGGGCATGACGGTGAAGGACTTCGCCGATCGGCTCGAGATCCGCGTCAAGGATGTGCTGAAATCGCTGCTCGACCGCCGCATGATGATGACTATCAATTCGGTCATCGACCTCGAGACCGCTCGAACCATCGCCGCCACATTCGGCGCCGACATCCAGACACGCAGCTTCGAACAGGAAATCTTCGAAGAGAGCGACAAGACCGCCAACGCGGAAGACCTGGTCCCGCGCTGGCCCGTCGTGACCATCATGGGTCACGTCGACCACGGCAAGACCACGCTGCTGGACTCGATTCGCGAAACTCGCGTGGCCGAGCGGGAAGCCGGCGGCATCACGCAGCACATTGGTGCGTACCTCGTGCCCGTGGGCGACAAGAAGAGCGTCGTCTTCCTCGACACGCCGGGCCACGAGGCGTTCACCATGATGCGCGCGCGCGGAGCCAAGGTCACCGACGTGGTGGTGCTGGTGGTCGCCGCCGACGATGGCGTGATGCCCCAGACCAGGGAAGCGATCGATCATGCCAAGGCCGCGAACGTGAAGATCATCGTCGCGGTGAACAAGATCGACAAACCCGGCGCGAATCCCGAGCCGGTGAAGCGTCAGCTGACCGAGCTTGGTCTGATGCCTGAGGAGTGGGGCGGCCAGACCGTCTTCGTCGAAGTGTCGGCCAAGAAGAAGCAGAACCTCGACACGCTGCTCGAGATGATTCTGCTCGTCACCGAGATGGACGATTTCAAGGCCAACCCCAAGCGCAGTGCCGTGGGTGCGGTGCTCGAGACGAAACTCGATCGCGGCCGCGGTCCGGTTGCGACCGTTCTCGTCCAGGACGGCACGCTTCGGGTGGGCGACAGCGTGATCGCCGGTCCTGTCGTTGGCCGCGTTCGCGCGCTCATCGACGACCGTGGGCGCAACCTCAAGCTGGCTGGTCCTTCAACACCGGTCGAATTGCTTGGTCTCGAGGCGCTTCCCTCTCCTGGCGATTCGTTCCAGGCTGTGGGCGATCCCGCCAAGGCGCGACAGATCGCAACGTTCCGTCAGAGTCAGGCCAAAGAGAAACACCTTGGCGCGAAGGGATCGCGGCTCACGCTCGAATCCCTTCAGCAGCAGTTGGCCGAGGGCGGCGTCAAAGAGCTGCCGCTCATCATCAAGGCCGATGTGCAGGGCTCGGCCGAAGTGCTGGCCGATACGCTGGCTAAGCTGTCGGACGAGAAGACGAAGATCAGGATCATTCACTCTGCGGTCGGGGCCATCAATGAGTCGGACGTGCTGCTCGCCACCGCGTCGAACGCCATCGTGATCGGCTTCAACGTCCGGCCCGATCGCAACGCCGCCGAAGTTGCCGAACGCGAGAAGGTGGACATCCGCATGCACTCGGTCATCTACCACGTGACCGATGAGATCAAGAAGGCGATGGCGGGCATGCTCGACCCGACCTTCAAGGAAGTGCGGATTGGCAACGCCACCGTCCGGGAGACCTTCCGTGTGCCGAAGGTCGGGACCATCGCAGGTTGCGCGGTCAACGACGGTCGCATCAGCCGTCAAGGAGACGCGAAGGCTCGGCTCGTCCGCGACGGCGTCGTCGTGTGGGAAGGCAAGCTGGCCTCGTTGCGACGCTTCAAAGACGATGTTTCCGAAGTGAAGGCGGGATTCGAGTGCGGCATCGGCCTGCAGAACTTCAACGACGTCAAGGTGGGCGATGTGATCGAAGTGTTCCAGATGGAGCGCGTCGCGCAGGCGGTCTAGACGAGGGTTCTCGGCAACGGTTCTGCACGAAGGTTCTGACAACGGTTCTGTGGCTCTTTCCCATCGCGTCGAGCGCATCGCGGAACAGGTGCGCGAGGAAGTCAGCCAGATGCTGGCGACCGAGGTGCGCGATCCTGGCGTCGGCCTGGTCACCGTCACCCGCACGAAGGTGACGGGGGACCTCTCGCTGGCGCGCGTCTACTGGACGATCATCGGCGACGCCGCCGAGCGAAAGAAGACCGCGACGGCACTCGCCCGAGCCGTTCCCTATCTGCGACATCTGCTGAGTCAGAGGCTCACTCTGCGGCGCGCGCCTGAGCTGCAGTTCATCTTCGATGAATCGGTGGCAGCGCAGGATCGGATCGAGCGGATCATCCAGCAGTTGCACGCCGAGGAAGCCGCGCGGAAGTCCGAAGCCGAGCGGGCGGCAGACGGTCCGCCTGAAGAGGTCTCCGAAGGCCAGGACAAGTCGCGTGAGTGAGATCGACCGGCTCGTTCATCACCTGCGAAACGGCCGCCGCTTTATCGTGTCCTCGCATCAGCGGTCCGACGGCGACGCCGTTGGGTCGGCGATGGCCATGGTCCTGGCTCTCCGGGCGCTGGATAAACAGGCCGTCGCGGCGTTTGACGCGGTCGCTCCATCGTTTCTGCGAGCATTTCCGCACGTTGATGACATTCGAGTGATGACAGAGTCCAGCGAAACGTTCGATGCCGCCGTCATCATGGAATGCAGCGAGCTGGCGCGGACGGGGATCGCGGGACTCGATCGTTCACCGGTGATCAACATCGACCATCACCCTGGGAATACCGGGTACGGCGCCATCAACTGGATCGACGAGTCTGCTGCAGCCTGCGGCGAGATGGTGTTCACGCTCCTCGACACGATGCAGGCGCCGATCACGCGGGACGTCGCCACCCACATCTATCTCGCTGTCCTGACCGACACGGGTTCATTTCACTACTCTCACATCTCGTCGAGGACGTTCGAGGTCGCACGCCGATGTGTCGAGGCTGGCGCCGATCCGCAGTGGATTGCGCGAACGCATTATGACAACAACACGTTGGCTCGTGTGCGGCTGTTCGGCGCCGCACTGAACGACATACGTCTCTGCGCCGATGGCCGCGTGGCGATGCTGACCATGACTCGGGAGCTGTTGACGGGTGTCGGCGGGACCAATGAGGATGTTGAAGGGCTCATCAACTTCCCGCTGACGGTCAAAGAGATCGAGGCGGCGGCGCTGTTCAAGCAGGTCGCCGGCGACGAGTGGCGGGTCAGCATGCGATCCAAGGGTGCGATAGACGTGGGCGCCATCGCGAAAAGCTTGAGCGGAGGTGGGCACAAGAACGCCGCGGGATGTACGGTCCACGGTGAACTGGCAGCGCTGCACCTGCGTTTTGAGCATCTCTTGACAACGGCCGTCGAGACGTCCCGAGGATCAACAGGCCCGTGACCGCGCTGCCGTCCGGCGACCGCCCGGTGTGGGATGGCGTCCTGGTGATCGACAAGAGCGAAGGCCCGACCTCGCACGATGTCGTGTCGGTCGCGCGGCGCGCCCTCCGGCTCTCGCGAATCGGTCACACCGGGACGTTGGATCCGCTGGCGACGGGAGTGCTTCCCCTGGTGATCGGCCGCGCGACGCGTCTCGCGCAGTATCTCAGCGCCGACGACAAAGAGTACGACGCCACGATTCGCTTTGGCATCGCCACGGACACCTACGACCGGAGGGGAACCGTCGTGACCACCTCGGATCGGCGGCCGTCGCGTGGCGAACTGGAAGCCGCGCTCTCCCCGTTCCGCGGTTCGTTCTCGCAGACGCCCCCGGCGTTTTCCGCGAAGAACATCGACGGCACGCGCGCGTACGAGCGCGCTCGCAAACAGGGCCCGGCTGCGGTTCAGCCGAAGCCCGTCACTGTGACCGTTCAGCGCCTTGAAATCCTGTCGTTCGACGGCGACACAGCGAGGCTCCTGGTAGAAGCTGGCAAGGGCTTTTACGTCCGTTCCCTCGCGCACGACCTTGGGACCGCGCTGGGGAGCGGCGCGGTGCTCGACGCGCTCCGACGAACCCGGTCTGGCGCCTTCGGCTTGGACGGAGCGACCCGATACGAAGAGCTGGTCGGCTCAACGCGCGAGTCACTGGCCGGGCGTCTCGTGCGATTTGACGCGCTGCTGTCGGACTGGCCTTCGGTCCTGCTCGACACCGCTTCGGTCAGCCGCGTCCGTCACGGACTGGACGTTGGCCCGTTTCCCTTGCCCGAATCGTCACGCGCCGACATCGTTCGCCTGCTCGATGCCGAGGGCCGGCTGGTCGCGCTGGCCAAGCCGTCGGTGGAGCGAGGGTTTTTACACGCGTCTGCGGTTTTCGGCTAACATTGAAAGGCTTTAGCAGACATCGGAATCGACGCATACGGCGGCTTGGTGCTTCGAGCTTGCCTCGCCGAAGCCCGCGAACACGCGGGCGAAGGCGGGAAATCGAGCACTCGGTCGTGCGTGGAGGCAACCGTGGCCCTGACGAAAGACCGGAAGACCGCCCTGATTGGCGAATACAAGACCCACGACAAAGATACCGGCTCTCCGGAAGTACAAGTCGCGATCCTCAGCGAACGCATCAGCTACCTGACCGACCATTTCAAGTCGCACGCGAAGGACCACCACTCCCGCCGCGGGCTGCTCAAGCTGGTCGGCCAGCGGCGTCGTCTGCTCGACTACCTGAAGAGCAAGGACGCCGACCGCTACGCAGAAATCATCAAGCGACTTGGAATCCGAAAATAAGCAAGTTCCGGTTCACCGTGGAAGGTGAATTTTCCTAGAGGCTGTATGCATAAACGTGATCTATCAATCGGCTCGCACACCCTGTCGATCGAGACGGGAAAACTGGCCAAGCAGGCCGACGGCTCGGTCATCGTCCGCCTGGGCGACACGATGGTGCTCGTCACGGTCTGCCACTCGGGGAGTCCTCGTGAGGGCATCGACTTCCTGCCGTTGACGGTCGACTACCGCGAATACACCTATGCCTCGGGTAAGATCCCGGGCGGCTTTTTCAAGCGCGAAGGTAAGTCGACCGAGAAAGAAACGTTGACCAGCCGCGTGATCGATCGCCCGATTCGTCCGCTGTTCCCGCCCGCGTGGACCTACGAGACCCAGCTCATAGCCTTTGTGTTGTCAGCCGATACCGAGAACGACGCCGACGTCCTCGCGATAACCGGCGCGTCAGCCGCCATCGCGGTCTCGAGTATTCCTCTCGAGAAGACCATTGCCGCCGTTCGCGTCGGACTCATCGACGGGCAGTACGTCATCAATCCCACGTTCCCGCAGCGCAAGCAGAGCCGTCTCGATCTGGTGATCGCCGGCAGCAGAGACAGCATCGTGATGGTCGAAGCGGGCGCGAACGAAGTCTCTGAGGAAGAGGCGATTCACGGCCTCGAAGCCGGACACGCCGCCATCAAGGAGATCTGCGCGGTCATCGACGACCTGGCTCGCGATGCCAGCCGGAAGAAACTGCCGAAGCCCGAGACGGCCGACGACAGTGCTTTCCGCGCCGACATCGAGGGCCGGGCGCTGTCACCGCTCACGGCGGCCATGCGCATCAGGGGAAAGATCGACAACTACGCGCAGGTGGACGAAGTGTTGCGCGAGCTGCTCGAGGGACTGCCGGAGGAATATTCGGAGCGGCAGGATGCGGCGAAGACGATCTTTGGCGAGCTGCAGGAAAAGGTCCTGCGCTCGGAAGTGCTCGAGCGCCAGGTTCGGCTGGATGGACGCCGCTTCGACGAGATTCGGCCGATCTGGATTGAGAACACCGTGCTGCCCCGTGTGCACGGGTCAACGGTCTTCACGCGCGGAGAGACGCAAGCGCTCGTCACGGCGACGCTCGGCACCTCCGACGATCAACAGAAGATCGAGATGGTGGACGGCGAAACCTGGAAGCGCTTCATGCTCCACTACAACTTTCCGCCGTTTTCTGTCGGCGAAGTGAAGTTCATGCGCGGCCCCGGGCGCAGGGAGATCGGTCACGGTGCGCTCGCCGAACGCGCGCTGGTTCCGGTCATGCCCACCGAAGAAGAGTTCCCGTACACGGTGCGTATCGTCTCCGACATTCTCGAATCGAACGGCAGCTCCTCGATGGCGTCGGTCTGCGGCGGGTCGCTGGCCCTCATGGACGCCGGCGTGCCCATCAAGGCGCCGGTGGCGGGTGTCGCCATGGGCCTCATCATGGACGAGAAGACCGGCCAGTACGCGGTGTTGACGGATATCGCGGGCGCTGAGGATCACTTCGGCGACATGGACTTCAAGGTCGCCGGAACCGCGGCAGGCATCACCGCGCTGCAGATGGATATCAAAGTCACCGGGATCTCCACCGACATCATGCGCAGCGCGCTCATGCAAGCGCGAGAAGGCCGCTTGTTCATCCTCAGCAAGATGCAGGAAGCGCTGCCGACGCCTCGCAAGACCATCTCGGCCTACGC
>JBOGIV010000101.1:0-5983 GCA_050747925.1 Vicinamibacterales bacterium
AGATCAACCACGAGGATCGATAACCACGAGGGCGATCAACCACGAGAAAGATCAACCACGAGGATCGATAGCCACGAGAGCGATCAACCACGAGAAAGACCAACCACGAGCAGGATCAATAACCACGAGGGAGATCGACCACGAGAAAGATCAACCGCGGGGATCGACAGCTACCAGAGCGATTAACCACGAGAAAGATCAACCACGGGGATCGACATCCACGAGAGCGATCAATGACGAGGATCAATTGCGGACTGGTGCGATCGAGAGCGGCTGGTTTTTGGATCCGACCTATCAATGGGGTCACGCGAGCTCGCCGGTGATCTACAAGTCCACCGTGATCGTGCACGCGGATCAGGCCAAGGGGTCCTTTCTCGCGGCGTTCAACCTCGCAGATGGCCGCGAGGTCTGGCGTACGGCGCGTGCCGACGAAGTATCGACGTGGGGAACGCCGACCGTGTTATCGGGCCCGAAAGGCGATGAGCTCGTTACCAACGGCACGAAGATCCGCGGCTACGACCCGGCGACGGGCAGGCTGCTGTGGACGCTGACGCCTAACTCCGAGATCGCGATCGGATCGCCGGTCGTGCAGCGCGATGTTGTGTATGTCACGGGTGGCTACCCCCCAGTGCGTCCGGTCTATGCGGTTCGCGCCGGATCGAGGGGCGACATTTCGCTTCCAAAAGGACAGTCGAGCAGTGACGCCATCATCTGGAGTCACGATCGCGACGGCACCTATATCTCGACGCCGATCGTGTATCGCGATCAGCTCTACACGCTGAACAACAACGGCATCCTGACTTCGTACGACTCTGAAACCGGGAAGCTCGTCTTCCGGTCTCGCGTCGCCGGCGGCGGCGCGTACTCAGCGTCGCCTGTCGCCGCTGACGGCAAGCTGTACATGGCCAACGAGGATGGCGACGTCGTGGTCGTGCAGGCGGGACGCGAGTTTCGGGAGCTGGCGAAGAATCCGATGGGCGTTGGCGGTCGAACACGGTGAGCACTCGAGCATCTTGTTCGAACTCTTCACCGATCCTTCTGGCCCTGGCGGCTCTGGCTTGGTCGTCGGCGTCGTCGCCTGGGCCTGAGCGGACACCGGAGCCACCAGCACGACGACAGAGAGCATAGCCGCCGTAGTCGTGGACCCACATGGTCGGCGATGAGTCACAAGCGCCGGCGTTTCTCGATCAGGCGTGTCAGCGGAAGACGCCGGTGTTGACGTTCATCAACTACGAGCCGATCTTCCGACCGCTGCTCGAGTATCCGCTGTGCCGGCGAATTCTGGAGCGGTATGGTCTGCCGATCGACAAGGTCTAATTCGTCTGGGCGCCTTTCACGAGTTTCGTCAACTTCGCGATATCCCGAGAATGCTCGGCCAACGCTTGGGTGTGATCGGCGATCGTCGTGCCAAACGTTTCGTTGATTGCGCGGATGTCGCGTTGAATGCCTTCGAGCGTCCCGCCCCAAGCTTCGGCCGCGAGCCTGACCTCACCGCGCACGGCTTCGACCGCCGTTTGGTACTGTCCTGACAACCGTTGCTCGGCCGCGCGGAATTGCTCGGCCAACCGTTCCTCGGTCACCCGAAGCTCGGTCTTGATGACATCGGTTAACGCCTGCTGAAGTCGCTCGAATTGCGCTTGCATCTCGCTGGTCCAGTCGGTCGCCATCGTAGCATCGTCCTCCGCTCGACGATCGTGCGAAGAAGATGCCACGATGAAATTGGTGAAATGCCTGAAGCTTTGCGTCGCTCGCTCTACTCGGATGTCGGATTCCTCGTACGCCGAGCCTCTTCGTATCAGCAGTTTCAGCAACGTCTCAATCTTTTGGTCGAACCCCGTCGTCCCGGACAATGCTATCGTCACGCATTGCTTACACCATTTTGCGCACTCGATGCCGATGGGATGGTGGAACTGAGATGAAGAAGCCAGCGGTGCAGCCGGATCGGAGTGTGAAAAAGCTCGAAGAGATGATGATGCCGGCTCTTGCCGTCTGCCGTATTTAGAACGTGAGCGTGTGACTGTACTTGACGATGAAGGCTCGCGACAGCGACAGTGGTGCGAGTGGCACGCCTGCACCAAGTGACGTTCGCTCGCTGTCCAGACCCTCGTTGTAGACCAGCCACGAATCCGTGCCTTCGGCGAAGTTGTACCGCAGCCGCACGTTGACATCGACGCGTTGCGACGTCGAGTTGTATTGGATGAACGCGTTTCCCGACGCGCGCGTGTTGAGCGCCGAGCGCACGCGCAGGCCGAGTAGTTGAATGGTGTCGTTCTGCGAGCGGCTGTCGAACCGGAGCCGCGTCAATTGATAGGACGCGCCAAGCTCCAGATGCTTCGACGCGTTCCAGGTCGGATCGAGAATCACCTGCGTCCGCTTGCCGTCGAAATAGGTGCCCGAACGAAAATCGACGTTGGTGCGGAGCCGCGCCCCCGTGGGCATCGTGTAGACGAACTGCAGATCGGCGAAGTCGTGGACGCCGGCGGGAATGGTGATGCCTCTTCCGATCCTGAACGGCGCCAGCACGTTTTCACGGAACCACTTGGGTTCCACCCATCCGCCGCCGCCGGCCTTCGTATCCCACTGCACCCAGAGCGCGTACTGACCCGACTCGAGGGCCCTGTCGGACTGACTAAGTGTTGCGAATCACTCACTCATCCCAACGCTCGTCCCCTCGGCCCATCTCGCTTCTCGATTCGGTCTGTCACCTGACTCAGAACATGATCACGCCGCCCGACCCTGAAAAGGCCCCGCGCAGGCACGCCTTGGGTGTCACGGCGCAGGTGTTCGAGTTAATTTCCTCGCAGTCTTGCTCGCTCCCCGTCTTTCGCGCTTCGCATTTCAATCCATACGGATATTCCTTGCGCCAGACGCACGTTGAGCAGCCCGGTGTCGTGATCGCACCGGGTCCGGAGCCTCCACTCATGCGGGCGATTTGATCGGTGCTGGTTTGCGTGCCCTCTGCCGGCAGTGGAACCGTCCAGCCAAGCCGGACGACAAACTGCGGTGCAGCCGTTTCAAGGGCCTCTTTCGGCTCGACAGCGAACGCCGACCCACGTGCGGACTCCTCCATGCAGCGTTGCGCCACGGCGTTTTGTTCGGTCGGCAGAGTCGATTTCGTGACGCTCGCTTTGTCGAAGGTCCAGTTGTCACCGTCCTTGCGGTAGTTCAAGTCCATGGCAATGACGCCCTCGCCCTGCAGCTGACTCCAGCACTGCCTCAGCTTGGGGGCGACAGGGTCCTGGAGATAGCGGCCAATCCGGTTGGCTGCCGCCGCGCCCTCGTCACTGAAGTTCGCCCAGGGCGGCGGTGTCTCCTCCCTGCGGCAGGCGAGCATCACGAGGGGAAGAGCGAGAAGAACGGCTGTCAGGATGCGGGTCATGGGGCCTCCTGTACTACCGGCGAGAAAGTGTACCATCACCTCCTCACGCGGAGGAGCAGCGCATGCGAAGCCGACTTCTCAACCTCATGCTCGCTCTCGGCGGTGGCATCGTCGTTACCATCCTTCTCTTCAGCACCTGGTTTGCCACGAGTGTCCAGACCTGGAAGCGACGCGTGCAGTCGGGTCAATCGGGTCAGATGATGCTCAACCAGCTCACCAGCCTCGGTGAGCTGTCGTTCGCCAACTTCGGGGACTGGACCGACCGGATCGCCAAAGGCGAGCTGCCATTCGAGACGCCGCCGCGGCCGCAGGGTGTCGAACGCAATATCGTCGTCACGCTGCGCGCTTGGATGGACGAGAAGCACTACTTGCACGATCTCATCGCCAGCGATCGACGCGAGCCGACCGTGAATACCAGGAGCTAACGATGTTGAAGATTGAGGAACTGTTGAAGATTGACGGCGTGATTGCTGCCGGCGAGTTCGCGCCCGATGGGGCGCTGATCGGCTACCGGACGAACACACACATGCCGCCTGAGATGGCGGAGATGTCCGCGCAGTTCTGCGCCACTGTGTCCATGATGTTCTCCACGCTGGCGGGCGCGTTTTCGCAGCTCACTCCAGTGAAGTGGACGCCGCCGCAGAGCTGGGCGTATTCCGGCGGCGAGATGACCGTGGCCGTCGCCGGAAAACACGGAGTGTTCATCAAGACCGAGAAGGCCGACTTCAACACGCTGTTCAAGGCGCTCGCCTCAAAGGACCCGGACGGCAGAGCGCCGAAGCCAGAAGCCAGAAGCAAGAAGTCAGGAACTACGGCCTCGACTCGGGCGCCGCTTCGCGAATAAGCAGGCCGGTGGTCGAGACGCGAACCTCGAACGTCGCGGGCCTGGTCACTGGGACAAACGAGCCCGATCCGTATTCGGCATCGAACAGCGGCGCGAGAAAGGCATAGCGTCGGCGAAGGCCATAGAGGTCGACTCGCTTATCCGCGATCAGCGCCAGCGAATGCACGGTCCGCTCAGCGGTTTGTTCCTGCGTGAGGTCGTCGTAGCGTCCAGCCACACGGTCGAGCTCATACGCCGTGTGCAGCCCGAGCATGTTGGCCATTGGCGTCCACTTGAGGACGTGCGCATCGACGTAGATCGCGTCGCCCGCGATTTCATAAGTCATCGCCGGCTGGTCCGGCATCCGGAACGTCGCCTCGAAGCGCTGCGCCGCGATCGGCCGTACCTCGACGCGCGCGGCCACCTCTTCGCGCGTGAGCGCGCGATAGCCGTTCAAGCCGATGCCAATCGCGCCACAGAGCGCGCCGACTGAGATCAGCAGCAGTCCCAGGAGCGTCCGCAGCGCAAATCGCAGCGGCCGCCGGCGCCTGAGTGCACCAAGCCCGCCGACGACGAAAACTGCGCCCAGCAGAGCGAAGAGCGCAGCAACGATGAGAAACGCGGAGATTCCGAAGAACATGGGCACGGATGGGCCTACTTCAAGGTGCGCTTGAGCTCGCCAAACCAATTCTGGACGAGCGTCAACTGCCGCAGCATCGAAGCTTCGTCGCTCTTCACCATTACAAATCGCTTGCCGTCGCGCGAGACGTCGAAGTTGAGCTCGCGTCCCGTGCCGGTGAAGGCGCCAGTAAAGAGCCGCCGCGGCGGATCGATCCGGAAGTCGTTCGCGGTTTCGATGAAGCGCGCCGCCATAAGGGCATCGCCCTGGCGGTAGTAGATCTCGCGTCCATCGCCGGACCACCGAGGCAGCTCTCCGCCGGCTGACGAGATCACGGTCTTTCGTCCGAGATCCGCGGCGGGGGCGACATACACTTCCGCACGTCCGGATTCGTCGGACGCGAAGGCCACCCACCGATCGTTCGGCGAAAACTCTCCGCCCCAATCGCTGGAAGAACGCACGATCGCAGGCGCCAATCCGTTACCGTCGCGACGAGAGAACAGCCACACATCCTCATCATCGCCCTGGATGAGCAGCCGCTGACCATCCGAAGACCACGATGTCGGATACGGATTGTTGCCCGCCGCAAGGTGCTTCCTCGCCTCATCGCGGGGAACGATCACTTGCCGGTCGCCGCCGTTTGCCGGAAGCTCAACCACCCCGTCGGCAGTGTTATATGTCACGCGACTCCCATCCGGTGTCCAGACGGGCATGAGGTTGTGCAAGCTCGTCGTCAGACGCGTTTTCGTGCCGCGTTCGGCGTCGTACAGCCAGATGTCCGATCGTCGCGTTTCATCGTTGACGGCGACGGCAATCACCCGGCCGTTCGGAGAGACGCGCGGTCCACGAAATGCGGCGCGGTCGGCGCTGATTGGCGTCACCGCGCCGGCGCGATCGACCCAGACCAGCTGGTGGCCTTCCCCGGTCGCGGCGTACACGAACAGTCCGCCAGTCGAGATCGCGAAGAACATCCCGCCGCTATTCCTCACCCGTTCGACCGAGTCGACCAAGGGAATGGGCGGCCCGATTGGGTTCAGCGATGCAGTATCGACCGGCAACGCTCGAACCGAACCGGGAGATTGACCGTAGACGATGAAGCCGGCCGGGAGCAGACGCGCCTGCGCCAAGCTACCTCCAGTCCCGAGCACCGCAGGCCCTGTGG
>JBOGIV010000102.1:0-9879 GCA_050747925.1 Vicinamibacterales bacterium
CTTTAGGGTCGCCTCGAGAGGTTAGCCGATGAAACAAACGTCAGCCTTGTTGATCGTGATCGCCCTATTCGTCGCCTGTGGCAGCGGTGGCGGCGCCATCGGCTGCAGCGCGAGCGTCCCGGCCCCGCCGGGTCCGGCACCCAAGCCGACGCTGCGCTTTGCGGTCATTCCGAAGGCGCTCGACATTCCGGTCTTCAACTACGCGAGAATTGGCGCCGAACGCGCGGCTGGAGAAATGGGCGACGTCCAGATCCTCTGGAACGCACCGGCCTCCGCCGATCAGCTCAAGCAGAAAGAGATTCTGGAGTCGTACATCACGCAGCGTGTGGACGGCATCGCGATCTCCGCCCTCAGCGGAGATTTTCTCAACGACACCATCAATCGAGCCGTCGATGCCGGCATTCCGGTGGTGACCTGGGACTCCGATGCGCCGAACTCGAAGCGCATCGCGTTCTACGGCGTGGACGACCTGGCGTCGGGCCGCATTCTCGGCGAGGAAACCATCAAGCTGCTCGGCGGCAAGGGGAAGGTCGCGCTCATTACGAGCCGCGGCGCCGTAAATCTGCAGAACCGCCTGGATGGCGTCAAGGAAGCGCTGGCCAAGGCGCCGGGCATCCAGGTTGTGGAGACCTACGACATTCAGGAAGACCCGATCCGCTGTGCGGAAATCATCGCGACTGGATCGCGCCGCTATCCCGACCTGGGCGCGTGGATTTCGGTTGGCGGGTGGCCGGTGTTCACGCGCAATGCCGTCGCGGCGGTAGACCCGTCGAAGACAAAGGTCATCTCGTTTGACACGATCGATCCCGCGCTCGACCTGCTGCGCGAGGGCAAAGTGCATGTGCTCCTCGGTCAGAAGTACTTCGGGTGGGGTAGTGAGTCGGTGAAGCTGTTGCGAGACTTCAAGAACGGCAAGCGGCCGCCATCGGCGATCATCGATTCCGGCGTGGACATCGTCACGAAAGAGAACGTCGAACAGTACGCTGAGCAATGGAAACGGATGGCGGTAGGGAAATAAGGTGCCAGGGTGCCAGGTGCCAAGGTGCTCAACATGAAACTCTCACGCGGTGAGTTTTTCCAACTCGTCGCCGGCGGCGCCACGTGGCTCGTCTCATCGGGGTTCGTGCAGCGGATCAAGGTGGCGGCGCCGGATGTGGCGCGGCCGTTGCCGCTCACGGCGGTGCGCCTGACCGGTGGACCGCTCAAACGTGCGCAGGAGCTCGACGCCGCCTATCTCCTGTCGCTCGTCCCCGACCGCATGCTCGCCTTCTACCGCAAGCACGCGGGCCTGGAGCCAAAGGATGCGGGCTATACCGGTTGGGACTCGGACGGGCGCCAGCTCACCGGCCACATCGCTGGGCACTATCTCTCGGCCGTCAGCCTGATGTGGGCGGCCACCGGTGACGCACGCTTCAAGCAACGCGCCGACTACCTCGTCAGCGAGATGAAAGCCGTCCAGGACAAGAACGGTGATGGCTTTGCCGGCGCGCTACAAGGCGTGCGCGAGGCGTTTGCCCAGGTCTCCAAGGGCAACATTCGATCGGCGAACTTCGATCTGAACGGACTGTGGTCGCCGTGGTACACGCTGCACAAGACATTTGCGGGTCTGCGAGACGCGTATCGCCATACCGGCAACCAGACGGCGCTGGACGTCGAGGCAAAGTTTGCCGCGTGGGCCGAGACGTATCTCGGACCGATGGACGACACGCTCATTCAGCGAATGCTCGCTACCGAATTTGGCGGCATGAACGAGGTGCTCGCCGATCTCTACGCCGATACCGGCGACAAGCGGTGGCTCGACCTGTCGTACAAGTTCGAACACAAGGCCGTCTTCGAGCCGCTGCGGCGCGGTGAAGATCCGCTCAACGGCCTGCACGGCAACACGCAGGTGCCAAAAATGATCGGCCTCGCCGCGCGCTACGAGTATGCGGGCAACCAGGCCGATCGGGCGGCCGCGAGATTCTTCTGGGATCGCGTCGTCAATCACCACACGTTCGCGACCGGTGGTCACGGCAAGGATGAGTACTTCCGCGAACCCGACAAACTCTCCAACATCACCGAAGGGCGAACCGCCGAAACGTGCAACGTCTACAACATGTTGAAGCTCACGCGGATGCTCTTCGCCACTGAGCCGGATGTTCGCTACGCCGAGTTCCACGAGCAGGCGCTCTTCAATCACATCCTCGGCTCGATGGACTCCGAAGACGGCGCCACCTGTTACATGGTGCCGGTCGGCGCCGGGGTGCGGCGTGAATACGCCGACATGAACCGGAGCTTCACGTGTTGTGTCGGCACCGGCATGGAAAGCCACGCGTTGCATGGCCTTGGTCTTTACTACGAGAGCGGCGACAAACTCTGGGTCAACATCTACGCTCCGTCAACGGCGCAATGGGACTCGGCGGGCGTTCGCTTCGACATGCAGACCAGTTTCCCGCTGGGTGACGATGCGACGTTGAGATTCGAGGTGAAGAGTCCGAGGGAGTTCACGCTGGCGGTCCGCCGGCCAACGTGGGCGGGAGACGGGTTTGCGGTTCGCGTCAATGGACAGGCGGTGAGCTCGGTGCTGAAGCCGGCCTCGTACGTCGAGATCAAGCGCATCTGGAAGAGCGGCGACACCGTCGCGCTCGTGTTGCCCAAGACGCTCGGCCTCGATCGACTCGAAGACGATCCCAGGCATGCGGCGGTCGGATGGGGGCCGCTCGTTCTCGCGGGCGATCTCGGCCCTGCGCCTCGCCGTCGAGAGGACGGGGACGGCGATGGCGTGAGAACGCCGATCCCGGAAGCACCGGTGCTCGTCACCGATCGAGCGGTCAGCGAGTGGCTCAAGCCCGTTGCCGGCAAGCCCGGTAGGTTCCGGGCGACGTCGATTGCGCGGGCGCTTTCGACCGCCGACCCGATGGATTTGGAGTTTTCGCCGTTCTACGCCGTTCATCGACGCACCTACGGCGCTTACTGGGAGTTCCTGACGCCGTTGGAATTCGAGGCTCGACGCGCAGAGATTGGCGCCGAAAAGGCGCGCGTCGCCCACCTCGAGGCGATGACCGTCGCCTACCTCTCCCCGGTCGAGCCGTCCGCCGAGAAGCCCTTCAACATGCAGGGCGAGGAGACCACGATCGTTCGTGCCGATGGCAAGCCTGGCCGCCGGAGCGCGAAGTGGTTTTCGTACGATCTGCCGTCGGACGCCTCGGCCCGCATCGCCCTCGTCGTCACGTACAACAGCGATCAGCGTCGAACGCGCAGCCACGAGATTCTGGTGGAAGGACAACGTGTGGGCGAGACCACCGTGCCGCAAAGCAGCGTTGCGAAGTTCTACGACGTGGAGTACGCGGTGCCACCTTCAGCGTCGGCCGGCAAGCAGAGAGTCTCGGTGAGATTCCAGGCGACGAACGGAAACGAGGTCGCGCCTGTGTTCGGGGTGAGAGTCATCAGGGAACCCTGACCGCCTCCGCCAAGGCGACGGCGAAGTCGGAAGCGCTGCGCGCGAAGGCGTCGAGAAATTGTGGAGGCAACCCTTTAGGTTTGCCTGGGGTTATTTCGGTCTCTCGAACATAATCGCGCGCAACGCTTCCTCCGACGCGATCAGCTCGGCAGATCCGGCCGGGTACTTGTTCAGCTGCAGGAAGTACGTGATGACGTCGGCGTATTCCTGAACCGGCAGCGTGCCGGGATTGTCCTCGGGCATCGAGGATCGGGCAATCTCGAACAGCTCGAAGAGTGGCTTGTCCGCCCATGCCTTGAACAAGTCCTCTCCCATGAACCGCCCGGGGGCATGGCAGCTTCCGCATTTGGCGTTGAACACGCGCTCGCCGCGCGCGGCTTGATCGGTCGTATAGACGCCGTCGTTGACCGACTTCGACGGCTGTTGCCCGCCTTCGCTCGCGAGCTTCGGCGCGCCAGGCCGCGCTACCGCCACCGATCCGAATGAGACGATTGAAGCGGAAACAAGAACAAGAAGGCGATTCGTCGACATTGCACGAATTCTAACAGTCCACGGTCCGCAATCCACAGTCCGCAGTCGACGGTCCTATGCTGCTTCTCTGAGCGCCGTGCGGACGCGCTGGAACTCGTGCTCCAGGTTGCGAACCACCGCGTGCGCGAACTCAGGTTCGGCCAGTCCCGCTTGCTCGAGCTCGACGCTGAGCGTTGTCATGCGAGTGGCGCCGATGGCGCTGCACATACCCTTCAAGCTGTGCGCCGCCTGCCTGGCTTGCGTTGAATCGCCGGCCACCATCGCCGACCGCAACAGCGCGAGGCGATGAGTGGCGTCGCGCAAGAACGCTTCAGCGAGCTCGGCTCTGAGATCGGGCCCATCGGCGGGGCCGAGATCGCGCAGGCTCGCAAAGACTTCGGGATCGAGTGGCGGCGGAAGCGCTTCGGACGTTGTCGTCGGTGCCTCTGACGGTGCGACGGTGTGCGGCACCGGACGTGGAGTCACCGCGAACACGCGGTCCAACGCCGCCTGAAGATCACCGGAGTTGAGCGGCTTGGAAACGTAGTCGTCCATCCCTGCCACGAGGCATCTTTCGCGATCGCCCTTCATGGCGTGGGCAGTCATCGCGATGATCGGAATGTGTCGGGCGCCGCCCTCGATGCGCCTGATCTCGGCGGTGGCTTGATAGCCATCCATCTCGGGCATCTGGCAGTCCATCAGGATGCACGCGTACGTGCCGTGCTGGAACGCATCGACGGCCTGCAGGCCATCTGACACCACCTCGGTCTCGTATCCCAATCGGCGGAGCGCAAAGAGCGCGACCTTTTGATTCACGAGATTGTCTTCGGCGATGAGGAGCCGTTGATTCGTGCGCGCCGCCGAAGGCGGTGTCTGAGCTGGGGCAATCGGGGTCGTCATCAGTGGCGTCGGAGCGGCGGCGACAGGAACGACGACTATCGGAGCGGCCGCCTGCTCCGTCGGCGTCATGGCCCCGACCAATTCGGGGCGAACGGTGATTCCAGCCAGCACAGCCGACACGCACGAATACAGCTGATGGAGCCGCGTCGGCTTGGTCAGATACGCGTCAAATCCAAGGGCGCGCGCGCGATCCGCATAGGTGCGAAGCGCGAGAGAGCTCAACATCACCAGGCGGGTCTTGGCGATCAGCGGATCCCCCTTGATCGACCTGCCCAAGGCGAGCCCGTCCATGTCGGGCATCTGGAGATCGACGATGGCCAAGTCAAACGGCTGGCCCGCGTGGGTCGCCTCACGCAGCAGGTCGAGCGCTCGCGAGCCGCAGTCGGTGGCGATCACCTGCATACCCCACCCCGAGAGTTGGCGACGCAGAATCGTTCGGTTGGTCGAGTTGTCGTCCACCAGCAGCACGCGTCGCGCGCCGAGCGATGCCGTCGGTCCCATCTGCCGCGCCGCCGTCGGGTCGAGGCCCAATACGACGGTGAACCAGAACTTGCTGCCCTGGCCCATCTTGCTTTCGACGCCAATCTTCCCGCCCATGAGCTCGGTCAACTGGCGACAAATCGCCAGACCCAGACCGGTGCCACCAAACCGGCGACGCGTCGAGCCATCCGCTTGTGTGAACGGCTGGAACAGCTTCTCTTGAATCGCCTGGGGAATGCCGATGCCCGTGTCGCGAATCTCGAATCGAACGGTCGCGTGGTCGGGCACGGACACAGGATCCAGCGAGACGCTCAGCACGACTTCGCCCGCAGATGTGAACTTGATGGCGTTGCCGAGCAGGTTCGTGAGCACCTGGCGCAGTCTGGTGGGATCGCCGCACACACCAGCCGGCACGTCGTCTCCAACGCTGTAGGCGATCTCGAGCCCCTTCTTCTGCGCTTGACCCGCGACCAGATCTTCGACCTCTTCGACGACTTGCCGCAGATCGAAGCCCGTGCGCTCCATGTCCAGCTTGCCCGCTTCAATCTTCGAAAAGTCGAGGATGTCGTTCAGCACCGTCAACAGGACGTCGCCGGACTGTCGCGCCGTCTCGGCAAAGTCACGCTGATCGCGCGTCAGCTCGGTGTCGAGCAGGATGTCCATCATGCCGAGCACGCCGTTCAACGGCGTGCGGATCTCGTGGCTCATGTTCGCGAGGAACTCCGACTTCGCGCGATTGGCGGCCTCGGCCGCGTCCTTGGCCACCTTCAACTCTTGGGTCATCTGCGACGCGAGCGCCAGCGCGCGCTCGCGGCCCGTGACGAGGAAGCGCACGATAAAGAAGAGCAGCGCCGCAATCGTCAGACCGCCGGCGACGACCAGCTGCGCCGCAAGCCGCTCGCCGCTCGCCAGGTAGCTGTCGCTGGCGCTGAACCTCACGGCCCAGTGACCACCGGCGACGTTCAGGCCCAAGGTGTTGGTGAACGTCGTGGCTGCCTGGTGCTCGCGCAAGGCGCCGTGGTTCACATACATCACCGACGCCTGTGACACGTTGGTGTCGTCAAAGACCTCCATTCGGAATTGCCGGCTCGAGCTTCCCGCCAACGCCGGAGCAAAGAGATCGTCGGCACGAACGCGGCTCACGACGAAGCCCCGCAGTGACTGACGGCGGGCCTCGACGGTATCGGTCCCCTGCCCGTTCACGTAGACGGGCATGAACATGAGAAACGCCGCTTCACTCTGGGTGTCGGCGATGAGATGCAGCCGTCGTGTGACGATGGGCTGGCCCTCGTCTCTGGCGCGCTCGAGCGCCTTGCGGCGAACCGCTTCTGAGCCGACGTCATAGCCAAACGTCGGCGCGTTTGGCAGGAAAGGCTCGAGGAACTCGTAGACGAAGTACTCGGGCCGATCCCCGGCCGGCCAGATGTCGAAATACGGATAGCCTTCGCGGGTGACCGATGTGTCACGACGAACGCTGTTGACGTAGGTCTGGCGCTGATCCTGCGACACGCGTCGCACGAAGGTCAGGCCGAGGACACCCGGAAAACGACCTGCCGGATCGAGACCGGAAACAAACGCACCGAACTCATTGCGCTCGACCTCGTTGCTCGAGGCGAACAGCGCGCGAGGCGCGCGCAACATATCCAGGTAGGCGTCGAGGCGTTGCTGCAGGGCCTGATGGGCATTCTGGGCCTCGGCAAGGAAGCGCACTCGAGCCTGTTCTCGAGAAACCGAGAACTCGTAGGCCCCCAGCACCAGCGTGATCGCGACCGCCAAACCGGCGACGACCCAGGGCGCCGCGCTGCTTGTCAACAATCGCCAGGCCTGCCTCAACATGACTCTCTCCCCAATCCCCCAAGAGCCGCCTTCGTGCAAGGCGATTGCCAGAAAATGACAACGGAAGTCGTGAGCTGAGCCGTGCAGGCGCGCGAAGCCACGGGGATCGTGACCCGCCGGCTTTTGGCACGCTGTGCAATTCAGAGACAGCCAGCTACGCCAGATTGAGACGAGAGTGACGGTTCGACGTCACCGGTGGATGGTCTATTTCTCGAAGCGCACGGCGTAGATGGGCGGCAGGTTCGCCGAGATCGTCTGCCACGAATCGCCGCCATCCTCGCTCATCCACAGCGATCCTGTGGTCGATCCGAAGGCCAGCCGTTCGCCGCTCCCGTCAACATCGAGCGCGTGTCTGAGCACCAGATCGTAGGCGTGCTGCTGCGGCAGCCCACGCGTGAGCGTCTCGAACGTGCGGCCGCCGTCGGTGGTGCGGTTCACGACGACGCGGCCGTCCACGGCATGCCGTTTCTCGTCGCTGACTCCCGGCACAAACCAGGCGGTGTCGGGTCGTGACGGATGCACGGCGACCGCAAATCCAAACGACGAAGGCGAGACGTTCTGGATTTCCGTCCACGAGCGTGCGCCGTCCTCCGAACGGAAGATGCCGTTGTGATGCTGCACCCACAGCGTCTCCGGCTGCGTGCGGCACTGCACCACACAGTGCGGATCCTGGACGTTGGGCTCGTATTGCTTCTCGGGCGGCATGAATGCCGCGCGCATGCCCGTCGCCGTCAGCGTCCAACTATCGCCGCCATCGCGTGTGGTCCACACGCCTCCGCATGACACGCCCACGATGACGTGACGCGAGTCGCGGGAATCGATGCACACCGAGTGAATGCCGGGTTCGTCGGCGCCTCCCCCAAACCATTGCTCGCGCAGCGGGTCATCCCACAACGGGCGGTTGAGGCGCCACGAATCGCCGTCATCGTCAGACTTGAAGAGACCGCCAGGCAGAGTACCGCACCACAGCACACCCGGCTCGTCTGCGCCTCCGGGCGTGAGCGCCCAAACGAGCTTCAGAGTCCAGTCCACGGGCTTGCCCTCGACCGGAAGCTTCGGCGCGTAGCCGGCTGGTTTCTCGGGGTACTTGGGCGATGCGATCTCCTGCCAACTCGCGCCCTGGTCGCGAGAGCGGTGGAGCTTGGCGCCAAAGTGGCCGTGGTTGAGGGCGGCGACGAGATCGCGCTCCGCGGATCGTGCATGACGAGCGTGCAGTTGTCTCCGACGAAGTTGGCGCGACTGATCGACCACCCGCGGTCACCGCGGTGCAGCGTGAACAAACCTTTTCTTGTCGCAACGTGACAGCGAGTGCTCATACGGCTCTCTCATGACAGGGGGAGTCGGGGTCGGGAGTCGGGAGTCGGGGCTCGAGGCGGCCGAGTTTTCTTAGCCTCCCGATAGCGACTGAACGATGTCGATCACAGCGTCGGCAGGCACGCGATCGCTCAGCGCTTCACGATCCTCGATCTGCTCGCCATCGATGAACGCGGCCATGTGCTGACGCAGGTGTCCGCGATCGTCGAGCACATACCCTCGCGCGCGCTCGTTGGTCTCAAAGTACGCGTCGAACACCTCGCGCAGCGTGGCGCCGGTGACGACGAGGGTTGGACACTCGACGTGGCGCTGGATGTTTCTGGTGAATCGAACCGTGGGCATGGCAACACCTATCTTACGGGATCCACAGGTTCCACAGGTTCGACGGGTTCCACAGGTTCCTCGGGTTCCACGGGTTTCACGGGTTCCACGGGTTTCACGAGTTCCACGGGCACCAATGACCTAGCGCGAAGACCGGCGACAGGTTTCTGTTGACATGCTACTTTTGTAGCACTATGCTGCCGGCGTAGCACATTGGAAGGCCGTCCGCCTCCGCTCGCAGGTCTATCGGCGAGCTGTGGCGCGATGGCGCGCCGAAGCCGTCGACGTGCGAAGGCGGCCAGAAGGCACAAGGCAGAACTGTCGGGGAGCAACTCAATGCCCAGACCGGTTGAAAAGTTGAGTCGTCGCGAGCGCGAGATTCTGGACATCCTGTTCGCGCTTGGCAACAACGCCTCGGCCGAAGAGATCCGGGAGCGGCTGATCGACCCGCCAAGTTATTCAGCGGTCCGCGCCATGCTCGCGAAGCTCGAAGCCAAAGGCGTGGTTCGACATCGCGCCGAGGGACTGCGGTACGTCTATAGCCCTGTCACGTCCAAGTCCTCGGCCCAGAGAAAAGCCGTCCTGCAACTGCTCCACGTGTTCTTCGGCGGATCGCCGAGCCAGGCGGCCACGGCGTTGCTCAAGCAAGAAGCCTGGAGCGACGAAGAGCTCGAGGCCCTTCGTGTCGAAATCGACGTCGTACGGAAGAATCGGAGGCAGTCATGATCCCCACGCCCTCGGAAGCGGCGCTCGCGCTCAGCCAGTCGATGGAAATCGCGCTTCTGACCAAAGCCACGGCCGTGCTTCTGGTCGGACTGGTGTCGGCGGCCCTGGCCCGGAGGACACGATCGTCCATCCGGCACATGCTGTTGACCGCGACGTTTGCGGCGCTGGTCGCCATTCCCATCATCGGAGTCGGCGTTCCCGAGACCGCAATTGCCATTCCAATCGCCACGGCCGCCGTACCAGTCGCTGCGCCCGCGGTCCAATCTGTGGGACCAGTCTCGGTTCCGACACCTCCGGTCGCGACCCCTCTGCAAGAAACTCCGGGAATCTCCTGGCGAGGGCTCGTGCTGCCC
>JBOGIV010000103.1:0-11914 GCA_050747925.1 Vicinamibacterales bacterium
ACCCCCATCAAGCCCTGACCCGCTAGCGCCGTCGCCGATGTTTTGGTGAACGCGTTGATGTTTTCAGGCAGTTCGTGGCCGTCGTAGACGCCGCCAAGCTGAATGGCGCGCTTGGCCGCGTCGGCGAGGCTCATGCCCCGTCCGCTGCTTTTGTGGAAGACGCGCTCGTCGGCGACGGTGTAGTCCTCCGGCTTGCCGCCAAGTGCAGTCGCCGCCAACTTCTGCAGCTTGGTCTTGGCATCGATGCCGGCTGCATGCGCCGCGCGGGTCATCGCGTGCGTCGTCTGACTTCCGCCTTGACCGCACGTGTTCGGCAGGTACTTGGAGGTATTTCCAAATGTGATGTCGACCTTCTCCCACGGCACGCCGACGATCTCGGCGGCGACCCGGTGGCAGTCGAACACCGACTCGGTGCCCAGGTTGCCGATCCCGGACTGAATCATCAGCCGGCCATCGGGCTTGAGCACGATCAGGCCATCGAAGCCAATCGACCCGGCTGAGTAGCAGCTCACCGCCACGCCGACGCCGCGTACTTTCGAGCCCTCGCGTTTGCCGCTTCTCGCTTTGCGCTCCTCCCACTTGAAGAGCTCCGCACCTTTGTCGAGCGCCTGCTTGACGAATGCGCTTGTCACATACGGCCGGCGTCCTTGCGCATTGGGCGCGCCGTACGGCGCCTTGCCTTCGGGCGCGTTGATGCGGTGCAGCGCGACTTCATCGATGCCGAGCTTGCGCGCCGCCTTGGCCAGCAGCGGCTCCATCAGCCCGTTGCCCTGCATGCCACCCGGCGCTCGCTGCGCGCCGCGGGGCGGTGTGTTGGTGAGGACCGTGATCATCCGCCAACGCATCGCTTCTGGCTGGTTGGCGAGCGAGATGTGATCGCCGCCCGACCGAGAGTCGCTGACCACGTCGTACGGACCGTTGTCCACGATCACCAGGCCGTCAACCGCGAGCAGGCGTCCGTCCTTCCTGAAGCCGGCGCGAATGCGCGAGTGAAACGCCGGCCGCGCGCGTCCGATGTATTGTTCCTCCTCGCGCGTAATGCGCATCATCACCGGCGCGTTGACCTTCTTCGAGAGCAGCGCGGGGATGACGGTGAAGACCGACGACGATCCCTTGCTGCCGAAGCCGCCGCCCGTGTACTCGCTGATGATGACCACGTCCTTGGGCTCGATGCCGACCCAACGGGCCACGGCGCCGATGGTCCGCATGGTGCTCTGCGTGGAGCAGTGCATGTAGAGCTTGCCGTTTTGCCAGTACGCCATCGCGGTACGCGTCTCGAGCGGCTGATGGCTCGTGTTGGCGCCGACAAACGTCTCGTCGAGCACGAGGTCAGCCTGTTTGAGCGCGGCCTCCACGTCGCCGTACGCCCACTCGTCCGGTGTTTTGCCGAGTGGCAGTTGGCCGTCTTTCGCAGCGGCGAAGTCCGCCTCGGTCCACTTCCACTCCTGCACTTGCGGTCGTGCGGGCGCCGGCGGCTGACCGGGCGCTGGCGGCGCAGGCTGCGGCCGCACCCACACGTTGCCCTGCGTTCTGGCGTTCGGGCTGCCTGGACGCAGGCTCTCGAGCGGATCGGTGACAAACGGCAGCGCTTCGTACTCGATGTTGATCTTCTCGATGGCTTCGGTCGCTGTCAGTTCGTCCACCGCCGCCACGGCGAGGATCGGCTCGCCGACATACATGGGCTCTTTGGTCAGACCGCGCTCGCTGATCGAGCTGGCGATGATGCCTTCGCCAAGGTTGGCGCCCTCGACGACGGCGGGGAGGTCGTCCGGCGTCAGGATGCCCTTTACGCCCGGCATGGCGAGCGCTTCGGCGGTGTCGATTCTGGTGACGCGCGCATGCGGGCGAGAGCTGAGAAGCAGCTTGGCAAACAGCATCCCCTCGACGCGAAAGTCCTCGGCGTACTTGGCGCGCCCCGTCACCTTGGCCACGAGGTCCGGCGTCGTATAGTTCTGGCCAACGAGTTTGTTCGCCATGGCTCAGGCCCCCCTCATCAGCTCGGCGCCGCGCGAGAGCGCGGTCAGGATCTTGTCGTAGTCCTGGCAGCGGCACAGGTTGCCAGAGATACCGTGCGCGAGTTCTTCGCGTGTGGGGTTGGGGTTGGTCTTGAGGAAGCCCACGGCCGCCATCACGAAGCCCGGCATGCAGAACGCGCACTGGAACCCTTGTTCCTCGACGACGCCCTGCTGCACCGGATGCAGCGTGCCGTCCGGCGACGCCAGTCCTTCGATGGTGGTGATGCGTTTCTTGCGCGCCATGTGCGTGAGCACCGAGCACGAGTAGCGCGGCACGTCATCGAGCAGAACGGTGCACGCGCCGCACTCGGAGCGGTCGCAGCCGAGCTTGGTCCCGGTGAGCCCCAGCTTGTAGCGAAGGGTCATCGCCAGGGTTTCCTGCGGCATCACATCCACGCGGCGTTCGCGCCCGTTGACGGTCAGCGTAATCAGCCGCTCGACGCCGCCGGCCATTGCGCTGTCCTGCCCGCTGAGCGTGGCGCGGAGCAAGTAGCCGGCCGAAGAGGCGACGGCGCCGGCCGCGATCACGCCCTTGATGAAAGCCCGTCTCGAGACGCCGCCCGGTCGTTCCATGTCGGTCATGTCCGTCTCCCCGGAGAGCCTGTCGAATTGTGTGGATCGGGGGGATTGTAAGGGAGTTCGGGGGCAGGATACCAGGGGAAGACTTCCTGGGAGACAGGGGCTCGCGCCTACGGCGCTCGTGGGAGTCGCTCGCTCCTGGGCTCGCGGCTTCCGCCTTCGCAAATGCTTCGGCGGACCGCCGTAGCTTTAGCGGAGGCTGGTCGCCGCTCGTGGGTGTCGGCGGCATGCGCCGCCTCCTGGGATCGCTCGCCTGCCCTGAGCTTGCCGAAGGGCTGCGCTCGCTCTTGGGATTGTCAACGCGAATGCGCTTCCCGCCAGAGCGCGAGGGCGACGGCCGCGGGAACGATCGTGCCGACGGTACTGAGCCACATCGGGACGACCCATCCGCCGATGATGACGCTCACGCCGAACGCCAGCCGGGCGGCATGGCCGATGGCGACGAGCGAGAAGAGTAGCGTGGCGAGACGCACGACTGGTTTCATGAGATCGTCCTCCCTGCCGATTGTGGCGATAGACGAGAGCGATTGCGCGTGGCTTGCGGGGCCGCGAGCGATTCCGTTACGATGATCGTCTCTCCAGATTCCTCGGTAGCTCAATGGCAGAGCATCCGGCTGTTAACCGGAGGGTTGCTGGTTCGAGTCCAGCCCGAGGAGCCACCTCGCGAAGCGAGGTGGCGACGTTCTCGGCGCGCCGAAGCTCTCTGATTTTCTGAAGAGCGAAGGCGGGCCCGAGGAGCCAACCTTTTCAATCAGTTGACGCCATCGCTGTTGTGAACAATTTCGACCCCATGAGCGTCCGGCTCGAACCGGATGACTGCTTGAGCGGAAGTTGCGGCGGCACCGAGGCTTGGCGACTATCTACTGTGTGGCTCGCTGGACCGGACGCACTGAGGGAGGCGCGCCGGCCCGGGCGACCGGCCCCCGTGGGTCTACCGAACCTCGGGTCGACGTCGGCCGTGTCTCGAGCGGTGATCCGTTGACGCGTCGGACGGGACGATGGCATCGTCGTCCAAATGTTCGAGAAGCCGTCGAAGAGGTTGAGGATCGCGCTCCGCGACTTCGTGTTTCGCCGTGAGATCTTCGTGGAGGCACCCGAGTTCGACGACGAGTTTCTGTTCGTGCGGCAACAGAAGAGCCGATCGAGGAGATTCGGTCAGCGTCGCCATTTCGAAGTCATGCTCCGGCGCAACAGGCGCCGAGTCCGTTTCTACACGCTGACGTGCGGATCTGAAGATGTAGAACGGCCATCCGTCACGGACAGCCAGCGGAGGATCTGAGCAGGCGCTGGACGGCTGAACTGTCGGCGGCGGTCGATCAGGCGCTGGCGTTGGCGAAGGACTACAGCCATTTCGAGGTGTGCTTTCAGGGATTTCACAGGCGCCGGTATGCGGCAGACGTACTCTCGCCGTCCCTCGCACTTGCCGCCCATCCGGATCTCTGGGTTTTGAGTACGGCGATCCGAGGGATCTCTGGCGCGAACTGGAGCCTGAGTGCAGGGACCGTGTCACGGCGCCGGGCGATGATCGCCGATCTGACCTTCTCGACCCGGCAGTCAGTCGATCTTCACGTCTATCCGTTTATCCCGGTCAGCACGGCCGACACGGCGAGATTGGCTGGGTAGTGGCGGAGCTGCAGCGCGCCAGCACTCGTCCGCCCTCGCTTCGGCCTGACGGAGGACCTCAGCCATATCAGCCGGAGCGTCATTCTTCAGACAAGCCATAGGGCCCGGGAAACCCATCAGCTTGAAAAGTTATCGTCAAAACCCTCCGATTCAGAGGGTTTTGGCGAATAAGTTGTTCTCACGCGCCCGCAGGTTCAGCGCTACGCCACAGAATCCGGGCTTCGCGACATCATGATCGCGGAGAAAGAGATCGTCCTGACCTATCTCCTGCAGCTCCTGTCCGAGCGCCGGATTCTCGCCCGGCTCGCCTTCAAAGGCGGGACGTGCCTGCGGAAGATCTTCGTCGGCAGTCAAGGCAGGTTCTCGACTGATCTTGATTTCACAGGACTCGAGGAACACGACGAAGACATCATCCTCGCGATGATGGAGGCATTCGAGCAGCTCTTTCACGGCATTCAGTTCTCGGTCCCCGACGAGGGCTACTACGAAACGCAAGACGGCCTTTCCTGGGGCGTCAACCCCGCCTATGTCCACGACTGGAATGCTGCGGGCAGCGCGATCAAGCTGCAGATCAGCCGCCGCGAAACGCCGACTCTGGCCGTCGAACGGCGCGCGCAGGTCGAGCAGAGCTACTTCCATCATTTGCCGTTCGCGCCGGCCGAGGTCGTCTGTCTCAGCTTCCCCGAAATCCTCGCCGAAAAGATCCGCGCCTGTTATCAGCGCACCAAAGCGCGTGATATCTACGACCTCGGAATGTTGGCGACAAGGCCGCTCGATCAGCCGCTCGTCCGCACGCTTGTCGTGCTCAAGCTCTGGCAGGCACGGGACAGTTTCGATCCCGAGCGCCTACTGCGAAAATTTGAGGATGGCCGCGACTTCGACTGGAACGACCTGGGCCAGCTTGTGCGCCGAACGATCACGATAGACAGGGACAAAATCACCGCCGATTGCGTCCGCGGCTTCCGGTTCCTTCTCGACCTGACCGAAGACGAACGCACTCTAGCTGCCGATCCCCACCAGCGAGAACGCGATCTATGGGACAGATTGGCACGCGGCGTTGCCGCGTGATTCAAGGCTTTGCTGACACCTACCATTCGGCGCCAGCGGCGAGGAGAATCGCCGTTCAGGCCGGTTGCGGCGCGGGCAGCTGACGCCTTCGCATCGCCCACGGCGCGACAAGCGGCCCGTTGGCGACTTCACGGATCGCGTCGCGCAAGCTCAGACCCCATGCGGGCTGTGCAGGCGGCGGGGTGGCGCCCTTCCGCGAAGACGCCTCGCGGAACGCAGCCGCGATCGTTTGCATCTCCTTCACAAGGAGCAGGCGCCCGACCCGGTCACGAAGCATGTTGACCTTCCGGTTGTGGCAGCGGCCGAGACGCCGCCCGCTGCCACACGGACAAGGCTGCTTGTTCGCCCGCCGCCGCTTCATCGTGCAAGCCTGCCCTTGGGGATAGCAGGGCCCATCTCCAGGCCGAGGAGTCTGGCGAGGTCCTGGAGCGATCCGATCTCGCCATGATAGAGCTCACCGAACGGCATCTTCCCGGTTTTCGCGAAGTGTTAGCCGTAGAGGTACGGAATCAGGCAACGTTCGACGACACGCAAGACGGACGGCGAGCCGGCCATTTGCAGGCGCAGCCGCACTCGTGATCCAAGGCACAACGCGCCGCTATCGAGCTTGTGATATTTCGCCGGAATTCGGACGCCCGCCTCCCACGCGAGCGCCATGCGCTCGGGAAAGTCCGGTCTACGACGTGAGGGTTCTGGACCGGCTCGTCACGCGGGTCGCCCGAGAGGTTCGCCTGCTCGAGCAAGCGCTCAAGGCGACCAATGCGAAGACGCTGGTCGACACCTACGAGCAAGACGACACTGTTCTGGGCGAGCTGTTGTTGTGTGGGGCTGACCAACTTCATCCTCTGCCGACAATGGGAGCGCTGTCCGATCGGGTCGGACGAAGACCGCTGCTGATCACGTGTTCGCTGCTTGCGGCGGTCAGCGCGTATCCGGCGTGTCCTGGCTTGTCGCCGAGCCATCCTTCACCCGCCTGCTGATCGTTGAACTGTGGCTCGCAGCGGTGTACGCGACGTACAACGGCGCCATGATCGCGTATCTCACGGAAATCGTGCCCGCGCACGTCCGGACGGCCGGCATTTCGCTCGCGTACAGCCTGGCGACGGCGCTGTTTGGCGGGTTTACCCCGGCCATCTGCACGTACCTCATTCAGGCCACCGGCAACCGCGCGGTGCCGGCGGTCTGGCTGGGAGTCTCCGCGCTCTGCGGCTTGACCGCCACACTCGTGCTGGGCGCGCGCGAGCGCGCGATGGCGGCGGCCGTGGTGCCGGCGATGGATCGCCGCGCCGTCGCCGAGCCGGTGAATGTGGCCTGACGCGGTATAGGATTCATCGAGAGCAGGAGCAGAGCAGGAGCCATGAAGAAGAGCTTCATCGCCATTGCTGCGTTCGTGTTGACGTTCGCAGCGGCCGTCAACACCCAGCAGCCCGGCATCACGCCTTTCCAGCGCGACTTGACGAGGGAGCTGGCCAACAAGATGAAGGGGACGTATGTCGTCGCTGCGGTTGGCGACGTGCTGATGCAGGAGCCGATGGGCAGGATGATCAGCCCGGAGCTGCAGCGAGTCCTCCGTGACGCTGACACGACGGTCGGCAACAAGGAACATTACGTCATCGATTCGCGAAACTGGCCGCACGGGCACGGCAACAACTGGGCCCCCAAGGAACTCGCGAAAGACCTCGCGGATCTCGGGTTCGATCTCCTGGCCCCCGGAGAGGGAGACGGTGGCGTTGAAGGCATGAAGTCCAGCGCGTACTGGTACGACCAGGTCGGCATCAAGATCGCCGGGCAAGGCCCCAATCTGTCGTCGGCGCGGATGCCGGTCTTCCAGCACTGGAGAAAGGTCGCGTCGCTCTATTGAGCGCGTTCCCAGTTCCCGACCGCGGCGCCGGTTCCAACGCCATCGTCGCGGCGAACCGGAACGGGAACAACGGCGCCGAGCGGTTCGGGCTGAATCTCTCCGGCTGACGGTGTGGAACGTCGTCACCGAGCCGATGCTGCAGCAGCTGAAGGCGATGAAAGAGGCCATTGCCGCCCGCCGCAACGAGCCGGACGTGACGCGGCCGATGGCCTTCACACCCGATCCACCCGACCGCGTGACGCTGTTTGCCGATCAGCGCTACATCGCCGGGCCGCGGCCTGGCGAGTATCACTACGAGATGAATCGCAACGATCTCGAAGCGCAGATTCTGGCCACGCGGAATGCGAAGGAGTACGCCGACTTCGCGATGTTCACCATGCACGTGCATCAGAACCGGTACGCGTTCCAGGCGTACTCGCAGGATCACTATCCGGTCGATTACCTGAAGGAGCTGACGCATACGCTAGTGGACAACGGCATGGACATGTTCGTGGGCCACGGCAATCACACGATGCAGGGGATTGAGATCTACAAGGGACGGCCGATTTTCTACAACCTCGGCAACTTCTCGGTCCATCGTTTCGGCGCGGACGATTCCGGTACGGGGACGATCACGGATATCGAGCGCGGCGAAAGCGGGAACGAGTGGCTGCAGCAGTACATCAACCTGGTGGCGTACATCGCGACAAGCAAGTACGTGGACGGCGTGCTCGAAGAGTTCCGCCTCTACCCGGTCGATCTTGGCGTGGATAGCGCGAATCGGCCGTGGTCGAACGGCGTCATCGGCACGCTCGCCTCGAGTTTCGGTCGCTCCTCCTGTTTCAGGGTGCGCGCGAGCGCGTTATAGCCCGAGTCGGCGTAGTGCTTGACCTGAACAATCAGCGTGTCAGTCTTCGTCCGAGAGCGGAAATCGATCCCGGAGTCGCGGCCTGCCGTGAAGCCCTCAAGCCGGACGCCGAGTGGCTTCCGCAGTAGGTCGCGGCAGAGCAGCTCGAAGTCGTGGGGCGACAGCGACCGAAAGTCATAGTCCGCCATCAGACGTGCACCGCCATCACCCCAGTGCGTGAGACCAGCTGGTCCGAAGTGCACATCGTAGAGAACTCGCCTCAGCACCACACGGTTGATCCCATCGACTCGCAGGAGGCCATCCTGAATCGGTGTGCCGAATACCGCGACGTTCGGAATGGACTGAGCTCGTGCATGCTCTCGAAAAGACGGGAAGCGGCGCACGGATATTCCATACGCCGTGTCGAACGGCCGTGCACCAGTGCGAACTGAGCTGAAGTACGAAGGGTAAACCACGCCGTCGTAACCAGCGCGCTTCGCCGCATTCGCAATAGCGCGACAGGCGTCATACGAGTGAGGGGCGGCGTGGAACAGCATGTGGACGGCTATGTCTAGGCTGTCGAACTCAGTCGCGTCCTCCTCAAGCACAGCTGTGAGATCCAGTAGTCGCAGGTCTCGGACTGGCGCAAGCGTGGCCATGTAGAGGTCGTCCTCCACGGTGACCCTGCACTCGTGAACGCACACTTCAACATCCTGCGAGGCATAGAGGACCGGGAGGCCTCCGCGTCGAGGCGGCCATTGCCGCGCTGCCCACGAGGTGGCGCATCGTACTCTGAGGGTTCGGTTGGTCGTGTCGGGTTTCGACGCAGCCGAAGAAGCCGTTGCGCTGGCGGGAGTGTCCGCTCAGGGAACTCGTTCAGAGTGCGCTCCACCACACGGTCGCGCGTGGATGCGTCGTGCAGTGCTTTCGGCGGCTCGACTTCGCCCAGCATCCACATTCGAGGCCCGTAGTGAAAGAATCCAACACCTGCGGCTTCGCCGAGCAGGTTGGGCATCCTCCAAGAGGCGGTCGTTGACCTCGATCTCCGTCTTGCGATGGTGGTGCTCGTTGAACTGGAGCACTGGTGCGGCGCCATACTCCACACGAACGAGCGTCCCTCGAACGAAGAACGTGTCGGCCAGGGCGAGCAGGCAATCACGGTCAAGTTTGCGACCACTGCCCGAGCCGCATTGTGGACACGACATGGCGAGCTCGACTCCAAACGAGCGGGGCGTCGAGACTCAGACCGTGGTCTTGGAAACAGTCCGAGCAGAGAAGGACTTCGACCGGTTCTCCGTGGCCTCCATGCTCATGGGCAATGGGCGTTCACTGGCCCTTGACGAGCGAGTCGGCCAGTCGGACCTTGATGAACGCCTGTCTGGTGACGCCGAGCCGGCGGGCCTCCTGATCGATCTCGCGCAAGAGGTCTACTGGGAAGTCCACGTTCACTCGCTGGACCGCTCGGCCGGGGCGGAGCGCCTTGCCGACGTCCATGTGTGCCGACAGGTCGACGCCAGCGTCGTGCATCGCATCGAGCTCGGCGGCGGAGAGTGCCCTAGTCTTGGAGGTACGCTGCTTCTTCTTCATGACGTGCCCGTCTGACGGAGATGATCCGAATCCGGTCGCCCCTGAGTGTGATGAACGCTGACCACACCAGCTCGCCGATTCGGCTGATGACGTGGGTCCGAGGCTCGTCGAGCGATCGGGCCGGGATCTCGAGGCGGTCAGGGTCGCTCCACAACGCCTGCGCACGGATGAAGTCGATGCCGTGCTTCTCGAGATTGGCTGCCGACTTCGCCGGGTCGAACTCGAAGTCCATCAGGTATAGAAAGTATACCAGAACGACTCGAGCTGGCGGCGGCCAAGGCAACTGGACGGCTGAGCTGGGCGCCCGAAACTGTCCGCGGCTCCCGCGGCTGTGGCGGGCCGTTCGGCGCCGACTCAGCTAGGTGGGGCGGGCGCAGCCGCTAGACCGTTGCGGCTGAGTCGAAGTCTGGAACTCTTGTGGCGTCGATGAGTTGCGGGTTTTCTGTTCACGCGGCATCACGGATGAGTCAGTTGCGGAAATCGTCCAGTGCGGTGAGCCAATTTCCCGAAAAGCTGGCACTTCCGATCGACGCTGATCGTGTCTCGAAGCACGTTGCCCTTTTCTTGCCGGTTTTGATTTCTTGCCGTTTGTGGGCGGAGTAGGAGGGGGCGCGGGCGGATCAAGGAAGCTGACCTCAGCTGAGAGGAGTGCGCAATCGACCAGTTGAAGAACGCCTTTAGGACCGCCAGAGCCTTGTCGACTGTCGCGCGGGAGACTCTCTTGGAACGATCAGTCTCTCTAGAAAACCAGTGGAGCCTTTCGTTCAGAGAGTGTCTTGACCAATCCCTCAGCGACAGGTTGGCTCATAACGCTCCACGGCGAAGACGGCGAAGAGCTGTGCACGGGCTTTCGCATCATCGACAAGTCTGCGCGCCAGCGGAAATGAAAGGGAGCACATGATGACTCGTGATGGAATCGGTAACGGTCGAGGGCAGCCGACACGTTAGTCGAGTTGGCCGGCGCTTATCGTCGCCGATGGAAGCCGTTAAGGCTACACAAAGCTGAACAGCCTGCAGATCTACCGCACGGAATTCAGGCGATCGCGGCCCGCAGAAGAGACGCTCTCACGGCCGCAGGCACCTCGATAGGGACGAACCGATCGGCGGAGAATAGATAGTCCTCACCACTCTCATCGACGACACGAAGATCGCCGTCACACTCGGCCTCTTTGTCGGGTATCACCCAATAGATCTTGTTTCGCTCGAGGGAGGCCTCGTACCCGTCGTTGCGGACGCAGACGACGAATCGTTGCCTGCCGACGAGCCGACTCCGAGATCTAGTCAAGGTACTTCTTACGCTTGAGCTCTTTCTTGCCGATGCCATGTGCTTGGTACCAATGCAGTTCGGCGAGCCGGATTCGGCCGTTTCGCAGCCGTACTCGCGCCGTGCCCTTCATCTTCCTCCAGCGACCCTTGCCATACAAGCGCCGCAGTCGCGGCAGATCGCGAATGCCGCGGCCTGCTGCAATGGTCTCGATGTCGGTGAGATCGCCGACAAGTTCGAAGTCCATCCGCCAGGGATTCTAGCCGTTTGCATCGGTCCCATTCGCTGATTGTCCTTGAAGGAAGGTCCTGGCTGCATCCAGAGTTCTGCCCGCCCGTCCGTCTCTCGCATCGATCCGCAAGCAGGCAAGGAAGCTCACTCGTGACATCGTCCGCAGCGATGCCGCCGCAGCGGCCCGTGCGCGCGAGCGCAGTTGCCGGACGCGTCGCTCCCACTGTCGCTACGCGACGCCCAGCTCGTCGTCGCGCGCGAGTACGGGTTTGCCGGCTGGCGCGACCTCGTCGCCGAAGTCGCGAGGCGTACGGGCAGGGGCATCGAGGTCGTCGCGCGCGAGGCCGGGCGGGCCATCCACGACAACGATACCGACCGACTGACCGAGCTTCTGGCCCCGCATCCCGCGCTGGTGTCGTGGCGCGACGAGGACGGCGGTACCTCCTTGGCGCCGCCACGGAATCGTTCGGCGCTGGCGCGAGCACAGGCCCCCACCATGGAAGCGGCAGCAGAACAGGATGTCCCAGTCGAGCAGCGTCCTCGGCCAGCCCGACATGAGGCGAAGGAAGACGTAATAGAGAGGTGACCGGTCATCACAGCCCCTCCGCGACGCCTGCGACGCTTCGCGCCCGCGCCTCGACCTGGTGGATGCGCGCCTCGACGCGGTCGATGACGTCGTCCGGCGTCGAGGTGCCGGCCGTCAGTCCCACGACCTTCGCGGCATCGAACCATTCGGGGCGGACGTCTGCGTCGGTCTGCACGTGATGCACGCGGGCGCAGTAGCGCGCACAGGTCTTTACCAGCTCGCGCGTGTTGTTGCTCGACCGGCCGCCGACCACGATGACGACGTCGGCCTGGCG
>JBOGIV010000104.1:0-6220 GCA_050747925.1 Vicinamibacterales bacterium
CCTGACGGCTTTCTTCGACCAGCTCTTGGCTGACGAAACTGAACGACGATCGACTGAACGAACCCGTCCACTGAATCGGATCAGGCCCACAGAGACACTGAGACAGAGATAACTCTTCAACATCACGCAGTATTTCTGTTCGGGACACGCGCCATTCTTTGCCCGCGACTTCGTGGTCAGGTCGTAGTCGTTGATAGAAGCCGTTTGATTCACGACCAACGCTTTCTCGGAGTCTCTGTGTCTCTGTGGCAACGTTTGGGTCCGTGGTTTTCTATTGCTGTCTGTTCGACGTTCGGTGTTTGACCGTCCGCGCCGGCCACCACCGACATGATCGCCAGAGGCAACCCTAACCAGCCTCCGCTAAAGCTACGGCGGTCCGCCACAGCCTTGGCGAAGGCGGAAGGGTTGCCTCCACAGCGTCGGAATCGGGAACGCCTGTTCAATTGGTCTTGGCTGCCGTCTGCGTCTTGGTCAACTCAGCAAACGGCACAATCGCGCCGTGCAGCGGGACGATGCGATCGACACGCAGCTTCCGCTTGGTGACGTTCTCGAGCAGATTGGCCGCGTACGGATGCACCGCCGCTCCCGGACTGAACACATCGACTTCGACCAGGGCTCGCGCTTTCGGAATGTAGGCCATCAGCATGGTGTCGGAGTGCGGGCTGCCAGCGACATGATAGAGGGCCACTTCCATCGTGGCGTCTTTCAAGACGCGCTCGGCGCCGACGGTCTCGACCGTGACGGCCTTCCCGCCTTTTGCGAGCGCATCAGGCTGCCGCGTGTGAGGCCGCTTCGCCATCGCCTCCACCCAGGTCTTGTTGCCTTCGTGCGTGATGACGGTGAGCCCTTCGGCGATGGCCGCGCGAAGACCGGCCGTGTGGTCGAAATGGTGGTGCGTCGTCACCAGTTGTGTGAGCGGCTTGCCGGGCTTCACCTCGCGCGCCTTCGCGATGACGGCCAGCGTGCGCGCTTCGCTCTGCGGCGCCTCGATCAACATGAGGTGATCGGCGAATTCGACGAGCATGCTGTGGTGCGACTGACCGGCCAGGAACCACACGCCGGGTGCGACCTGTTCGGCGGTTACATTGGGCGCCGCCGGCGCGGGGGCGGCCACGGACGCCACGGCCGCTGGGGCCGCGAGGTCGCCGACCTCAGCGTCAACCGCCTGCTTGGTCAACCGCGTCTCGACCGTTGTGAAGTCATCCACCTTGGTCGCCAGCCGCGCGGGCAGCTTCAAACCACCGACGTCCTGATACTCCGCGAACGTTGTCGTCAGCGCGACGTCGCCGAGATTGGCGTTGTAGCTCTTCGCCACGGTGCGCGTGGGCAGCCCACTCGCGTCGATCACAAGAGTCACCGTCTGACCGCCGCTCGTCGCAACGTCAATGGATCGTTCAGCGCCGGCCGTCTGGAGATTCGAGAGCTTGGCCGCCGGATCGAGCGCGGTCCTCACGATCGTGATCGGGTGATGGTAGAAGTCGGTGCGACGATCGACAGCGGTCTGACCCGCCACGCGTGTCGCGTTGCCGTTGGCGGCGATGTTGTAGGCGACTTCGCCGTCGATGCCGCCGACTTGCCGTTGGGCTTGCTGTCCCTGGAAGTAGGCGAAGTTCGGGGTGCGCGTTTGCTCGAGTCGCGCCCGACCGCTGGCGAGGTCGAAGACCCGTCGGTATCCGGCCACGGTAAACGTCTGCGATGTTGCGTCGGGGACCATGTCCTGACCGAGGTTGAAGTTGCGGCCCTCGCCTTCGAGCAAGAGCGTGCGCGCGGCCCGGATTCGACTCTCTCCGCCAAGGGCCTGCGCGGCATCGGCGATGAGCTGCTGTTCGGGCGTGCGCGACGTGCAGCCGGCGGCGGCAATGGTCAGCGCGACTGCGACCCATGTCCTGAAAGCCATCTGTTCCTCCTTTGAGCATTGGTAGCTTACGGAAGATCTCTGAAGGCCGCCAGTGCGCGGTGTTGGGGACTGTCTCCGGACTGTCCCCGGCGCGTCCGGTCGGACCATTCGCCCCTGAAATTTGGCCCGTGGGACGTGCCGCAGAACCCGGAAGCTAATATAGTGATGAACAAATTGATTGGACGTTGGGAGCGTTACCGAAACTTGCAAGATTTTCAGTCCCGCCGCCACGCGGGCGGAGGAGGGAGCCGCCATGAGCGCTGTGTTGCATCGTTTCTGCCTGGTGTTGCTGGTGTTGGGGATGCCGACGACGTCGGCGTGGGCGCAACAGACCGGCACCCTGGCCGGCGTCGTCCGTGACCCGCAGGGTGCTGTGCTCCCTGGGGTGACCGTGACGGCGTCGAGCAGCGCGCTGATCGGCGGTGCGCGGACGTCCCCCACGGGCGCCACCGGAAACTACCAGCTCACCGGTCTTCCACCAGGGACCTACAGCGTCAGCTATGAGCTCAGCGGGTTTACGCCACTGAAGCGTGAGAACGTGATCGTGCAGGTCGCGCAGACGACCCGCGTCGATGTCGAGCTGAGCGTCGGCACGTTGCAGGAGACCGTGACGGTGAGCGGAGCATCTCCCATGGTGGACGTGAGCTCCACCGTCACGCAGACCAACATCACCAAGGATCTCTACGACTCCATTCCGACGGGACGCAACCCCTGGGTGATGGCGGGCCTCGTGCCTGGCGTCGTCACTGGGCGGCTGGATGTGGGCGGCACCGAGGGGATGCAGCAGTACAACCTCGAAGCCTTCGGCTCGGCCGACAGTCAGAAGTCGTTTTCCATTGACGGCCTGAAGACGAACTGGGGAGGCGGCAGCGGCGGCGCCACGATGCAGTACTACGGGTTCGAGATGTACGACGAATACAACATGCAAACCGCGTCCGGCGCCGCTGAGAGTGATGTCAGCGGCGTCTACATGAACATGGTGACGAAGTCTGGCGGCAACCGCTTCACCAGCGATCACAACTTCTACTTCATGAACGACGCGCTGCAGGGCACCAACGTGGACGACGCTCTCCGAGTGAGGCTCGGCCTGTCGCCCGGCCAGACAACCGGTGCGGCGGGGAATCCGGTCGACATTTCATACGATTGGAGCTCGACGCTCGGTGGGCCTGTCAAGAAAGACCGCGTGTGGTTCTTCAGTGCCTTGCGACGCTGGCGGCTCGATCAGTTTCAGATTGGCGCGCTCAATGCGGACGGGTCGCAGGCCATCGACGACAACCGCATCGAGAATTACATGGGCAAGGTGACGACGCAGCTCACGCCGAGCAGCAAGGTTTCGTTCCTGTTCAACCGGAACCTCAAGAATCGATTCCACCGTCGGGACGCACCGTACCTGTTCGTCGAGGACAAGGCGACGGTTCTGCAGGATCAACCGGCGCAGAACTATGTCGTGCAGCTCAATCAGGTCATCCGCGGGAAAGCGGTCTTCGACGCGCGCGTCGGCCGGATGTGGGGCGTCTTCCCGACACGCTATCAAAAAGAAGTCACGCCGAACGACATCGCCGTCCGCGATTCGACGCGGAACACGCGAATCAACGCCGCCGAGACCCAGTCGATCAACCCGAACCACCGGTATCAGGCCAACGCAGGGCTGAGCTACTTCGCCGACAACCTGGTGACCGGGACGCATGACTTCAAGATCGGCACGCAGCTGTCGTGGGAGCGCATGGCCTACGAGCGCATCCGCAACGGCGACATCCTCCTCGAGCTGGTCGATGGAGTGGCGACCCGCGCATTTCTTTCCAACACCCCGATCAATTCGGATCACCGGCTCGAAACGTGGGCCGTTTTCGGCCAGGATCGCTGGATGGTTGGTCGCGCGACCGTCAACGTCGGTGCTCGCATCGATGGCGTCAAGGCATACCTGCCCGCGCAGTCGAGCCCGGCGGGCAGCTGGGTTGGCGCGCGGAGCTTCCCCGAGCGAGACGTGTTCAAGTTCTCAGCGAACGTCGCGCCGCGCCTCGGGCTGACCTACGACCTTGTCGGCAACGGTCGCACGGCGCTGAAGGCCTACTACGGTCGTTTCTATAATCAGTTCGGGTCGGAGCTGGCCGAGTCCTCGAACCAGAATGCGCTCGCCTCGCTACAGGTGCCGTGGACCGATCCGAACGGCAACCTTCGGGTGGACCCCGGCGAGTTGAACCTCTCGACGTTTACAGGATTCGCCGCCGGCCTGTTCCCGCCGATCGATGCGGATGCCAAAAGGCCCCACAGTGACGAGTTCAACGTTGGTATCGATCATCAGTTGATGCCGGACTTCGCGGTGTCGATCAGCTATCATCGTCGCCAACATCGGGACGGCCTGACCGTCATTGACCGGGCGAGGCCCGCGAGTGCGTATACCGCCATTCCGCGAACCTACACCGACCTGCAACGTGGCGCGCAGACCATTACCGCCTTCAGCCTCGATCCGACGCTCGTCACGCGTCGCGATCGGCTGATCACTAACGCCGAGAGTCTGCGGAGCGACTACGACGGCGTGATCTTCAGCGTGAACAAACGGCTGTCGAACCGTTGGCAGATGCTCGCGGGCCTAACGCTTCAGAGCCACAAGGGCTTCGCCCATAACGGCACGTTCACCGATACCGGCTCGACGACGGACTTCAACAACCCGAATTACCAGCTGAATCGTGCCGACTCCGTCGTCTTCACGGACATCCCGTGGGCATTCGCGTTGTCAGGGAGCTACGCTCTCCCGTACGGCACCGTCGTGTCCGGTAAGTACACCGCCAGCGACGGCGCCCCGTTGAACCGGACGCTCAGCGTCAGCGGTCTGGCCCAGGGCACCGAGACGATCTGGGTGCAACCGCGCGGCATCGATCGGGTTGAAGTGGTCAATAAGTTCGTGGACGTGCGGTTGGCCAAACGGCTGACGGTCGGGTCGACTCGTCTCGAGGGGACGCTCGATATCTTCAATATGCTGAACGCGAACCACGTGCAGGGGCAGATCGAAGCAATCGGCAGCACGATAGGTCGCCCGAACCGTGTTCTCACACCGAGAATCGTCCGCTTCGGGGTGACGGCCAGGTTCTAGAGAACATCCAACGAGAAGACAGAAGAACGAAGAACGAAGACAGAAAGCGAAGGGCCGCGATTGCTAGGCAGCCAGCGCGGCCCTTTTCTCGGTGACTCTGTGTCTCGGTGGCTGCGTCCGTAGACGTGAATCGGCCTTTTTGCGAACGGTTGATCGATCGCAGGGCTCGGCTGCGTGAAGTACTGCGCACCGGTCTCGGTGATAGAGAGGCAGTCTTTCAAGGGAGTCCCGAACTCGCCGTCGATCGCGATCACCGAGTCGTCGCTGAAGCAGATGCGTTGCGCCGGGCAGCAGACCTTATATAGTGATAAGCAAAATTGATTGGACGGGAGGGGTTTGGGCCCCTATCGTCACAGTCTATTGGCCGACCGTCGCGGGCGAGGTGTGCGTCGGGTACGGGTTGTAAGACTTCAAGGCGAAGGAGAGGGCATGGGCATCCGTCGAGCTGTTGTAGCTGGAGTGATGTGTGTCGCCGTGTTGCTAGGGGCTGTCTCGGCCTCTGCACAGGTGCAGACGGGATCGATCGCGGGCGCCGTCAGTGATTCAAGCGGCGCCCTGTTACCTGGCGTGAGCGTCACGCTGACCGGTGAGAGGTTGATAGGCGGACCGCAGACGCTCGTCACCGATGCGAGCGGCTCCTACCGGTTCGATCGGTTGTCGCCGGGCCGCTACTCGATGAAATTCGAGCTGCAAGGCTTCCGCACGCTCGAACGCACCGAGATCCTGGTGAGCGCGTCGTTTGTCGCGACCGTACCGGTCAGGCTCGAGGTCGGCGCGCTCAGCGAGTCCATCACGGTCACTGGCGAGTCCCCTACGGTCGATGTGCGCTCCAACGTGCAGCAGACCGTCATGAGCCAGGAGATTCTCGAAGGCATCCCGACGGGCCGCGACCCGTGGTCGCTGGCCAAGCTGATCCCCGGCGTGCAGGTGGCCACCTATGACGTCGGTGGCACGCAGTCGATGCAGCAGAGCAGCATGTCGGCGCACGGCTCGAACACGGCCGACGTGAGCTACAACATCGACGGCGCCACGGTGAACTGGCCGGGCGGCGGCGGCGGCGCGACGATGATGTACTACGACCAGGGGATGTTCGAAGAGGTGAACTACATGACCTCCGCGATTCCCGCCGAGGTCATGGCCGGCGGCGTCTCGATCAACATGGTGACCAAGGACGCCGGCAACCGCTGGCGTGGGCAGGTGCGCTACTCCTTCTCGAACGACGATCTCCAGGC
>JBOGIV010000105.1:0-3756 GCA_050747925.1 Vicinamibacterales bacterium
AGTGGAGGAAGTAGGGGTCTTTCCCTGGATACATGCCATTCGCGCTGAACCAGATTTGCCGCTTCTCAGCGTCCACCTTATGGACGCCCCGGACGACCCACTCGCCGTTGGTGATCTGAGTCTTGACGGCACCAGTCGCGCCGTCGATCAGGTAGAAGTGGTTCCACCCGTCGCGCTCCGACATCCAGACCACTTCGCTCCCGTCATTCACATCGAAGCGGAAACGCTTGCCGGACCCTCGGTTGCTGCTGGCCTGGTTGTAATAGAAGAACGTCTTCGTCTCCTCCGAGATCACCGCTCGCGCTTTGCCGCTGGTGGCGTCGGCCTCGATCACTCGGTAGACTTGATGCCCGCGCTGGTTGTACTCGAAGGTGACGGCGCGGCCATCCTTGCGCCACTCGAGCGCGCTCAGGTCGTAGGGATTGGGAAACAGATCGTTGGCGATCGCGGTCGTCTTGCCCGTCGCGCGATCGACGATCACGGGTTGCTCGAGGTCGAGCACGTCGCCGGGCTTCGCGTACAGCAGCTGCCACGGCTTTGGCTGCAGCTGGTCTTCCGGTGACGACTCCACGTAGTGCACGTAACGGCGATGGCCGGCTTTCAGGCGGTACGCGGCCAGCTTGGTGGAATCGGGCGACCACTGAACGGAGCTCAGCTCGTAGTAGTTCGCCTCCGAGCCGTCGCTGCTGAGTCGCGTGGCCTGGCCGCCGGTCGCCGGACGAACCGCGAGGTTGTGATTGAGGATGATCGCCTCCCACTTGCCATCGGGTGACAGGCGGGGCCGCGTGTTGAGCTGGTCGTTCGGCCACTCGCGCACCGGGCCGTTGACGCCGCGGAGAATCCCGGGAGCGGGCGCCGGCTGAGGGTTGTTCGTTCGGCATGTGTAATCGGCGATCGTGCAACGCCACCGCTCCTGCTCGACGGTGACGTCGATCGTCTTTTCGTCGTCCGAGAATGTGAACGTTGAGAACGGAAGCGTGATCGGTGTGTAGGTGCTTCCGGTGTGGCGAGACAGCGTGGCGCCAAGACGCGTGTGATCGAAGGCCGGCCGTCTCTGCAGCGTCGTCGCATCGACGATCACGAACTGATGCCCGCCTTGGACGGATCTGCGGTAGTAGAAACGATTGGAGCCAGCAATCCAGGTCGCCGAGTCGGGCACATCGGTCGCCAGCCCGGTGTAGCGCTCCCGCAATCCCTGCGCGCGCTCGTAGTCGGCGCGAGTGGGCTGAGCGGTGGCAACGGCGGAGAAGACCGTGATCGCGGCGAAGACGGAAAGCGTCGTGGTGTGCGTCATATGCAGGCTCCGAGGGCCCCCATGTTCTCGGTGGTCCGTTCGTGGTGGATGCTAACCCAACCGGGGCCCAATCGTCTTCTGGTGGATAGACTGACCTGGGTGTGGAGGCAACCCTTTAGGGTTGCCTGGAGCGAGCGACTCCTATTGCTCGAGCCTTGGGGCGTCTCAACCCGGGTATAAGATGCGCCCGGAGGTCACGATGAAGGACTTTGCGATTGAACTCACCGATCGCCCTGGCGAGCTGGGTCGAGTGGCGACGGCGCTGTCGCGGTACGGTGTGAACCTCAAGGCCGTGACTGGGCTCGCGTTCGACAAACACGTCCTCGTGCGGATCATCGCCGACGATCCCGATGCGGCGCGATCGGCGCTGGAAGGCGCCGGCATCCGATTCACGCAGGACGAAGTCGTGAAGGTGCTCCTCGAAAACCGCGCCGGCGAGCTCGCGGCCGTGACGACGAAGCTGTCGAAGGCAAAGGTCAACCTGCGCGCAATCTATCTCACCGGCATCGTCGACAACCTCGTTGAGCTTGCCATCGTCACCGACGATGCGAAGAAGACGAAGCGGATGCTCGAATAGGGCTTCGAGGCTCACGATCCGATCGCTGCTTCCTCGTCGTGAGCCGTGCAAACGTCATTCTGTCCGGGACGTATTCCCGTCAAAACGTCCTTCCTACAAGGACGTTATTGAAAAGACGGTCCCTTGCAGGCGGCGTCACATTGGTTCCACGGTTGACCGCAAGGCCTGCAGCCAACGGCAGGCAAGCGGCGATAAACCTAGCGAGGCTCCGCCTCAGACCCCCAAGCATGTGCCGTATGGCTCCGCCTCGCTAGGGCAGTGTTGGTCTCGCCCGGCCTCCGGCCGGGCGAGAAAACTTGACTCAACTGCATGAATTCCTGGGAGTCAAGTTTTCTAGGGCGCAATCTCGACGTTCACGTCAACGTCTCCCTTGTGGGACACGAGGCGATGTGGTCATAGTGACCACATGGAGCGAGCGACCTCGACCGTGGGTGCCAGGGAGCTGAAAATGCGGTTAGGCCGGTACCTGAAGCGGGTCGGCCGAGGACAAACGTTCATCGTAACCGACCGGCACGAGCCCGTTGCGGAGCTCCGTCCCCTGGGCAACCCGAAGGGTTCTCTCGACATTCGACTCGCGGCAATGGCTTCGCTTGGTGCCATTACGCTGCCGACCTCTCGACGGCTCAGGCGTTTCGCTCCGATCACTGGCAAGGGCACGACCGGATCCGAAGCGATCCGTCGGGATCGCGACGAGCGGTACTGAGTCGTGCGGTTCTTCGACGCCAGTGCCCTCATCAAGCGCTAGGTTCGCGAAGCTCACAGCGCAGCCGTCCGTCGCTGGTTGACCGAGGGACCGGCCGCCGTCAGCCGGCTGTCCGAGGTCGATCGTTGCGGCACACGCGCGATCGACGCGTTTATCTCGGGCTGCGCTTGAGAAACGACCCCGCACCGACTTTGCCGACGAACGCGCCGTTATCAACGATCACGCGGCCTCGAGAGATCACGGTCTCGGCGACGCCCGTCACCTCGCGCCCTTCATAAGGGTTGTAATCCACCTTCATGTGGTGGGTTTCTGACGACAAGGTCATCGTCTTCTCGGGATCGAAGATGACGATGTCGGCGTCTGAGCCAGGAGCGATGGTGCCTTTGCGAGGGAACAGCCCGAAGATCTTCGCGGGCGATGTCGATGTCAGCTCGACGAAGCGGTTGAGGGAAATGCGGCCGGTGCGAACGCCTCCGTCGTAGACCAGGCTCATCCGCGTCTCGATGCCAGGCGCGCCGTTCGGGATCTTCGAGAAGTCGCCATCGCCCAGATGCTTCTCCTTCACGCAGAAGGGGCAGTGGTCGGTGGCGATCGCTTGCAGATCGTTGAAGGCGAGTCCGCGCCACAGACGATCCTGTGTCGCCTTGGAGCGGAGCGGCGGGCTCATGACGTACTTGGCGCCCTCGAAGCCCGGCTCGTCGTAGTTGTCCTCGGAGAGAAAGAGATACTGCGGGCAGGTCTCCGCGTACGCGGGCAGGCCGCGATCGCGGGCCTCGGTCACCATCTCCAACGCTTCCGCAGCCGACAGGTGCACGATGTAGATGGGCACATCGGCGATCTCGGCGAGCGCAATGGCACGGTGAGTCGCTTCAGCCTCTGCGCGAGCCGGGCGCGTGATCGCGTGATATTTCGGCGCCGTCTTGCCTTCGGCCAACGCCTTCTTCACGAGCACATCGATGACGCCGCCGTTTTCGGCATGCATGCAGATGGTGCCGCCGTTCTTTCCCGTGCGCAGCAACGCGCGGAAGATGCTGGCATCGTCCAGCATGAACACTCCGGGATACGCCATGAAGAGCTTGAACGAGGTGACGCCCTGGCGAACCAGCGCGTCCATCTCGACCTCCACCTGATCGGTGAGCTCGGTCATGATCATGTGGAAGCCGTAGTCGATGGCGGCCTTGC
>JBOGIV010000106.1:0-6630 GCA_050747925.1 Vicinamibacterales bacterium
ACCGTGAACGGCGTGCCGGCCAAAGGCGCGTCGATGAGCGGACCGGGCCCGGTCGTCGTCGGCGGGATGCTCTATGTGAGCTCCGGCTACGGCGCGCTCGGCGGAAGGCCAGGCAACGTCCTCCTCGCCTTCGCTGTCCAATAAAGAAACGTCCCTAGCCTTGGGGCGTTGCCAGCGTGTTGCGGTCTGTTCCGCATAACACGATGCTTGGCGGCTCAGCAACGAGCCAACGTTCCGTTGATCATTGCTTGGGAGGTTCCGCTTTGAAGTTCGTTTTCTGGTTGATGATCTTCGCGATCGCCTCGGGTGTCGTCTTCGCCGGGTCGTAGGTGATTTCGGCCGAACCTTTTCGCTGACTGACCTTGGTCTGCTTCACGCCATCGATCTTTTTGACGGTCTTTTCAACGGTCGCCGCGCATGCGTTACAGATCATCCCGGACACTTTCAGAACGCAGATCTGTCCGGTCTTCCCCGTGTCCGTCGTCTGATCCGCCGCGGCGCCGATTGCGAACACCCCGAGCAATCCCATGACCGCGAGCCCCTTGCGCATGTTCATCGTCCTTTCATCATGTCAAAACGCGCGGCTGATCCCCAACTGAAGGATCGCCGACGAATCGAGTTGCTTGTTCGCCAACGACCGATGGATGGGAAATTTCACTTCCGCCTGAAGGTTGACACCTTTGCCGACCTGAACGGCCGCGCCAGGTGTCAGGTACAGCCAGTTGCCGCCACCGACCAGCACGCGCGTACCCGCGAACACGTCCTGCTGGCGATGCAACCAGCCGAGTCGTGTAAATCCGGTCACGCGGTGGGTTCCAATCTGGTGCGCGATCCCGCCGTTGACTTCAGAGGAGGCGCCGGTTCGTAGACCGTCACGGTTTGCATAGAGCGGTGTTCGTGCGGCGAGACTGCCGAAGACCGTCAGTTCCGAGTACGCGCGCGTGAGGCTCGCCCCGAACACGGGATCGAAGGTGCCGCTCCCTCGCTGGAGCCGCGACGTGGGCACGAGGCTGCCATTATCCAGCTCTGGTCGGAATCTCGGTTGCTCTGTCTTGCCAGTTGGCAGCGATCCGCCGAAGTTCAGGATCGCATACCAGCGCCTGATGGGGCGTAGGCGGTACCACCCGCCAACGGATGTGTCACCGAGGCCGCTGAACGTTTCGCTGAAGTTGAAGGTGCCCGTCGACCGCGGGATCACCGCAGTTCGGGTGACGTCGGGAATGCTGGCCGCCGCCTGGATGCCGAACTGCCCGGTGATTCTTAGATCGAGCGTGATCAGTGGCACCAGGATCTGCGTGCGCTCCTGATGTGGATTGTCGATGTTGGTCGACCCGTCGAACGCGCGGTCTCGATCCTCGCTCACGAGCCACGCGCCGAGTTTGAACCGGCTGCCTGTGACGCCGTCCGTCAGTACACCCCGCCACCCGGGCAGGTATGGATTGGCGCAGCCGCTTCACGTCATCTGCGCGGATGCCGGAACAGGCGTCAGCCAGACGGCGCCCAGCGCGATCACGCACATCATCCGCTTGAACATCACCAGACTCCGATCCAGTTGGCCGACAGCGCGAACGCGAGGAGACTTGCACCGACGGCCATCGATTTGCTCATCCACCCGCCTTCGCGGTGAAAGTTCATCCACATTGAGATCCCGAGCATTCCGGCACTCGCGACAAGGAACAGCGGTCGGCCTTTGATGAAGAAGCCCCCGAGTCCGGCACTGCTGACACCCGCCAGTGACAGCGCCGCCGGGACGACGCAACACGGCCTCGTGAGAAAGCCGGAGAGTCCACCGGCAACTGTGCTCCCAACGATGGACGGGAGTCTCATCGTCGAGTACTCCTCGCCGAGTGCCGTTTATGAATGTGCAACGTCATTGGTGCGCCGTCGGTCGCTTCCTCGCTTGCGCCCGCGATGATCTGGCAGAGTCCCTGGCAGGTTGGTTCGCGCTGTCCGTCCCATTTGGCGACTTCGCCAGCGAGCTGATCGCGGAATCGCGTAAGCTGTCGAATCCGTTCCTCGATGGCCGTCACGTGCCGCTTGGCGAGGTCGAGCACGTGCGAGCACGGCGTCCGTCCAGCTCGACTCAGCTTCAGGATCTCGCCGATCTCATCGAGCGAGAAGCCGAGGGCTTGCGCCTTCCGGATGAACCGCAACTCCTCGATGGTCCCGTCCAGATAGCGACGGTAGCCCGCCGATGATCGGAGCGCTCGCGTCAATAAGCCGAGCTCTTCGTAGTAGCGGATCGTGGGTGCCGAAACAGCGGCCCGCTTCGCGACTTCGCCAATCAGGAGTCCGACCATACATAGCTTTTAACACCTTCAAGCCGACTTGAAGGTCAAGGGAGTTTTTGTCCTTGACCCTCAGGTCGGGCTCAAGCCGTAACGTGGATCATGTAACGGATTGGCCGTTACTCATGCCGAAAGGATGCAACGATGAAGACGAAACTGTTCGGACTGGCGGCGGCGCTGGTGGCGCTGTTCGCCACAACCGCTGCGGCGGCCACGAAGGTGTGTGGCTCCGGCTGTTGCCCGCTCTGCGGGTAAGCGATCGTCGGCTCCAGGTCCGGGCGCACGCCGTTTGCCGGACGGCTGGTCACAGTGGTGGCCACGCGGCACCAGCGGATCACGGCGGGAACCGCAGCGAAGCGATGTCCGAAAGCCGAGGCCACGTGGCGCAGATGGACCACGGAGGACCAGGACATCACGGCACGAAACGTTCCGCTGGAGCCGCAGCGATGGGTCATGGCAGGGACCAGACCGAGGCGACGAATCAAGGCGGCGGCGACGCTGGACCAAGAGACGACCGCACGGACGTCGCTCTGAGCCGCCGCATTCAGCAGTTGACCGTCGCCACGGGCTATCTCGGCGTGGGCCTGCTCGCGGTCACGCTCCTGCTCGGGCCGGCCAACCTCCTACTCCGCAGACGGAATCCGGTTTCGAGCTATCTGCGCCGTGATGTGGGGATCTGGACGGCAATCTTCAGTGTCGTCCACGTCATCCTCGCTCTGCTGATCCATATCAGCCATGGCAGTGGCCTGATCTCCAGCTTCCTGCATTTCTTCGTGGCTGAAAACGGCACGCCCTTGACCAATAGTTTTGGACTCGGGAATTGGACAGGGCTGGCCGCGTTGGTGATCGTGCTCGGTCTGCTGGCGAGCTCGAGCGACGCCGCGCTGCGGAGGCTCAAAGCCAGACCCTGGAAGTGGCTGCAGCGCCTGACCTACGCGTTGTTTGGGCTGGTGATACTGCATGCGTTCTTCTACGGCGCACTGTTGCGGATGACATCTCCCTTCACGCTCCTGCTCGTTCTGAGCGTCGCCACGGTGTTGGTCGGGCAGGCAGTCGGGGTTGTGCTGTGGCGGCGGCGGTATTCAGGCGCCGTGCCCGCATGACGGCCAATCCGCTTCGTCGATGTGCGCTTCGTTAGGTTGCATTCCAGCAACAATCCAGCAACTTTCCTCCTGCACACTTACACCGGCCTTGTTACTGTTCAGGGAGCAGAACACATGAACATCGGAGATAGCAGGAAGGGCGCTGTCGTCGGCGGCGTTGCCATCGGTGTCGGCCTTCTCGCGTGGCACGTCACAGAACCTCGCGTGACAGCTCAGCAGAGGATTGCATGGACGCCGACTATCGTCGCCATCCCCTCTCCGGCGGGCTCCAAGACGGCAGAGCCGCAGCTCACCATCTCGAATCGCGGTGTGCTTCTCAGCTGGATCGAGCACGCGGGAGCGACGGTCACGCTCAAGCTCGCCGAGCGCACGGCGACCGGCTGGACCGAGCCGCGCGCCGTCGCATCTGGTGACAATTGGTCCGTCAACGCCGTTGACGCGCCGTCGGTCCTCCGTCTGTCCGATGGCACGCTCGCCGCCACCTGGCTGCAAACGAGTGGCTCTGGCATGCACGACAATGACGTGCGCCTCTCGTATTCCAGAGACGAAGGGCGGACGTGGTCGCCTTCATTCGCGCCGTATCGCGATGGCCCACAGAAGGAGCGTCTCTTCGTCTCATTGTTCGAGACCCCAGCTCGAGGACTCGGTCTGATCTGGCTTGACGGCGGCGCGATGCGGCCCGCTGCCGGCAATATCGAGAGGGCCGTCCCGAATCACACGCCGGGCGCGGACCACGCACATCCGCAAGGGGCGGGACATCAGGGAGGTGCCGGACACGAAGGTCACGGCACGATGAGCGATCGTGGCGACATGAGCGTGCGCTTTGCCGCCTTCGACGCCGCCTGGAAGCAGATCGCCGAGATGCTCATCGACAGTCGAGTCTGCGAATGTTGTCCAACCGCCGCAGCCGTTGCTGCCGGCGGACCGATCGTCGCGTACCGCGATCGGAGCGCGGATGAAATCCGCGACATCTCCGTGTCGAGATTTGTGAACGGCACGTGGACGACACCAGTCGCTGCGCACAACGACGGTTGGAAGATCGCGGCGTGCCCCATCGATGGACCAGCGCTCAGCGCCGCCGGTAAGAACGTGGCGATTGCGTGGTTCACCGCAACGGGCGACCAAGGTCACGCATTTGTGGCGTTTTCATCGGATTCCGGCGCCTCATTCGGCGCACCGGTTCGCCTGGACGATGGCTCCGCGCTTGGTCGAGTCGACGTGCAGCTGACTGCCGAGGGTGCGGCTGTTGCAACGTGGATCGAATTTGCGGACGGTCGTGCACAGTTCAAGACACGTGTTGTCGACCCATCGGGGCAGAAGGGCGCGGCCGTCGCCGTCACTGACGTCAGCGCGGGACGTTCAAGCGGGTATCCCCGTGTCGCCGGTCAGGGCGACGAGCTTGTGTTCGCGTGGACTGAGAGCGATAACGGTGCCTCGCGGGTGCGCACCGCCTTCGCCCGCGTGCCCCGCAGCTCGACGCGGTGACACCACGCCTGCGCACACTCGCGCTCACGGCGCACGTCACGTCGTCGGTCAGCTGGCTTGGTACGATCGCGGCGTTTCTGGCGCTCGCTCTCGCCGGTCTGACGACTCGCGATGTACAGATGGCGCAGGCCGCCTACCTGGCCACGGAGTTGATTACCTGGTACGTGATCGTGCCGCTGGCCTTCGCCTCGCTGGTCACCGGGCTGGTCGTATCGTTAGGCACCCAATGGGGTTTGTTCCGGCACCACTGGGTGCTCGTGAAATTCATGCTGACAATCCTGGCAACTGTCCTCCTCCTGCTGCACACACAACCGATCGGACGCCTCGCCGCGATCGCGAGAGAGACGAGGTGGTCCAGTGCCGAGACGAGCCAGCTGCAGATCCCATTGGTGGGCGACGCCAGTGCGGCGCTGCTGGCGCTGCTGGTGAACGTGACGTTGTCGGTGTACAAGCCTCAGGGCATGACGGCGTACGGGCGGCGAAAACATCAGGAAGAACGTCAACTCTCGGATCGCGACGTGGTCCGCGATACGGAGCGCACGCCGCGTTGGATCCAGACGTTGACGATCTTCGTGATCGGCCTGATTCTGCTGTTCGTCATCCTGCACCTTGCGGGCAGCGGCCTGGGCGACTTGCATCACGGATGAGGAATCGACGACAGCAGCCATGACCACGGCCGCCATGACAGTCGCCCGATCCGCTCGAACTCGTGTGCTCCTGATTGATGACGACGAGAAGCTGAATGTGCTGCTTCAAGAGTACCTGGTCGACTCAACTTCGCCGTTCGAGCCGTCGTCCATCCAGATGAGGGTCTGCAGACGCTCAAGCTCGATCCGCCCGACATCGTGATCCTGGACGTGATGCTGCCAGACATGGATGGCTTTGCCGTCTGCCGGAAGGTGCGCGAAAGCAGTGGCGTTCCGATCATCATGCTGACGGCACGCGGGGACGTTGCGGATCGCATCGTGGGGCTCGAGCTCGGTGCGGACGACTACATTCCGAAGCCGTTCGAGCCGCGTGAGGTGCTGGCTCGAATGCAGGCGGTGCTCCGCCGAGGTACGACCGTCGGTCCCGAGGACCGCGTGCGGGTAGGCGCGCTGGAAGTGAATTGGACGACATCGTCGGCGCGCCTCAATGGGCAGTTGCTCTCGCTGACGCCGGCGGAGTTCGAGCTGCTCGGTCTGTTCGTGCGCAATCGCGGGCGCGTGCTCAGTCGCGATCGCATCATGGACCAGACACGTGGCATCGATTGGGAAGCGTACGATCGCTCCATCGACGTGCTGGTCAGCCGGATTCGCCAGAAGTTGGGTGACGACCCCAAGCGACCGGCGTTCATTCGGACCATGCGCGGGATCGGCTACCGGTTCATCGGGGGAACCGATGACTGAACGGGCCTGGATTCGGCATGTGCGCCAGTCGGTCTTTACCAAGCTCGTGGCCATCACGCTGGCGATGGCCGCGATCCTGCTCGTCCTCGTGTTGGGGTTCTTCCTGCTGTACGTCGGTCCCATGATGAACGAATCGATCGACGGCGTCGTGCGCGAGTCCATGCACACTGTGGCGGTGACGGCGCCAAGTTATGAACGGGCGAAAGAGATCGGCGACCGGCTCGACGTGCAGACCCGCTACGAAGGACCCGGCGGCACGTGGACGACGGCCGCCAACCTCCCGACCATCGCAGAGGCACGGCGTTACGGCCGCGGTGTCTTCAGCGGACGACATTATTACGTGACGTCCGCACCGAACGGCAGGAC
>JBOGIV010000107.1:0-6015 GCA_050747925.1 Vicinamibacterales bacterium
ATCCAATGGTGGCTCTGCTCAACGAATGCCTGTGCCTCGCGCGTCGAGCCCCAGCGCGGCAGCGTCACCCACAGCGTCCCATCGTCGAGCATGCGAAGGATGTAGCGACGGGCCCAGCGGTGCCTCACGAACACGGTCGGCGTGGACCCCAACGGCAGGTCGAGCTGCATCGGTCGGCACTACGATAGCAGTAAAGTAGCCCGCATGGCCTCCCCCATGGACGCGCTCGTCGACGCGGTTCGCGGCGCGACGTTCGACGACTTTCTCTTGCGCCCGCAGTTCAGCGTGATCGATCGGCGCGATCCCGCGACGATCGATCTGTCGTCCCGGTTCTCGACCCACATCACGCTCAAACGGCCGCTCGTCTCCGCCAACATGGACACCGTGACGCGCGCGCCGATGGCGATCGTCCAAGCCGAAGAGGGCGGCCTGGGCGTCATCGACCGCGGATTCAGAAGTGGCGACATCGAGCCGCAGGTCCGCGAAGTCGAGAAAGTGAAGCGGATGCAGCACATCATCATCCGCGATCCCTATGCCGTCACGCCCGAGACCTCGCTGGCCGAGGCCGTGGCCATGATGCGCCGCACGCGCGCCGGCACGCTCGTCGTCATCGACCACGCCCGGAAGCTCAAGGGGCTTTTGACCGAGCGCGACATCCGCTTCGTCGACACGAGCTCGGGCTCTGTGGCGTCGCGCATGACGGCCACCACCGACCTGGTGGTCGGACATGGCGAGCTCAGCCTCGACGTGGCCGAACAGTTGATGGTGAAGCGGAAGACCAAGAAATTGCCGCTGGTCGATGCTGACGGCACGCTGATCGGGCTGATTACGGCGAAGGATATCCATCGGCAAGAACGACTCCCCTTCTCTACGCGCGACGGACACGGGAGGCTCCGCGTCGGCGCCGCCATCGGCGCGACCGGCGATTACCTCGAGCGGGCGGCCGAGCTCGTGAAGGCCGACGTCGACGTGATCGTGATCGACATCGCGCATGGGCATTCGGTCGTCATGGCGCGAGCCATCGACGCGTTCAAGCATCGCTTTGGCGACGTCGAGCTGGTCGCCGGGAACGTGGGGACCTCCGACGGCGTCTGCTTTCTCGGCGAGCGTGGCGTCAACGCCGTCAAGGTCGGCATCGGTCCTGGTGGCGGCTGCACCACGCGCATTACGACAAGTTTCGGTGTGCCACAGCTTCAGGCGCTCCTCGAATGCCGGCACGCGGCCGATCGCTTCGACGTGCCTCTCATCGCCGACGGCGGCATTCGCCGCCACGGCGCCATCCTCGAAGCGCTGCTCTTCGGCGGCGACACGGTGATGTTGGGCAGCCTCTTCGCGGGCACCGAAGAGACCCCTGGCGACATCGTCCACAAAGCGGTCCTCTTGCCGGATCAGCAGCGCTCCGTTCAGGTGCCGTTCAAGGTGCTTCGCGGGATGGCGTCGATTCAAGCGATTCGCGATCGCCTCGACGTGGAAGATGAAGAGGACATCGACCTCGAAGCGATCGGCGCCGAAGGCACGGAGGTGAGCGTGCCGGCCCGCGGATCGGTCCGGCCGATCATTCAGGATGTCCTCAAGCACCTCTGCTCATCGATCAGCTACGGCGGCGCAAGCAGCCTCTCGGATTTGCGGCAAAAGTTCTGGGCCGATCCCTTTCGCTATTTGATCAAGCTCTCGCCGTCGGCGCGCAGGGAGAGTTACGAACGCTAGCAGCCGACCGCGGACGTTGTCGGTACCGTGATTGTGAGAATGTCATGAAGCGGATCTCCGATTTCTCGTTTGCGATTCTCCTGATCCTCGGGTTCAGTGCCACCGGAGTGCTCTACCTCGCGCGCGCCCTCTCGATTGTTCCATTGGGACATGATGTGACCGCGAGGAATTCGGACGGCGACGACTGGCTCAGGTACCGCGAGTACGCAGTCAGCGTTCTCAACGATGGCCTCACGATTCCGCTCGCCGACGGGGCGTACTACCGACCGGGCGGCTTCGGGTACGTGTACTTCGTCGCCAGTCTCTATGCCATTGCCGGCGTCAGGTCCGAAGTCGTGTACGTCGTTCAGGGACTGCTGCTTGTCGGAGCCATCGCCGGAATGTATGCCGTTTTTCGGTCGCAGTTCTCACCGCGGATGGGGCTGGTGTTTCTGCTGGTCTTGGCGTGCTTCATGTATGCGGACGTCTATCGCATCCTGACCTTCCGATTGCTGAGCGAGAACCTGATCTTCCCGCTGCTGCCGGCACTGCTTTTAGTCGCCATGAAGGGCCAGGCAACGGCGAGACACGCCTACTTTGCGGCCGCCGGCGCCGTCTGCGGACTGTGCTTCCTAATGCGACCGAATCTGCAGACCTTTGGCCCGGTCACCGCGGCCGTGGTCCTGCTGTTCACGCCGTCACGGTCTTTGACCTGGCGGGCTCGAGCGGCTGTGCTCGTGCTCGGCGGATGGGCCGTTGTCGCATCCCTCCTGCCGCTTCGAAACTATGTGGTTACCGGGAAGGCGACCGTCCCGTCGATCGCGGATCGATCGGACTGGGCGGGACTGCGCTACCCGAAGGACAGAGAACTGTCCGTCGGCGGCTGGCTCGACTGGCGTGCCAGACGCTACGCCTCTCGTCGGCAAACGGAAAGAAGTCGGAAGCTGGAAGGCAGTCATCTTCGAGGATGATGCCGTATTCGACGCGTTCGAAGAACCACGACACGGCCGAAATCACGGCCGTGTTCAATCCGAGGTTCGCCTCCTGGTACCGCGTCTCGACCTGGCAGGGCCAGTCGATGGCCTCGAACACATGCCGCGTTTGGCGGCAGAGTTCCTCATCTTCGGGGCGATGGCGGCGCGGTCCGTCGGCGGCGATGCGGGCCGGACGGATCGCCTCCAGCATCTGGCGCGCGATGGCGGCACGGCTGAACACCAGATCAGGACGGGCGGCGTCGTCATCGGAGTCCTGGGTTCTCTGCCGAGCGGCCAAAGATGGTTTGGCATTCGATCGGGTCCAGCGCGGAAGCCTTCCTCGTCCGTGCAAAACTCGCGGTCGCTGATGCTGATAAGAATGCGGTACGAGGTAACATGCGGCGCCGCTCGTGCACAGCCGGGCAGCAATCGAGGACGATTCCTGACAGATCTCGATACGCGTTGTCGCCGATGAGTGCGATCGGCCGGTCCATCAGAGGTAATTCAGCTCGCGGAGGGTCGGGCCGATGCGCTCCTCGACTTCTCGCACTCGCAGGGCGTCCTCGCGGCGATACTGTCCCGCATGCGACCGGCTCACTTCTCGCTCGATGTAGCTCTCGCACGCTTCGGTCATGGATACGCCGAGGAACTGGGCAATCTCGGTGGCTACATGATGAGGGTGTTCGACCATCTGCTCGTAACGGATCGTCAGCACACGCCCGGGCGGCAGGCTGCTCTGGAAGGCCGTGAACAACTCGACCTGCAGGGCCCAGGACAGGGCGGCTTGCAGATGATGCGGGAGTTCGAGTGCGTCTTGCCGGTGCAGGATTCTCCGAGCGAGTCGATGCTCGCTGACATCGGTCAGATGGCGTTTGAATGCGATGTCACGGCCGTCACGAAGCAGATGGATGTAGCGAGCCGACGGAAACGTGTCGTGGACATAGGGACCGATCACATAGGCCTCGGGAAACTTCCAGCCCCACGGTCCCGCTGGAGAGCCGAGCCGACGGTAATAGCCGTGCACCGCTTTCTGGAAACGATTCCGATCGCGGTAGTAAAGTTGACGCACTTTGCGCACATCGAGGCTGCGAGTCGCCACGATTCGCAGATGATGCTGAAACGACCGATCGATCGGGTCGCCCGACGGGCGCACGGCGTCCACTCCCATCTGCACTCCAAGGTGGTGGCAGATCCAGGCCACCAGGCGCGTTCCTGAATGGCCCCGTCCCATCACCACGCATGGCTGCAGACGGCAAAGCTCACGCACCTGCGCACTGGCGAGCGGTATCCATGGATTGACGGGATGACGAACGAGGACATTCTTGTGGAACGGCGGTTTGGCGGCGCGAAGACGTTGAGGGGACCGCATCACGCGACGGATCATACATGAGCGACATCACCTCAGACCGCTTGGCGCGTGAGAAGGAACCCGCGCGCGGGGAGCGGTTAGAGCGCTGGCCGACTCGATACCTGAGCGGCGATTTCGTCGCCTGGATGGCCGAGAAGCCAGCCGACTATCGGCGTACGGACCAGCCAGCGAAGATCACATGACTGTTGACACCTGGGTTCGTCGAAAGCTGATTGCCGTTCGAGATGTGCTGCAGTCGATAGGCCAAGACGACGCTGCGGCCTGACGATCGGTGCAGGCGAACACCGGCGCCCCAGTGCGCCGTAAAGTTGGCTCGTTGAGTCTTCTCGGGCACCGGCGCCGAGCTCCACAATCCACCCATCGCGATCTCGCCAAACGCCGACCATCCGGGCCGCGGCACGAAGTTCCAGCGCCACAGCACGGGCGCAACCCCGACGCCGTAGACGTGCGTTGGATGCGCTTGTGCAAAAAGCGGCATCGCCTCGATCGCCCACACGAATCGCCCACGGAGCGCGCCGGGCCCAAGATCTCCGGTCAGCGCGCGGCCCCACGACACGGTCTGGATGGCATACCAACGATCGCCCTTCGACTGGAAGAGCCGAATGCCCCACCCCGCGCCCGCTCCAATGACCCATTCGGTGGAAGGCAAGGTGCCAAGGGTGCCAGAGGCGCCAGAGGTGCCAGGGGTGCCAGAAGTGCCAGAAGTGCCAGAGGCGCCAGAGGTGCCGGGGGTGCCAGGGGTGCCAGAGGTGCCAGAGGTGCCGGGGGTGCCAGGGGTGCCGGGGGTGTCAGAGGTGCCAGAGGTGCTTGCCTCGCCGAAGCTCGCGTCCTGAGTGAGAGCGAGCGAAGGCGGGCCAGGGGTGCTAGAGGTGCCAACCAGATCGGAGCCTGCCTCGCCGAAGCTCGCTACGCCACGAGGCGCGAGCGTAGGCGGGCCGAGCGTGCACGTCACTGGAAGCGAACCCTCTGTGTTCAGGTGCTCGACCGCCGGATCGAGATCGGCATCGACGTTCACTTCGAGTCCGAAGTTCACGTAAATGTCGATGGTGGAAGGTCCCGCCTTCGCGCGCCACTCAATGCTGAGCCCGTCATTGGCGGAGTTGAACGAGAGGGTCACCGCCTCAGGTGTGATGAGCGGCTGCGCACCAGGCACGCGCAGCTCGGTCTGCGGTTGACTCAGCGCGCGGCCCTTGAACACGACACGCCAAGGCGCGTCCGGAGCGCCGCTTGACGGGCGCTCCAGCGTCCACTGCCGCTCTTGGGGATCGTTGGCAACCGAACAGGTCGCAACGGGTTGGGCCGCCGCCATTGCTGCGAAGGCCAGCACGACGGCGGCGGCCAGGGTCAGCCGTCTCACTGCGACACGCGTTCGGCAAACGTGATGATGTGACCGTCGGGATCGGTGACGGCGAACTCTCGCATGCCGTAGAACTGCGTCTTGAGCTCCATCACGACGCGTGCACGAGGTGCGACGACCTCATGCAACCGATCGACCTCGGTGACGACGATGAAGAGTGCGGCGGTCCCGCCGAACGGCCGGGCAGCGGCCTCCGGAAATTCCGCGGCCGCGCTTTTGGCATCGTTGAGAAACACGGGGACATCGTCTCGCTCGAGCCACACGAACACCAAGGGCGCGGCGTCGGGCACCGTCTGCTTGATCGAAAAGCCAAGCACATCGCGATAGAAGGCGGAGCTGCGCTCGATGTCAGAGACGATGAGATTTGGCGTGACGGAGTTGAAGCGAGTCATGAGGCACACTCCTGCTAGTACTCGCGTGACCTCCGTCCGTGTGCCTGCGAGAATGGACAACGGGTAGGGGCACTGCTTCGATCGGCAACGGGCATCCGGCTGCCGTCGTCAAAGAACGCCGGAAGCCGAGAGCGCCGTCCGAAGTCGAGCAGTCCCGGCGAGGAGCGCTTCGAGTGTAGATCAGTCCGCCGTAGCTCGCGTGACTGGGATTGCGAGCCAAGGCGGGCCGCCCTAAAC
>JBOGIV010000108.1:0-4934 GCA_050747925.1 Vicinamibacterales bacterium
GCCATGCATGCCGCGCCGGTCGTGGGCGCCTCTCCGCTGTCGTGCGACGCAACCGGCGTTACCGCGAGATCCGCTGCGACGCCGGGCTCGGCTTCGACGTCGTGCTGCCACACGAACGGAACGCTGATCGCGAGAAGCGCGATCAGCGTCACCGCCATCGCGACGTAACGAAGCGTCTGGTTCGGCTGATTCATGGGCCTATTGTGCCTCAATCTGGAATTGAGATGCCACACGATGCAACCGGTCACTGTCACCAGGCCCGGCGACCAACATGTAGGTTCTTCCGCCCGCCGACCACACGATTTCGGTGTGCCCGAGCACGTCCAATTCCGCTGCCGGACGTGCAAGCCCGGGCATGATGAAGAGGGAAACAGGCTCACCGTTCATTCGGTACAGCAAGTGCGCCGCCTGCCCGTCGCCATAGAGGCATTGGCGAACGGCGACGAGTTTCATACCTTCGCTCTCGATCCCCGCCGGGACTTTCAGCGACCGTCCGTAAACGGTGCGGATTGTGTCTTCGGCCTGCGCGGACGTGATCGGCGCGTTGTGTTGATCGCCATCGATGACAAAGCACTTGAGGTGATCGAGAGCGAGCTGAGCCGCCAGCAGCACGGTGGAACGAGCCGTCACGATCGGGAGCAAAACGGCGCCCGCAATCAGCATGACGACAGCGGCCGCACCAAACGCAGAGACGCGTCCCTGCCAACCGAGTGAAGCCTGTTTGGCACGCGCCGATTCCTGAGCGAGAGCCGTAATCCGAGTACGAAGCCCTGGCGGCGCAACGGCGGACAGCCCGCCTGCCCGGCCGCGCAAGACCGCTCGAGCGGTCCGCTGAGCATCAGCGTGTTGACGGCAAGCCAGGCACGCCGACAGGTGGCTTGACACCTGGCGCGCGTCTTCGGCCCCGGCGATGCCGTCCACGAAGGGAGGCAGAAGCGACTCAATCTGTTGACACGTCATCAATCCGTCCTCGGTCCACCGCCCTCAGGCCGCAATCCCACATCTTTTAGACGCCGTGTTTTCATCCTCGTTGCATCGTGAGAGCGTCGTACAACTGCTTTCGGCCTCTGGAGATGCGGGACATGACGGTACCGATTGGCACGTCCAGCACCCCGGCAATCTCCTGATAGGTCAACTCTTCGACGTCCCGGAGCCAGACAGCTTCCCGGAAGGCTTCAGGTAGTTCCTCCAACGCGCGCTTCAGATCCGCGTCGAGCGTGTCTCTCAAGAGCAGCGTCTCAGGACTTTCGACCGATGGAGCCGAGAGGCCGTCAGCGCCCGCGGCGGCCTGCTCGACGGTCTCGGAGTCATAGTCCACTCGAGCGCGCCCGTGATCGCGGCGCCGGTTTCTCCAGGTGTTGTTGAGAATCGTGTAGAGCCACGCCTTGAGATTGGTGCCGCGCGTAAATCGATCGCGGGCCCGAATCGCCTTGAGATAGGTGTCCTGCACGAGGTCCTGCGCCTCGTCGGTGTTGCGAGTGAGGCGCATGGCGGAACGGTACAGCGCGTCGAGAAGGTCCAGCGCGTCCGCAGTGAACTCGTCGCTCTCGCCAGGAGACGCGCTCGCCGGCTGGCGTCGCCCGAAAATCATTCGTGTGATGCGGCCGAGGGTGCCGCCCGCGTCCCCAGTATAGGACGGAACCCTGGCGGATCAGATCTTGCTCGCACTCACACGGAAGTCCGTCTGATTGCGGCCCTCGAACGAGGATCGGTAAGATGCACCAAGGAGAACGGTCTATGCGCACCCGCAGGCAGAGACAGCCCCTCACGCCCGTCGCTTTGGCCATCCTCAGCATGCTGGCCACCTTCGTGCCAGCCCTCACGGCGGAGGCGCAGACCGCTTACATCCCGTACTACGGCAAGAACCAGATTCGCTACGACCGGTTCGACTGGCACATCTATCAGACCGACCACTTTGAGATCTATTACTACCCCGAGATCGAGCCTCATCTCGAGCGCATCGCCGGGTACGCAGAGAGCGCGTATCAACATGTGAGCTCCGAGCTCAAACACGATCTCTCCTTCAAGATTCCGCTCGTGCTGTTCTCGACCAGCAGCGAGTTCTGGCAACAGAACGTCGCGCCCGGCGCCGCGCAGGAAGGCGTCGGCGCATTTGCCGAGCCGAGCCGCAGCCGGATGGTGATGCCGATCGACGAACCATCCGACCTGCTCTACCGGCTCATCACGCACGAGCTCACTCACGCCTTCCAATTCGACATCATCCCCACCGGGCTCATCCGCCGGAACATGCCGCTGTGGACGATGGAAGGGATGGCCGACTACATGACGGGCTACTGGCGTCCATCCGACATCATGTTCGTGCGCGACGCGGCCGTCAGCGACATCGTCCCGAAGATGAGCGAGATGCAGGACTACGGCGGCTTCAGCAATCCGAGGCTGATCTACAACCTCGGTCACGCCGCCTTCGAGTTCATCGAGGCGCGCTGGGGCAAGGAAGGCGTTCGCGCCTACGTCTTCGCGCTGCGACGCAGCGTGATCGGCGGAAGCGACGATGCGTACCAGGAAGCCTTTCAGATGACGCCGGAGGAATGGGATCAGCAATTCGATCGGTATCTGAAGGATCGCTTCAAGCCGTTCCGTGACAAGGAGCGCCCGGCTGACTACGGGCGCGATCTGGCTCCCGATCCCCGCAAGAGCCGCTTTTCGAACATCCTCTCCATCGAGCCATCGCCCTCGGGGGATCTGATTGCCGGCATGACCGGTAACGGCCGCGACCGTGAGCTCGACATCGTCCTGATCTCCACGAAGGACGGACAGATCATCCGCAACCTGACCAGCGGCTTCGATCAGTCGAAAGGCTTCGAGTATCTCGCCTACTCGAGCGGCCGCTGGAACGCGGTGCCCTGGATGTCGTGGTCGCCGACTGGTGATCGACTGGCGTTCTTCGTGCGCACGGAGAAAGACCGCTCGCTCATCGTCCAGAACGTCATCACGCGCAAGATCGAGATCCGCGTACCGCTCCTGACGGTTGATGCCCCCGAATCACCTGACTTCTCGCCGGACGGCAGGACCGTCGCGTTTTCTGGCCTGCGCAATAGCGTGGCCGATATCTTCACGGTCAACCTCGAGACGAAGGAAGTCGCGAACCTGTCGAAAGATGCGCTCGCTGACTACGCGCCAACCTGGGCGCCGGACGGCAGGTCGCTTGTGTATCTCTCGCGCGTCAGCGGCAACGAAAAGGTGTTCCGGATGAACGCCGATGGAACCAACAAGACCCAGCTGACGTTCGGGACGCACGACGAGGGCGGAGTGCAGTTCCTCGACGCTGACACGCTGGTGTTCCCCTCGACCGCCGTCAACCCAGCCGAACCGATCGACCCGGAGGTCGCCAAGAACGGGCAGATCTACAACATCTGGACGTTGAACCTGAAATCCGGCGAGCTCAAGCAGTACACCGATGCCCTTGGCGGCAACGTCTCGCCGGTCGTCCTTCACGACGGCGCAAACAATCGCGTCGCATTCGTCACCTATTTGAAGGGCGATTATGGGCTGCACGTCCTCGAGCGTCGTGAAGAGATCGCCAAGGTCGCTTCGTCTGATTTTGGCTCACCCGGTCCGATCGTTGATTTCCAGGCGCCGCTCAGTCACACGCTGGTCACGAACAACAAGAAGAAGAAGGGCAAGTTCGAGAAGCTGTTCCTCGAGGGGCGTCCGCCGGTCAACCTTGGAGTGACCAGCGGCGGCGACGTCTTCGGCGGCACCCAAGTCGTGTTCACCGACGTGCTGGGCGATCAACAGATCAGCATGTTCGTGGGGTCGGTTTCGCAATACCGGACCATGTCGTTCAGCTGGCTGAATCTCGAGAAGCGCTTCCAGTGGGCGTTGCAAGGCTACTCGCAGACACAGTTCTATTACGGCCAGCTCGAGAACGTCTTCTACGATCCGGCCTATGCCAGCCTGATCGATCGCGACTTTGCGACGGCAACGCGGACGATCCAGGGCGGAACGGTGATCGGAATCTATCCCTTCAATCGCTATCGCCGCATCGAGCTCTTCGGTGGGTTCAACCGCTACAACGAGAGCTACAACGATCCGGGTCTGCAGGATTATTCACAGCAGTATCAGCAGCAGCAGTTCGGGCGGACGTTGTTCAACAACGGCAACATGTTCCCGTTCGGCGCCGCCTTCGTGCAGGAGACGACCATCTTCCGCGAGTTCGGGCCGCTGTCGGGCAGCACCATGCGACTGGCCTACGAAGTGGCGCCGAAGATCGGCAAGTCCCTCTCGCGTCAGACCTTCGATGGCGACGTGCGCAAGTACCTTCGCATCGGCGCCACCGGGCTGCTGGCGCTTCGCGCCCGCGGCTTCAAGAGCATCGGCAGCAATCCGGACTACACGTACTTTGGCGGCAACTCCGAGTTGCGCGGATACGACTATCTGTCATTCATCGGTCAGAACGCGTTCTTCGGCAACGCGGAGCTGCGGTTCCCCTTGATCGACGCGATGGCGACGCCGATTGGCGTGCTGGGCGGCATTCGGGCAACGCTCTTCGCCGGGGTTGGCGGGGCGAACTTCGACGGCACGCCGTTCAAGTTTGGAACGCGCAAAGCGTCTATCGAGCGCCCGATTGTGGCCTACAACCCACAGACGCTGGCCCCGGTCTACGGCAGTCCCGTCGCCATCAACGGCCTGCGTCTGGTGGACGCGCGCGCCTCATACGGAATCAGCCTGGCGACCTTCGCGCTCGGCTTCCCCGCCCACTTCGACTGGTCGTGGCGGACGCTGATGAATCGGGATTGGGAGGACATCGTCTTCGCGCAGCAAGGCGGCAGCGCGGCCTTCCGCAAGGTGAAGTTCTCGTTCTGGATCGGCTACGACTTTTAAGAGCGGGGATCAGGGATCGGGGATCAGGGATCGGTGGGATCGGTCCCCGATCCCCGATCCCCGATCCCCGATCCCCGATCCCCGATCCC
>JBOGIV010000109.1:0-18596 GCA_050747925.1 Vicinamibacterales bacterium
AGCCGCGGGACGTACGCGAGCAGCACGGCCGCGGCCATGGCCAGGCCGGCGCCGACCCACAACATGCTGGGATCGACGGTGACGTCGAGCGCGCGGACCGAGAAGCGGGCCGCGAATCCCGCGACAACCGTGACGAACGGTCTCGCGAGAATGACGCCGAGGATGGCGCCGGCGCCGCAAAGGACAAGACTCTCGGCGAGCAGCGTTCGCCTCAACGCACTGTGGCTTGCTCCAAGCGCGGCGCGCACCGCCAGCTCGCCTTCGCGCCGGACCGAGCGCGCGAGAATCAGATTCGCGACGTTCGAGCAGGCGATGACGAAGACGATGCCGGCCGCAGCGAGGAGCACGAGCAGAACCGTCCGCGCGGGCGACGTGATCTGATCGCGCAGCGGGGTGACCGCCACCTGGACGTTCCCCTGTTTCGAGTACGCCTCCGAGTGCTCGCGCATCATCGTGGCGTGAGAGGCATTCAGTTCCGCGCGGGCGGATTCAACCGAGGCGCCTGGTGTCAGACGACCAAAGAGCTCGGTCATGCGATGCGGCCGCTGAGTCACCATCATTGCGCCGAGGTGATGCGGACTCGACACCATGTTCGCGATGATTTCGGTGTCGGCAGGATAGGGAACCGACGGCTCGAGCACACCGACCACGGTGGCCGCGCGCGGCCCAAGACGGATGGCCTTGCCGATGACCGCTGGATCGCTGTTGAGCGACGTCGTCCAGAAGCGATGCGTCAACACCGCCGCACCCGCCGCGTTCGCGCCGTCGTCGGAGGTGTTGAGGAGGCGGCCAAGCACGGGCCGGAGACCCATCACGTCGAAGAACGCGCCGTTGACCACACCAGCGTGCACCACGCGGGGCTCGCCGAAGCCAATGGCTGTGAATTCGATGGTCGAGAACTCGCCAAACGCGCTGATGGTTGTAGCGCGCGAGCGGAAGTCCTCGATCTCTGGCACAGAGAACGTCATGTTCTCCGTGCCAATCCCCGGGGCGGTCTGACGAATGTAGATGAGCCGATCCTCACCCCGGTTGACCAGCGGACGAAGGAGCACGCCGCGGACCACGCTGAAGATCGCCGCGTTGGCGCCAATGCCGAGGGCCAGCGTCACGACCACCGTGGCAGTCAGACCCTTGGTGCGAAGCAGCGATCGCAAGCCGACGCGCATGTCCTGCCCCAGCGCCGCGGCGGCGTCGAACCATCGGCTGTACCAGACGCGACGCATCGACTCGCGCATCTCTGGGATGTAACCGAACTCGCGCAGCGCCGCCAATCGAGCGGCCTGGGGATCCTCGCCACGATCGATGCGTTCTTTCACGCTGATCGCCAGGTGGCCGCGGATTTCTTCGTCCAGTTCGTGTTCGTCTGGCCGCATCGGCTACTCCTTGCGTGCCGGCGCCGGGTTCATGATGCGGCCGATCGCTTTCACGAGCTGGGACCAGCGATCCTGTTCGCGTACCAGTTGTGCCTTCCCCGCAGCGGTCAGCTCGTAGTACTTGGCCCGCTGGTTGGCCTCGCTGACGCCCCATTCGGCTTTCAGCCATCCGCACTTCACGAGGCGGTGCAGCGCAGGGTAGAGGGAGCCGGTTTGGACCTGGAGCAGATCGTCAGATTGCGAACGGATCGCCTGGCCGATGCCGTGGCCGTGTTGCGGCCCCCACTGCAGGGTCCGCAGGATGAGCATGTCGAGGGTGCCTTGGAGGAGATCCAAGCGGCGGTCATCGGGCGTCTTGGCCATAGTCGTAGACAGTCTACAGCTTAGACGTAGACCGTCTACTACTTGTTCAGCCCTGCTTGGTCAACCATTTCGATCTTTGCGTGCCTGGAATATCTGGCCTCGGCCGACCCGCGAAGGGTCTGGATTGCTCTGGCGCTGCTTCCGATTGCGCTGATTTGCGACGTGCTCGAGTAGCGAGCCGCCGACGCTTTCGAGCAGTCGGTCCCAGGCCCCCGCAAATGGCGGCCGGCGTCACCCTGCGACGCGCGCAGCCGAGCCAGAGCTGCTGCTGACTAGCATCTTTTTTGGCGACGCTTGCGCGCTCATGAGTGTTACGGCTTCCACTCCGCCATCCAGATGTTGCCCGTGGTTTCCCCCAGATTGAAGAACAGCTTGTCCCGCGTCACTGAGATTTCCAGCGACCTCATCCACGCGTTCATCATCGACCGCCGGGGGCTGTGGGAGTGATAGACGTCCAAGGGCTGCCCGACGGGGCGATTCGTCGCCGGGTCCAGACGTCGGGCCCGGACGCACCGAAACCCATCCGCTTCAGAGACGTAGTACAGGAGGTGGCCATCGGGAGACCACCGCGATCTGTGGCGTCGTTTCTTCTGCAATCGTGATCCATTGGTCTTCTGCGACCCCTCGATGCTGAAACGGCACGATGACGATGCGGTGGAAGCGGCCTGGACGGATGGCCGAGAAACTGATCCAGCGCCCATCCGGCGAAACGCGCGCACGTCCCAGGATGTAGTCGGGATGTTCGAGATAGACGCTGGTCTGCCTCGTCGTTCTGTCGAACACACCAATGGCGAGGCCAGGTTGCCGGTGCCCTTCGGGAATCATGAAGAGAAGCTTGCTGCCGTCCGCCGACCAGTCCCATTGCCGAAAGCAGTTGTCACAAATTCTTTCGGGCACTCCGCCGGTTGTCGCGATCTCATAAAGGGCCGACGTAGACGCGTTCTCCCAAACGACATAGCTGACACGCGTCCCGTCAGCGCTGATCTCCGATTGCTCTTCGTGGGACGGCGTCGCGGTGAGGGCAGTCTCCCGGCCCGTGACCAGATCCTTCATCCAGACATCCGGGTTTCCTGATCGCGTCGAGATGAACACCAGCTTCCTGCCATCGGTGGAAAGACTCGTGTGCGCGTCGAACGCGGAACCGGTCACCTGCTGGAGGTCGCCGGTCACGCGACCGGCATTGGCTGCGATCGGAACGCTCCAGATATTGAGATCCTGCCTGAGACTTGCGAACACGATCCGGTCACCCGCAATGACCGACGGCTTCACCTCGACCGAAGTGCCGGAGGTGAGTCTCTGTGCCGTGCCTTCCGCCTTGCCCGTGACGGCCGAGACGGAGATTCGCCACAAGTTCGTGCTCTCGCCCATCAAGCCGGAAAAGAACACGCTATCGCCAACCCAATCGGCGGGTGCGATCAACGACGACATCACCTGTCTTCCCCCGCCTAGCCCCTGGCCCTTGTATATCTCGGAAGCGCCCGTCTTCACGGCCGGACCTCCGCTTTTCGGAACGAACCACCAATCGTGCGCTTGTGTCGGAATGTCTGTGGGATCCCGTGCTCCCAGGAACAGCAGATGGCGACTGTCCGGCGACCAGATGGGATAGGTCGCCGAAGCAAACCCGGGTTCGATCGGCGTTGGAGTTCCTCCGACGGCTGGCACGACGAACACTTTGCCGATGTACCACGGGCCAACCGAGACCCAGTAGGCGATTGCAATGCCGTCGGGAGAGAATCGGGGCCGCCGGCCCTGTGGCGCGATGAGTCGGGGCTCGCCGCCAAATGCAGAAACAACGTAGACCCCTCCGCCATCGCGCTCGGATCGAAACGTGATCCGGCTACCGCCAGGAGAGAACGTCGGTTCGGATTCATCTGCCGGATCGCTCGTCAGCCGCACGGCTTCGCGGGTCGCGAGTTGTTGCCTCCAGATGTCCAGATTGCCTGTTCCCCCGCGGTCAGAGGCGTACGCGACCAGGTGACCGTCAGGTGAAAATGCCGGATCACTCGTCAGGCCGGCATCAAACGTCAGCCGTGTGAACGTTGCCGTGGTCGTAGACGGTCTCGCGCGTGTGAGCCACCACGTCAGCGTTGCCGCCGCCAGCAAAATCACACCGGCGACGGCGAGCATGACACGGCGACGGAATCCGCGCCGCGGCCGCCGGGCGAACGTCTGAGGTGAGGACTCTCTCGCCAGACGCAACTGAAATCCGAGATCACGGGCGGACTGATACCGATCGGCGGGGTCTTTCTCGAGACAATGCCGGACGATCTGCTCGATCTGTGGCGACGCTCCCGAAAGAGGTGGCGGCTCCTCTTTGAGGATCGCGTTCATCGTCTCCACGCTGGTGTCTCGGACGAATGCCCGTCGGCCCGCGAGCATTTCGTACATGACGGCTCCGAGCGCGAAGATGTCGGCGCGATGGTCGACGCGTGCGCCACGGAGCTGCTCCGGCGACATGTAGGCCGGCGTCCCAACAGCTATCCCGGACGCGGTGCGGGTTGGAGCGTCGAGTTCGGAACCCGACTGCGTCAATTTCGCCAAGCCAAAATCGAGAATCTTCACGCGGCCATCGCGCGTGATGAAGATGTTTTCCGGCTTGAGATCGCGGTGCACGATTCCGTGTTCATGCGCCGCCGCCAGCCCCTGAACGATTTGGTCAGCGAATTCGAGAGCTCTGCCTTCCGCGACGGCGCCGCTCGCGAGTCGCTGATGCAAGGTGGTGCCTTCGAGCAACTCGGTCACGAGGTACGGCGAATCGCCCTCTTTGCCAACGGCGTCGATCGCCAGCACATTGGGGTGATTCAACATGCCGGCGGCGCGCGCCTCCTGCTCGAACCGACGCAGGCGGTCCGGATCGCGGGAGTACTGTGGCGACAGAACCTTGATTGCCACATGGCGGGACAGGGCAAGGATCGAGGGCTCTCCAGACTTCGCCCATCCCGCCGGCGCCGAGCAGCGACAGAACCTCGTACGAGCCGAGTCGAGAGCCTGGTGAGAGCGTCATGACGCCGCGATGGCATACAGGATACCGCCAGAAACCTCTTCCAAATGCCGCCCGCGGCGGGGGGTGCGCATTCAGCCGACCGAGGCCTTCTCTCCTTGACAACTTAGGAGAAGCACTTTACGCTTTCCTATATGCCTTAGGAGAGAGCGAATGGCCAAGCCAGCGGAGCTGTTGCCCGGAACGTTAGACCTGCTCATTCTGAAAGCGGTGTCGCTCGGCGAGCTGCACGGCTACGGCGTGCTCCTGCGCATCGAGCAGATCTCCGGCGGCTCGCTGCACATCCAGCAGGGCGCGCTGTATCCCGCCCTCTATCGTCTGGAGCAGCAGGAACTGATCGCGAGTGAATGGGGCGTCTCCGATAACAACCGTCGCGCCAAATACTACAAATTGACGACGCTCGGCCGCCAGCGGCTGCGCGACGAATCGTCGAGCTGGAACCGCCTGGCTGGCGCCATGGCGGCGGCGTTGCGCGCAACCTCGCAGGAGATCTGAACGATGCGGCGTGTGCTCGCCTATCTCCGGTCGCAGTGGCACTGCCTCCGCGCGCCGGCCCAGATCGATGCCGACATGAACGATGAAATGCGGTTCCACATCGAGATGGACGCGCAACGCCGTATGAAGCAAGGCCTGGACGCGGAGGAAGCGCGGCGGCAGGCCGCGGTCGCGTTTGGCGGCGTCGAGAAGTACCGCGGTGTCAGCCGCGACGTCCTGGGCTTCACGTGGGCGCGCGGGCTCTCCGTCGATCTGAAGCTCGGCCTGCGCATGCTGGCGAAGTGTCCGGGCCTGACGATCGTTGCCGTTTTCGCACTGTCGCTCGCGATTGGTGCCGGCGCCGGGTACCTCGAGTTCGTCAACGATCTGCTGCATGGCCAGCTGCCGTTCGACCAGGGCGATCGCATCGTCGGGATTCAGAACTGGGACCAGCAGACTGGCGATCCGGAAAACCGATCGACGGCGGATTTCGTCGCCTGGCGCGGCACGCTCAGCTCGTTCGAGGATCTCGCCGCGTATCGCACGCTCGATCGCAACCTGATCACCGACGACGGCCGCGCGGAGCCAGTGCGCGGCGTGGAGATCAGCGCCGCGGCATTTCGCATCGCGCGCGTCCCTCCGCTGATCGGCCGTCCACTCGTGCCCGAGGACGAACGGCCCGGTGCACCGCCAGTGGTCGTGCTCGGACACGATTTGTGGACCACGAGATTCGGTTCCAGCGCTGCAGTAGTTGGTCAGCCGATGCGGCTCGGGCGAGCGACGTACACGGTTGTTGGCGTGATGCCCGAGGGCTTTGGCCTGCCGGTCAGTCATAGCCTGTGGGTCCCGCTGCAATTGAATGCCGCGCACTACGCGCGGCGCGAAGGCGCGGCGACCAAGATTTTTGGCCGGCTGGCGGCCGGTGTCGAGCTCAGCATGGCGCAAGCCGAGTTGAACGCGATCGCGCTGCGAAGTGCCGCGGAGTTTCCCGAGACAGATCGTCACATTCGTCCGATTGTGAAGCCATACGTGGAATCACTCTGGTCCGCGGTGGAGGACTCGCGGATGCAAACCATCGTGCTCTACTCCGCCAACGTGCTGTTCATTGGCCTGCTCGCCCTCTGCAGCGCGAACATCGCGACGCTGGTGTTCGCGCGAACGGCAACCCGCGATGCCGAGATCAGTGTCAGAACGGCGCTCGGCGCCAGCCGCGCGCGCATTGCCGGGCAACTCTTCGCCGAGGCGCTGGTCTTGTCCGCGATCGCCACCCTGCTTGGGTTGACCTTTGCGGCGTACGCCCTGCGATGGGTGAAACTCACCTTCACTGCCGCACAGGGGCGGCCGATGATGTTCTGGTGGAACGATTCGCTGTCTCTGGAGACGCTCGTCTATGCCTGCGTGCTTGCGGTCGTCGCGGCACTCATCATCGGCGTCACTCCAGCGCTGAAGGCGACGGGGCCGCGAGTGCAGGAGCGGCTCAAGCACGCCACAGGCGCGTCGTCGGCCGGGCTGAAATTCGGAGGCGTGTGGACGGGCGTCATCGTCACTCAGGTCGCTGTCACCGTGATCTTCCTGGCGATTGTGGGAATGCTTGGCTGGAGCGCCTACATCTCGAACGGCGGCGAGCGGCAACGAAATTTCCCAGTGACGGAATACGTCACCGTGCGGCTGACCTTGGATCGCGCGGCCGCGGCAACGTCCGCTGATGCCGAGAAGGCCGAGGCCGAGTACCGGAATCTGTTCCGCACGACCTACGGCGAGCTCGCGCGGCGGCTCGCCGCTGAACCCGGTGTCGCGGGCATGACTTATGCGATGCGCCTGCCGGGCATGAACCATCAGGAGATGCAAATCGAGGTTGACGGCGCGGCTTCGGGCACATCAGACAAGCGAGGCCCGTTGGTGCGCACGACCGAGGTCGGCGTGAACTTTGTCGAAACCTTCCAGGCGCCGATGATCGCAGGCCGTTCGTTCACTGACTCCGATCTCGCGCCCGGCCGGCATGTCGCTGTCGTCGATCGGACGTTTGTGCGACAGGTGCTCGGCGGTCACGACGCCATTGGCCGCCACGTGCGCGATGCCGGAGGCGACGGGAGACCGGCAGGTCCGTGGATGGAGATCGTCGGCGTCGTCAGGGATCTGACCGACGAGACGAACAAGGCGATCGGTGACTCGGTGATCTATCGTCCGGCTTCACCAGAAGCCGTGTCTCCACTGTATCTGGCGGTGCACGCCAGGAGCAATCCATCGGCCGTTATGTCGCAGCTCAGAATCATCGCCAGCGATGTCGATCCCACGTTGCGGCTGATTGATCTCCAGACGATGGATAACGTCGGCGAGGCCGACCGTGTGGCGCTGGATTTTTTTGCCCGCCTGCTGGCCGGGGTCAGTGCGGTCGCGCTCCTGCTGGCGACGGCTGGCGTCTATGCGTTGATGTCGTTCACCGTGGCGCGCTGCACTTGGGAAATTGGCATTCGCGTGGCACTCGGCGCGAACCCGAGCCGCATCGTCATGTCCACGTTCTCACGCGCTCTGGCGCAGGTCGGCCTTGGATTGCTGGCGGGGAGCATCCCAGCAGCGATCCTCGTCGCCGGCCTCGGGCTGGAAGTGTCGTCGGTCGCCGGAACTGAAGTCGCGGTGGTGGCGTGGATTGTCGCGACGTTGTTTGTTGCGGGCGTTACTGCATTGGCGTCGGTCGTGCCCGCGTGAAGGGCGCTCCAGATTCAGCCGACCGACGCGCTCAAGACGACCTAGAGACTGGGCGACCCGGATCTCTTCAAGAGATTCCTGGCGCGAACGATATCGTGGCTGAGCCGGCCAGTATCTTCGTCGGGCTGTCATTCCGAGCCGATGTTAGCGTCCGGGCGGTGGTCCCGGAGGGCCGAGGATGATGAAGCCGGCGCGCTTCGCGATCGGCGCCAGTTGCGCGACCTCGGGCGGCGGCCCGTCCAGCGGCGGCGGCAGCACGCGAGCGGGCGCTGGGTGACCAACTTCGCGCAGGAACCCTTCGAACTGCATCGGCGAGAACCCAACCAGCGCGCGGGTGGGGTTCGGTCCGGCGCCGATGAAGGTGTGCGGGACGCCCCTGGGCCCGAATGCAAATCCTCCGGTGCTCAGATCGAGACGCGTGTCGCCGACATAGATCGTCAGGTTGCCATCGAGCACATAGAACCACTCGTCCTCTTCGGGGTGGACGTGCCACGGGGAACCGATCCCAGGCGGGATGACGATCTCGAGCAGGCCAAACGTGCCGTTCGCGTCGGCCTTGCCGATCTTCACGGTTTGCAGCATGCCGAGGAGCCAGAACGCTTCGCCTTCGTCGTGCGCCAGCCCGTAGCCTTGTGTTGCGCGATCTGCGGCTGTCGACATCACATCCTCCTGACTGTCCGTTAGACGATTGTCGTTTACACGATTACTTCACGAGCGCGTTCCCAACCGGTCGTCAACATTCGCGACGAGATCTCTAGGGAAACGTGCCGAGCCCGGAAATGACGTCCTCCAGCAGCTGTCCCAGGTGCTGGAGCTTCTTGCCGCCGAGATGACCCAGCATCGCGCGCGGCATGCGATTGACGTGCGAATCCAGGCTCTTGAGGACCGCCCGCCCCTTGTCGGTGATCGCGATTTCGATGACTCGGTGATCCCGGCGTCCGCGGACGCGCGTCACCAGTCCGCGCCGGCTCAGACGATCGACCAACCGGGTGACGTCCGGGTCACGGGCAATCATCCGCTGTGCGATATCGCTGCACGCCAGCCGCGACGGGTGGCTGCCGCGCAGAATGCGCAGCACGTTGTACTGGTTGTTGGTCAGTTCGGCATTGGCCTTGAGGAACTTCTCCCAGGGCTCCACGACGCGAGCGGCGGCGATGAGCAGACCGAGGAGGATCTCCTGCTCGCTGGAGGCGAATGCGCTCTGCTGCTTGAGCTCACGGGCGATGACGCCAGTCACGGCCGGAATAATAGTCGTTCAAACGACTAATCGTCAAGAGGAATGTAATCTCGATACCTTGTCTGGCAGGGAGCTCACGATAATGGCCGGCGCGACCCAGGAGCCGAGTGAGCCGTTGGTCGATCTCCGGCGCCATGGCTCCGAGGCTTTGCCGGACGAGCGTGATCTCGTCGCGAAACTCCGCCCTGAGCTAAACGCGATTGATGCGGCGCGCAGGACCGCGCAATCGCAGGCCGTCTTCTCTGCGATGCAAGGCCGGACGCTTGCTAACGTTCTAAGTCTGCGGGTCCGGAACCGGGAGTTCGTCGGCTATTCCGGGGGGCCCGGAGTCATAGTCCTTGAACACTTGCCTGAGCTCATGCCGGTCCTGGAAATGGCGCGACATGGCGCCGTAGTTGATTGTCACAACGGACAGATGAAGAGCAGATCCGTCGAGAGACCGATGCCCGGTCGAAGCCAACGGCGATTCGCCCTCATGCCACAGTCCGAGGCAATGGGCCGGGTCCTGTCTGCCGTCGCACTCGTGATCCTGTTGACTGCCACCAACGCGTGGCCAGCCCAGAATTCAGCCCCCGTTCAGACGCTCTGCATTCTCGACTTTCAGAGACTGGGCGACGATGCGCGCTCGGACTGGCTCGAAGAGGGCCTGGCCGATTTGATGATCAGCACGATGAGTTCGGTCAGCCCCTATTTGGTCATCGAACGCAAGCATCTCAGGGAGATCCTCACAGAGCACGGTCTCGCAGGGAGCGGGCTGGTTGATGCCAGCACGGCGGTCCGCAGGGCTCAACTGGCCGGGGCGCAGCTGCTCCTGCAGGGGAGTTTCTCGCGGCAAGTGGATCAACTGACGATTCAAGTTCGGTTGATCCGAGTCTCGGATCAGCAGGTCCTGACGCAGGCCACGTGGGCCGATCGGCACAGCGACGTCCTGTCAGCTCCACGGGCCCTGAGCGAAAAGCTCCTGAGGAGTCTGGAACGCTCGTTCGGTCGCGAGAGTTTGGTCGGCATCGAGCATCTGATCCCCACCACAATCGGCCAAGCGAAGTCCTACTACCAGGGTCTGCGCGCCTTCGACAACGGCCAGTATCCCGAGGCGCTGGCTCATTACCTCGATGCGGCCAGCCGGGCCGGTGACTTCCGCAAGGCTCAACCAGCCGTTTTGGAGATGTACTACTTGCTGAGCAGGAGCGAACATGCCGTTCTCTTTGCCCGGGACCTTGCCCGAGCATACGAAACGAAGGGCGACGTGCCAGGCGCCGTGGAGTACTACTTTGCGGCCGCCTGGGAATGTCTGGGTCCCCTCGAGGATCAGCGATCGGCGCGTGACCTGCTCCAAAAGCTCTTGCTCCTCGTGGAGCAGCACGAACGCCAAACCGGCGAGATGTTGAAAACCAGGCGCTCCATCCTGGATCGGATCACTGAGCTTCAACGAACGGGTCAGCACAAGGATCCGGAAAAGCTGCTGACGGATGGCGAGATTCGTCATCAAGTGTGGCTTGGCGATATCGAGGCAGAGCTCACGCGCCGGGCGGAAGAGCAGGCGCGGGGAGGCTCTGCGGTACTCGAGAACGGAACATGGGTCAAGCGGCCCGTTCCGGAGCCCTCGGTTCTCATGTGGAAGATTCGAGCGCTGGGCACACTGGCCCGCGCCCACGCCGTGCTGGGAGAGATCGGACTCGCACTAGATCAGTATCAGAGGCTGCTCCGGGAGTACGAGTTCCTCACCATTTACCTGCCCCGCGATGGAAGGCTGCTCAATGCGATCAAGACAGAAGCCCATTTCATGATGCTCAAGCATTACGCCACGAGCGGCCGGCTGATCCGAGACCACGGCATGAATCGGATCAACAAACTGAACCTCATTGCGAACAGGCAAGTCTTCACGCGCGACTTCAGCAATCCCAGCCCGGACGAGCGCGCCAGGGTGGCATCGCGATACGAGGGGCGGGGGTACGAGTACTTCGATTTCGCGGCGCCTGCGGGGTATCAGATCGATTCCGTCACCCTGCGGAGCATCGTCGAGGGCATAGCGGAGTTCGGGTTCGACGTGCCGCATCCGGCGGGATGGCCGCCGCAATACTCTTTCTCCAAGCGTTTGACGCGCCTCAAGTTTTCGAGGCCGGGCACGTACGAGCGCGTGGCCGTTCCGCCTCCAGGGACCGAGTTCCTTTCCCTCGGCACAAGCTGGGGGCCGGGCCTCTTTTCCAACACGCAGGCCGAAGTGGCGCACTGGAAACTGAATAGGCCGACGAATGGCCAGGATGTCGTGCGAGGGGAGCTCACGTTCGCGGTGTCTCCGAAAAAGACTCAGGCGACGACGGCGAAGGCGCTTGAAGCCAAGACGCCGCTAGACCCGGCTGTCCGGAACGTGATCGATCGCTATGCCGCCGGCTGGGAGCTCGCCTCGGTCGTGCGAGACGCGCAGACAGCCGTCTATTCCGGTAACCCTCGCCTGGACGTGTATGCCGAGGACTGGCTGACCTTCTCCTTCGATGGCGACATCCGGATCTTCCATCAACGCGAGCCGCAGCTCGAAATAGGCCTGCCGATTACCGTCAATAGCCGGGAGCGCGAATTCGATCCATCGCTGGTCCGAACCCACAACGGCCAGTACGCGCTTCTGTGGACGAGGGGAACCAGCAAGACCAACGCGAAGCGCTTCGTGGCGTTCTCCGGCGATCTGCTGCACTGGGAGCAGCCGCAGCGCCTGGTGTTCGACGAACCACCCGGCGCTCTCGGCTATACCTACGCGCAGTCGGAGCCGCTCGAGCGCACCTACAACATCGTCGCTGTCCGCGAGGGATACGCGATGCTGCTGGCGCAAGGCTTCGTACGACATTCTGCGGACTTGAGGAACTGGGGTGCGCCGCGAAAACTGATCCCGCAAGACCTCGATCGCAATCGGCTCATCCGAGCTCGCGACGGGACCATCTGGGCGGTGTACGAGAATCGATCGCCTGAACTTCAGCCCTACACCGAGGACGACTGGCTCCACGGGTTTTTCGTGATCGACGGCAAGTCATATCGACACGTGACGGAGCTGCGCGTCAGTCGGAGTACTGATGGCATCAAGTGGGAGGACGCCGGGAAGGTGACGCTTCCTGGTCAGCCAAGCGGGCTGTGGGCTTTTGCCATCGATGAGCGACGGATGGGCATCGGTTTGGGCTTCAACAATCTCTCTACGAAATGGTTCACGGTCTCCTCGTTTGGCGACCTGGCGCAGATCGACTCCCAGATCCCCCTGATGCTTCAATCCGGGGAGGCTGAGTTCTTTGTTCGCGGCGCGTTACTCACCTGCGTGCGGCCCGTCTTCGATCCCGAGAGGCAAAAGCCGATGCTTCCTGGCCACCAGCACTGAACGCATCTGGGGAAGCTCGAGGAAGAAATGAGACAGCGAACTGTTTGGACGCTGCTCATGCTCATGACAGCGATGCCAGCCCCTCACGTCGCGTGGGGAGGCGATGAGCTGGAACGCATCTGGATCGTCCCCTTCAAACAGCCTCAGGCTAATCCGTCCCTGGAATACCTCGAAGAGGCTCTGCCAGCGCTGCTGACGGTTGCAGTTTCCGGATCCGGCGAGAGCCACTCGGTCGTCGAGCGGCAGCGCTTGAACACTGTGCTGGCCGAACAGTCCCTGACGCTCGACGGCCTGATTTCGACCGACACTCAACAGCGGATCGGCAAGCTCCTCGGTGCGACTGTCATGATTACGGGGAGCTTCGTCCGACAGGACCAGCAGCTTCTCGTGACCATGCGGGCGACGGATCTGAGGACGGGCATCGTCACCGCCACCGCCGAAGGCCGCGGCTCCGCGCGTCAACCCGGTGAATTGGTCGGCACTTTGTATCGCCGATTGGCGCGGGACCTTGACCGGCGGTTACCCGATCTTGCTCCGACTCAGATGGATGAAGCGCCGCTGTCCAATCTGCATTTCATGAAGGGTCTCGGCCACTATCACAGCGCGCGGTATAGTCACGCGCTCGCCGAATTCATGATCGCGGCCGAGGACGCGCAGTTGACTGACATCGCTCGGCTCTGGCTGGCCAACGCATATATGGCCCAACAACAATACGCGCATGCCTATCTGGAGCTGAGCAGAGTGCCGAACGGTGGATCGAGGAACGTCAGGGCGAGTGAGGTCGCCGCCCGGATGCGCGCGTGCGAACAGCGTTTGAGCCCAGAGGACCTGAAGATGATCCGGCAGTTGGCCGAGCGCGCTGTGCCGGCCGCGAAGTAGAGCTGTCATATGAGATCGACCATCCACAGAAAGACGCGCACCATTGAGGTTGTCCGATGACTGTGTTGATTCCCGCTCGAATGCTTCGCGCCGCGCTCGTGCTGGCGCTGTCGGTCTCGTGGATCGCTGCCGCTGAGGCCGCGGCCACGGCCGCTGATGCACAGCACCTCACGATCGCTGTCCTCGATTTTGAAGCTGATCAAAAGGAGCTCGAGCCGACGGCGAAGCAGGTCACCGAACTCGTCATCGCCGGACTGTCAATCTCTCCGGAGTTGATCCTGGTTGAGCGCCAGCGACTCGAAGAGGCGCTGAGTGAACTCGAACTTGGTATCTCGGGCACGGTGAACCCCGATACAGCGGCGAGGATCGGTCGCCTCATCGGCGCGAAGACCCTCGTCTCGGGGCGTGTGTTCCTTTCCGGTGACGACCTGACGGTGGTCGCGCGTGCCATAGGAACGGAGACGGGTCGCCTTTACGCCGAAAGCGCATCCGTTGCCGCGCACGAGCCTGCTACCAAGATTGCGGCCGTGCTCGTCGACAAGCTATCGTCGCGCCTGAAGCGATCGCGTGAAGGCCTGGAGGCGCCGCCTTCCGAGACCAAGGCCGATCGTCTCCGCAGCCTCGCCGAGCTCGCCAACGGCAAGACGCTGCCTTCCGTGTCGGTCTCGATCCCGGAGCGCCATGCCGGTCGAGCGGGACTCGACCCGGCGGCCGAGACGGAGATCAGTCGTTACCTCGCCATGCTCGGGTTCCGTCTCCTCGATCCGCTCTCCGCCGCGCGCCCTGATATCCAGATCACTGGAGAGGCATTCAGTGAGGTGGGCGTGCGTCGAGGCAACCTTGTGTCGGCCAGCGGGCGTGTCGAGATCAAGGCCGTCCACCGTGCCACTCATGTGATCGTCGCCGTCGATCGACAGACCGAGATCGCCGTGGACCTGTCTGGCGAAGTGGCGGGAAAAAAGGCGTTGCAGCAGGCGTCCGAGACCCTGTCCGACCGACTCGTGCGCGCGTTGCTGAAGGCGCGCTGAAGTTCAGATCACCTCGACCCGAGGATGCGGTCGCTGACTCAGTCCACTCTGGCGTACACGATGTCCCAAACGTGATGATTCCGATGTGACTGACCTCGACTGCCCTGGAAGCGTTCTTTCAGGACCTCGCACTCTTCAATGTTCGACACATCGAGAAGTCTCCAACCCGCGACGCTCTGCTGGCGCACGCGATGGACGCCGGTCAACTGATAGACCAACACTCGCTCAATTCCGTTGTGAACTCCGTAGTCGTGTGGCTCCGCGACCCGGACGTTTCCGTGGTAACGCAGCTTGATGAGACGGTGGTTCTTGATCGCAAATCGCAGTTGCTCGTCGAACGACCTGGAGACGTCCATGACGGTAGTGGCTGGATAGAGCCGTGGAAACAGGACTTCCAACGCATGTACGGGGAAACGGAGAGACACAGGCCCTTTTGATGTGGTGGAGGCAAGTAGACCTTCACTGACCAGGTCGTTGAGGACGCGACGCGCGGTGCGCTCGGCGAGTCCGGTTATCCGCGGTGCTTCGCCGCGCTCGATCTCGCCGCGAATCAACGCTTCTTCGAGCAACCGCGCCGCTTCTGGCCTCAATCGATCGTGATGTTCGATGAACGAGCGCAAGCGTCGCGCCAGAGTGTTCAGATCGAACAGGTCTGACATGAAGGTCACTTGATCAATCGCGACCTTGAGGAACCAAGCGACGAAGTCGACGAGCGCCCGCTCCGACAGGTTTCCGCGGCCATCGAAGTCGCCCTGCCGAGGTGTGTCAGCCATGTCCATCATCTGCGTGTACTCATCGCGATTCTCGAGGCCTCGCGCCAACCCGCGCGAGACTGACCAGAGGCCGTGTGCCGCGACATCGCCCGACCAGGCCATCGCATGACTCATCAACCGGCTCACACGTCCGTTGCCATCGGGAAATGGGTGAATGAAATTCAGGCGATGGTGCGCAGCGGCCATCACGATGACGCGGCTGGCCTTTCCCAGCCGATCGACCCGATAGCGCTCGGCGAAATACCGCATGAACTCGTCGACGTGCTGGCTCGACGGCGGAATGTGTCGTCCAACGGCGACTTCGTGCATCGGACGTGAACGCCACTCGCCGGGGATCATCGTGAAATCGCGGCCGGCTCCCCGAATCCGAAGCATTGTCTTCGGCGCGTCCCGGTAGAACTCGCGATGCAGCCAGCGGATGAACTCCACGGATGCCGGCTCAGGCAGCGAGCCTTCAGCAGCGATGCGATCGATCTCGGCTTGAACACGAACATGGGCCGCAGCTTCGATCTGCAGGCTGCGCCGCTTTTCATCGCGATCGAAGTCACCTGCCAGCGCGCGCTCGATGTCACGCGGGCGGGTAGTGTGTCCTTCGATCAGATTGCTGTAGTACGTGTTCATGACGCGCACGAGCTCGGCGAGATTGGCCGCGGTGCGCTGGTGAAGCGATCGGCCTAACTTGGCGGACGAAGACGACAGCTCCGCGACCAGGTCGGCGACCGATTCAGGAGGGTTCTCGAGACGCGCAGGCTCAATGCGCTGAACCGTCTCAATGGGCTGATGTGGCCGATCTCGGTCCATTGCAAAGGCCACAATTATAGAGACCTATTGTCACCAGTGCCGCGATTTTGGCCGATCCATTGGCCGATCATCGAGGCCGGGTCCGATCTCCGCTCAGGTCCAGAGCTCGGCAGGGTGAACCTGCGCGAAAGATCAGGGAGCGCTGGTCGATCGACAGACTTCGTTACTAACCGTCCGATCGGCCGGTTCGGGGCATCGCTCAGAAGCCGCGCTTCGATTATTGAGGGCGCGACCGACTCGTGTTGCTGTTCCAGTGCTCAATGAATTCGATCAAATCGACGTTGAACTGCTCGGGCTGCTCCCGGCTGACGAAGTGACCAGCGTCGTTAAGGACAATCAGCTTCACCCGCGGGTTCTTCGCGCCGACAAGGTCGAAGAAGGCGATCCCGCCGCGCATATCGGCGTGCGGCGCGTCGGCGGCCCAATCGTAGACGTCCTGCTTTCCTTTGTAGAGGAGGATTGGGACTTGCAGTGCGCCACCGCGCGCCTTGTCCCTGATGCGCGCGCGGTACGCCCGCTCCGCAGCCTGATTCTGCTCGCCGGCGGCGCGGATGGCTGCGAGCCTCTTCCGGATCTCCACCGATTTCGGTAGGTTCCACATCCAGTCGCTCGCCTTCTCGTACTCCGGCGGGAATGTGCCGGGCGCCGGCGCGCGCGCCGCCATGCGGCACTTCTCATAGTCGGCGCTCAGCGTATCCTCCCGACACTTCGCGACGCGCTCCCGCATCTTCGTCGAGTCGGTCCTGAACGCTGCCCCGACGCTGACCCAAGTGAGCGTCTTCACGATGTCCGCGTGTTCCAGCGCCACAACGAGCATGTCGAAGCCGCCGTTGGAGATGCCGACGAGGTGAACTCTATTCAGCTTCATCGCACGGATGAATTGATAGAGGTGCTCGACCTGCCCCGCCACACCGAAATTCTTGTCATCTCTGGGAGCGTCGGTCATGCCGTCGGCGAGCTCGTCGACGGCGAGCACGCGGAATTTCCGAGCCAGACCGCGGATGTTCCGCGACCATAAATTAGCGCCACTGGTGCCTACACCCGCCAGCACAATGGCGTCCCCCTCGCCATAGTCGTAATAGCGTGTTCTCACGCCGTTGACGTCGACGAACTTGGCGGTGAGGCCATCGACCTCACCGTTTGGTCCGACCTGGGCGTGCGCGTGGTCGGCGGCGAGCAGGCAGTAAAGCGCGGCGAGGGCGACCGACCTTCTCGTGCTGAGCGATGATGCTGATGCCATCGTGACCTCCGACTTTCGTACTCCTTTACGGCGCGCTGCGTACGTACTTCGCCAGGAATGCCAGGACATCTTTGCCCCAGATCGAAACCCCCTCCTCGCGATTGAAGAGGGTGTGTCCTGGCGCAACCAACGCATTCGGCGAAGGCTCCCTGGGTGTGAATGATGGATACACGATCAGATTCGCAACAGCGCCGCCCTCTTTGGCCGCATCACAGACGCTTCGCGCGCTGTCGGTCGTGTTGTCATTCTCGGCGACCATGCACAGCGTGGGAACGTGAACGCGGCGCGCTGCGGCAAGGACCGCGTCCCTGAGAGGAGCCTCGAGAGTCCAGTTCACGGAGCTCGGCGCCTGCGTGATCAGCGCGCGGAACCGATTGCTGCGGGCGGCCGCAAGCACCGCCACACTGCCGCCGGCCGAATACCCCATGATCGCGATGTGCCGAACGTCGATGCGGGATGCGCGGTCTCGCGTCACCTCTTCCAGCGCTGACAGCACATCGCCGGCTTCAGCCGTGTTGAATGCGGCACGTAGACGTGCGATGCGGTCGCGGTCAACACCGACTTCCGTGAATCGCTGACCTTCCGAGTTCCTGGTTCCGCGACGTTCCGGAACGAGCACGGCGTAACCAGCATCGGTGAGAAGCTGTGCGATGACCGCACCCCAGCGTCGTGCGGGCTCGGTCCCGGTGTGTCTGTGGATAACGAGAGGGAATGAGCCCGGGCCCGCAGGCCTATATAGATACGCTTCGAGACGCAGGCCGTCGTTCGAGTAGCGCACAGTCTGATGCGACGGACCGCTCGTTGTCTGACCGGCTGGCTCGCATCTGTCTGCCGTGAGATCGAGAGCGTTACGAGCACCGTGTAACGGAAGGTCGTTGCCATGGCGGTCGACCGTCATGACGCCCCGCCGACCGTTGACGGTGCCCTTGGTCAGGAACTCCGCGAACGCGTTGTGAAGCGTCTTGTGATTCCGCTCGAAGGCCAGGAAGTGACGTACGGAGATCCCGACGCTCTGCCCGGCAATAGCTGGCACCGTGGAGACGTGCGAAACGAAAATGTCTTCTCGCTTGATCTCTGTGGCCGGTGGCGCCTGCGCCGCGGCGGCATGGTCGCCGAGCACTCCTTGCGCGCATGCCGCAACGATAAGTGCGCTCAATGAACGTGAAAGGACGGACATCGATGGCATGAAGCCCCGGCAATCGCCGCGAATATACACCCAGGGCTCGCTGCGTAGATCTAACGAGGCGGAGCCTCAGACCCACAAGCCTGTCAATATGCTCCGCCTCGTTAGCCTCTATGTTGTCTTGCCCGGCCTCCGGCCGGGCAGTCGCCTTGACGGAGAAAACTTGACTTATTTGGTCAC
>JBOGIV010000110.1:0-10548 GCA_050747925.1 Vicinamibacterales bacterium
GGAGGATGGATCGACCCGTCTCGTGACCCTGGCTGCGAAAGTCGATCGCATCGATCTGCTTGCGGACGGTACGTTCCGCCTCATCGACTACAAGACCAAATACGTTCCCGACCGCAAGGTCGCATTGCAGCTTCCTGTTTACAGCGCCTGCGTGCGCCAGCGGCTCAGCCGCGATCGGCAGCGCTCAATTCCTCTGAGCGAAGCGCTGTACCTCTCCTTCGAGGGCGACAAGCCCATCGTCAAGCTGGCGCAGGAGGCGGGATCGTTCGACGCCGTCATCGCCGACGCCGAGCATCGCCTCAGCGAGGCCCTCGACGACATCGCGGCCGGGCGGTTTCCGCAACGGCCATCGCCAAAATCGATCTGCACGATGTGCCGGTTCATCACGGTCTGCCGCGAACCGGGAGGAATGGAAACAGGTTCCTCAGGTTCCGCAGGTTCTTCAGGTTCTACGGGTTCTACAGGTTCCACGGGTTCCACGGGTTCTATGGGTTCGACAGGTTCGAGTTCGAACCGGCAGAACCAGCAGACCCCGAAGATCGGCGGCCTGCCATGAGCGAGCAGCCGCGGTTCGACTTCGACCCGTCGGCGCCGTCGCCGGAGACGCCCGATCAGCGGGCCAGGCGCGTGGCCGTCGATCCACTTCGCAACGTCGCGCTGGAAGCTTCCGCCGGTACCGGCAAAACTCGGGTGCTCGTCGATCGGTACGTTCGTCTTCTCGAAGTGGGAGTGGCGCCGCGCAACATTCTCGCGATCACCTTCACCCGGAAAGCCGCGGCTGAGATGCGCCAGCGGGTGCTGGCCACGCTTCGCGAGCGGCACTGCGAAGGCAGCCTGCCGGCCCCGCGCTGGCGGGAGATTCGCGACGCCTTTAGCGACATCACCATCAGCACCATCGACGCCTTTTGCCTGTCGCTGCTCCGCGAGTTTCCCCTCGAAGCCGGCGTGGAGCCGGGGTTTGATCTCGCCGACGAAACCGAAACGCCCCGATTGACCGAGGCGTCGCTGGACCGCGCGCTCCGCGCCGGTCGAGGACTGGCTGCCAACGATCCCGACGTCGCGCTCGTGTTTGCCGAGCTTGGCGAGTTGCGCCTCAGACATGGGCTGTCGGCCCTGCTCGAACGCCGTCTGGTGGCCTGGAGTGCCCTCAACCGGTTCGTGCGTGGACGAGAGACCGATGTCGCGACCGCCTGCGGACATCTCCTCACCGCGCTACGCGCCGGGTTCGCCTCGATTCGTGCTTCAGCTGGGCTGGTTCGTTCTGCGACGACCCAGGAAGGCTCTGCCACCACCGGCGCTAGAGCCTTCGTTGCGACGGGCCCGAATGTCTCGGGCTTTCAGCTGCTTGCTGGGGATATCGAAGATCTCATCGCGGAGCCCGGTCCCGGTCCGGCCCGGCTGCGCAGCACGCTCGACCGACTGTCGGAACATCTCCTGACCCAGGACGGAGAGCCGAGGAAGCGGCTCCGTTACAAGCGAGCGGACTTTCGTTCGGAGGCGGACTTCGAGCGACACAAGACGATCGTGTTCGGACTTGGTCCTCACGTGGTTGCGGCCGCCAATCGGTTCCGTCACGATCTCAACCTCGTCCTCGCACGCGGCATTCGCCGACTGTTCGGGATCGCCCTCGACGAGTACCGACAGACGCTGCACCAGCACACGCTGCTCGATTTCCCTGATCTGCTGGAGCGAACCCTGCGACTCCTCGCACAGATGGAGGAGTTTTCGCGCAGCCGCTATCGCCTGGAAGCGCGGTACGAGCACGTGCTCGTTGACGAATTCCAGGACACCAGCCGCGCACAGTGGCAGCTCGTGCGCGAGCTGGTCCGCGCATGGGCTGCCGGCGAAGGCGCGACGCACGGTCCGATTCCGCCGTCGATTTTCGTCGTCGGGGATCGCAAGCAGTCGATCTACAGCTTTCGCGACGCCGAAGTCGCCGTCCTCGAGGCCGCTGGCCGGTACATCGAGGCGCTGAGGCCCGACAGCGCTCGCGCGGCGATCACTCACAGCTACCGGTCCGTTCGCGAGCTGCTGTCGTTTGTCAACGACGTCGGCGCCGGCATCGACAAGCAGCCCGACCGACCGGACGCATTCCGATATGGAGAGGCCGATGCGTTCCCGCTCGAGGCGAGGACCACGGTGGACAGCGACGCCATAGCCGTGGCGATCGCGGACACCGACGAGGCGCAAGCCGAGATCGTGGCCGAAGAAATTGCGAGCCTCCTGATCGACGGCGTGACCGTCAGGGATCGACAAACGGGAGTCCGCCGGGCGATCGCCCCCGGCGATATCGGCGTTCTCTTTCGGACTCGCGAGGGTCACAAGCTCTTCGAAGCGGCGCTCGCGAGACGGGGCGTGCCGTTCTACGTCTACAAGGGCCTTGGCTTCTTCGACGCCGACGAAGTGAAGGATGTGCTGGCGCTCATCGCCTATCTCGCCGATCCCGGATCGAACCTGCGAGCCGCCGCGTTCATGCGCTCCCGCATCGTCGGCCTCTCTGACGAGGCGCTCAAGATCCTCGCGCCAAAACTGGCTGACGCGCTGATCGTTCACGACGGGATTCGGGACTCGGGATTCGGGACTGGCGCTCTGCCAATGAGCCTCGAACCACGAGCCCCGAGCCCCATCCAGTTACCGCCGGACGATCTTCAGCGACTGACGATGGTGCGTGAGGCCCTCCGGGAGTGGATTCCGCTGGCCGATCACATGCCGGCAGCCGACCTGATCGATCGCGTGCTCTCCTCGTCCGCCTACGCGGTGGAGTGTGGCGGGCCCGGCATGGCGCAAGCGCGCGAGAACCTCAAGAAGGTGCGTGGAGTTGTCCGTCGCATTCAGAATCGTGGCTACGCGACTCTTGCGCGCATCGCGGACGTTTTCGCCGAGCTCGTCGCCGGCGGTGACGAGTCGAACGCGATCATCGACGCCGCGGATGCCGTCAACATGATGACCGTGCACGCCGCTAAGGGCCTCGAGTTTCCGGTCGTGTTCGTTGTGAACCTTGGAAAGGGAAGCGGAGGGGGTCGTGATGCGATTCGAGTCGTCCCGTCACCGTTTGTCGACGACGACCACGAGGATGGCGGGACGCCAATGGTCGCCGTTGGCGACGAGACGAGCGACGCCGATCGCGACGCCGACGCCAAAGAGTACGAAGAAAGCAAGCGGTTGCTGTATGTCGCATTGACCCGCGCGCGCGATCGGCTCTACCTGGGTGCCACAACGGCCGGCGATCGACTGGTCGCAGCCAAGGGTTCGCTTGGTCGCGTGCTGCCTGACTCGCTTGTCTCGGCTTTCACTCGCACTCCAGATCGCGACGGCCGGATCATCTGGCCTGGCTCGGCCGAGTCTCACGTGCTCAAGCGGTTGGATCGACCAGGTGCGGAGCCTCGAGTCTGGCGTCCGCCGGTGGCTGATCGCCCTTCGATCGGCGATTTCACTGCGCTGATGCCGTCAGGCGCCATTCGAGTCGACGATGAATCGCTTCCCAAGGCGCATGAGGCCTCTGTTTTCGACGCTCCGCTTTCGACGCTGACCGCCGACGGCCGCATCGTCCGGCGTATCAGTGATGCTCGAAGCTGGCCGATTCGCATTGCGTAGGGTCAGGGCATCCCATACAATCTGTGGCGTTTAAGGAGACCGAACAACTTGGGACTGACGTGTCCGAACTGCGGGAATGCCCGCAACTTCCTGGTCAAGACCCTGCAGATGCACGTCGTACAGCTTGATGACAGCCGGGTGGAGGTCGCCGAAGAGGGCAAGCCGGGCGTGATCGAACTGCTCTGCGACGAATGCGAGACGACGCTGAATTTTGATGAGGTCGATGACGCGCTTCGCCGCGAAATGCTGCTGAGCCTGGGCGCTCGTTAACGTCAGGCAACCCCAACCAGCCTCCGCCAAGGCTACGGCGGTCCGCCGAAGCGCTTCGCGCGAAGGCGGAGGGTTGCCTCCACACCCTTGGCGGTGAGCTTGTCTCTACCAAGGGATCGTCAGTCGGGCTGGACCGTTTCGTCCTCCTCCTCCTCCTCGAAGTAGTCACAGTCGGGACAGCGCCACTCTCGCTCGAGTCCTTTCACTTCCTGCGAGGTTCCGGGAATGCGCGTGATCACTTCGAGGACGTGCAGCCGCATGAACTCGCCGCACATCGGGCACTCCTTCGGCATGCGGAGATCCTAGCAGGCTTCGCCCTGAGTGAGGTCGATGTTGCCAACCTGATCGAGTCGAAGGGTTGACAACCCGCAAGCGGCCTCCTATCGTACGGCCACGGTGTCACGACCTCGCCGAAACGGCTCGCCCTTGGCACTCGAAACCCTTGCGCCACACGCTCGCGTGTTCAGGCGGTCGTTCATCGATGAAGTGGCCATCGACTTCCCGTCGTCGGCGGCGGCCATCGAGTTTTTCTGTCGCGATCACGTCGAGCCAGATGGACCAGGGCGATCGACCGACGCGCAGATCACGATTTCTGCGCATCAGGCCGGAGTGGGCGCCATGGTAGCCCTCGATGTTCGGGTTCTCCACACGTGTCCGGAGTGCGGGGGGCGCGGCGAAGTCTGGAGCGACCCCTGCGAGCCGTGTGCCGGTCAGGGCCACGAGCTCCATTATCAACGGCTCACCGTGTCGGTTCCCGCGGGCGTCGGGCACGGCGATCGGTTCAGCTTCAATCTGTCTCCGCCCCGCGGTCCGCGTACGCGCGTCGACGTACGCGTCTCGGTGACCCGCGAGTTGTAACGGGGTCTGGCGCCGTTACAGTGGAATCTGTTTCAGTTTCTGCGAGGTCGCAAAGTCTACAGATTTGCGGTGGCAGAAACTGCAACAAAAACGGGCTTGCCAGACCCCGTTACCAGTCATGAAACGCCACGTCGACTTCCTCTCGACTCTCTACCTGGCTTGGGGCGCGCTCTTTGCCGTGGTCGCACTGGCCGGCTTTGCGCTTGCAGCAGGAGCCGCTGCCATCGCCGCGTCGGCCGGACCGGTACGCGTCGCGTCCGAGATGGCGGCGCGGCTCACCGCCTTCACGTTCGTGATTCTGTCGGTCATCGCGCTGGTGTGGAGTGCCTTGCATCTGTGGATCGGGCGCGCCTTGCGGCGATATCGGCCGTCGGCGCGGCTTCTCGCGCTTGGGCTGGCGGTTGGAAATCTGATCCTGCTACCGTTTGGCTCAGCGCTCGGCTTCTATGCGTGTTGGGTGCTCCTTGACGAGGAAGGTCGGCGGATCTTTGAAGACTGAGGAAGAAAGAAGACAGAAGAAGGAAGAAAGAAAGTGATTCGGATCGCGCTGCTCGCGCTCGCGACGTCTATCGCCCCACTGCAAGCGACCTCTGCGATCAATCAAGAGGACGCGCTGAAGCTCACGCTGCTCATGCGCGCGGCGGCGAAGGGCGATCTCGAGGCCGTGAACGCGCTGGTGGCCAAGGGCGCCGATCCCAACGTGCAGAGCTCTCAACAAGGCATCACCGCGTTGATGTGCGCCGCCTATTTTGGGCAGCTCGAGGTCGTCAAGGTGCTGGTCGCCAAAGGCGCCAAGATCGATCTGAAGGATCACAACGGCGGCGGCGCCGTTGACTGGGCGGTCGCTGGTGAGCGGGACGCCGTCGATCAATGGCTCGAGGCCCAGGGCGCTGTCATCAATCCGTTCCTCAACCTGTTTTCATTTCCCGTGTCGTTCATGGATCTCGCGGCAGGGAAGAAGCCCTAAGCCAATGAACGCTCGTGCTTGCGTCGGGCTGATGCTGGCCACGTTCGCAGTCAGTTGGTGCGGAACGACCGAAACCCGGCCGACGTTCCCGGAAAACCGGCGCATCATCGACGCGGATCGCGAACCCGGAAGCTGGCTCACCCACGGTCGTACCTACAGCGAGCAACGCTTCAGTCCGCTGACCAGCGTGACGCCCGAAAGCGTCAGCCGTCTTGGCCTCGCATGGTCGTACGAGCTTCGAACAACCCGGGGCGCGGAAGCGACGCCGCTGGTCGTGGATGGAGTCATGTACGTCACGTCTTCCTGGAGCATCGTCTACGCTCTGGACGCGAAAACGGGAAAAGAGTTGTGGGTCTACGATCCCGAGGTGAACAGGGCCGTTGCCCCAAGGGCGTGCTGCGACGTGGTGAACCGAGGTGTCGCCTTCTACGGCGGACGCGTCTACGTCGGCACGATCGACGGCCGGCTCGTGGCGCTCGATGCCACGTCCGGCGCGAAGCTCTGGGAGCGGCTGACCATCGACGGCGATCACTACACGATTACCGGCGCTCCTCGCGCCGCCAACGGCATGGTGTTCATTGGCAACGGTGGCGCTGAGTACGGCGTGCGCGGTTACCTCTCCGCGCAGGACGCAGCGACGGGAGAGAATCGATGGCGTTTCTACACCGTGCCCGGCGATCCGTCGAAATTGCCAGAGGGCGCGGCGTCCGATTCGGTGATGCCCACGGCCGTGGCGACGTGGACGGGGGAGTGGTGGAAGCTTGGTGGCGGCGGAACCGTCTACGACGCGATCGTCTTTGACGACGAGTTCAATCAGCTGCTGATCGGCGTCGGCAACGGATCACCGTGGAATCAGCAGATCCGATCCCCGCGCGGCGGCGACAACCTCTTTCTCGCCTCAATCGTCGCCATCGACGCCTCCTCTGGGATCTACAAGTGGCATTACCAGACCGCGCCTGGTGAGACATGGGACTACAACGCGACGCAGCCGATCGTGCTTGCCGACCTCACCATTGATGGGGTCGTACGGAAGGTCGCGATGCAGGCGCCCAAGAACGGGTTCTTCTATGTGATCGATCGCCGGAACGGCAGCCTGATCTCGGCCAAACCCTTCGTGCCCATGTACCCGACGGCGGAGACGCCGAAGGGGATGCCGCTCAGTTGGGCATATGCGATCGATCAGACGACCGGACGGCCGATCGAGAATCCTGAGGCGCGCTATCTGAAAGCGTCCGTCGTGGTGCGGCCGGGCCCACAGGGTGCGCACAACTGGCATCCGATGGCCTTCAGCCCTCGAACCGGCCTCGTGTACCTGCCGACACAGGAACTGCCGTTCGAGTTCGCCCACGATTCCGAATACAAAGTGCGTCCGGGCTTTTGGAATACGGGCGTGGCCCGACGGCCGCTTTCGGACGATCCCGCCGTGCGTGCGGCGATCAGGAAGGGCGCCACCGGTGCCCTCGTCGCGTGGGATCCCGTGGCGCAAAAGGAGGCGTGGCGGTCACCGCGGCGTGGCCCGTGGAACGGTGGAACGCTGGCCACAGCTGGCGGCGTCGTCTTTCAGGGCACCGTCGACGGCCAGTTTCTCGCCATGGACGCGGCAACCGGGAAGGAATTGTGGTCGTACGACAATCAAGCAGCGACGCTGGCTGGACCGATCAGCTACGAGGTGGACGGCGAGCAGTACGTCGCCGTGCTGGCCGGCAACGGCAGCGTGTTCAATTTGACCGCGAGCTTTCTGGCGCCGGCCGAACAGGCCTCAGTGAAGGGTCGCGTCTATGTGTTCAAGATTGGAGGGAGCGCGCCCAAACCCACGATCGAGCGCGTACAGGCGGCAAGCGCTCCGCCTCCAGTGATTCCGATTACGGCCGAGCAGTACACCCGTGGCGCGCAACTCTACACACAGTACTGTGTGATTTGCCATGGCGCAGGTGTCATCTCCGGGGGCGCCGTCCCAGATCTTCGGCGATCGCCGCGCCTCCAAGACGCGGCGATCTGGAGCCGCATCGTCCACAAGGGCGAACTCAAAGGTCGGGGCATGCCTGGGTTTGAGGACCAGCTGACGGCGCCCGATGCCGAGTTGATCCGCGCTTACGTTGCCAGGCAGGCGGCGCGGCCTTGAACGAGGCCGTCCGCGGCTTCCTTAGAGCTCTGTTCGCCGCCACCTTTGGATCGCAAGCTGGGGGCACCGGCTATCCGTTTGCACAGCTCCCGTCGCTGAGGACGGTCGTGACGGCGGTGGCAGTCGTCCTGGTGGTTGTCGTCGCCCTTCGGTTCAGCGTGCCTAGAGTACGCCGGCACGAGGGCGCCATCGTGGCGCTATGGCTGGGCGTCGCGTTTGCCGCACAACTCGCGTTGAGTGGGTTGGCCTACGCGAGCATGAGCGCGGCGATTGAAAGCGAAGGCGCCAACGGGTTTTACACCGTTTCCGAACGGACCTCGGCAGCCGACGTACTCTCTCGCTTTCGCGATGCGGCGTCGACGTTTCCGCTACACGTCCGCGCGAACATGCCGGGCAAGATGCTGCTGTTCGATGCGCTCGCGATGATCACGCGCTCGACTCGCACCATGGCCTACGTGATCATCGTCGTGTCCAACCTTGGCGGTGTGCTCGTCTACCTTCTCGCCAGGCGGTGGTTCCAGGATTCACTGACAGCGTTCTACGCCCTCGTGCTGTACCTGTTTCTGCCTGCTCGCCTCTACTTTTTTCCGGCGCTCAACACCGTCTCACCAGTATTGATGCTGCTCGTCTTCTGGTTTGCGACGCGCTCCTTCGAATCGCAGCGGCGGATCGACTATGTCCTGACCGGCGCCGGTCTCTATGCCCTCGCGATCTTCGAGCCGTTGCCACTGGTGGCGATGCCGATGCTTGCGGTGTTGCTCGTGCGGCCGGTCGTTGGTCGCGAGATCAACTGGAGCCGGGCTGTCGTGATGGCCGGTTGGATGGCCGCTTCATTCGGTCTGGTCTATCTCGGGATGCGCGGCGTCTTTGGATTCGATCTGCTCGACGCGTTCTGGTTTCTGCTCGACGACGCGCTCGCGTTCAACGTGAAGACCCAACGGCCGTACTCGGTGTGGATCGTCCACAACCTCAAGGACTTCTTCCTCAACATGGGAGTCGCGCAGTCGGTTGTGTTCGCGGCCTTTGTCGTGTGGATAGTCCGAAAGCTGATCGCCACCTCGGGCGAGTTCCGGCTGAGCAACGACGTTCTGCTCACGATCACGTTTCTCGCCATCCTGCTTGGCGTCGATCTCGCTGGGGTCAATCGCGGCGAAACGGTGAGGCTGTGGATCTTCCTCGGCGTCCTGATGCAGATGCTCGTCGCCCGTGCCTGCACGATCTGGAGCGAGCGTCGCCTGTTCGAGCCTGTGCTGGCGGTGAGCCTGCTTCAGACCGCTCTCTGCCTCACCATCGTCGCCTGGATCATCCCCTGATCGAGACTGTGGTCCTCCACCCACAGGGTGTCTGACACTCTCCCTGGGGACGGTGTGGGGACGGTGTCAGACACCGTTCCAAAAATTGCACCGTTCCAAAAATTGCGACTAAGGAGGGTCGAGCGTGCCCTTTGGAGTCCACGGGCCGCAGCGGGCAATGCGCTTCAGCGACATCCATCCTCCGCGCACGAAGCCGTACTTCTGAATCACGACCTCGCCGTAGCGGCTGCACGTCGGGCTGAATCGGCAGTCCACTCCGAGGCGCGCGTACACCGGAGATAGCGTAGCTTGATAGAGGTGAATGCCCGCCAGCGCCGCTCGGCCAGACCATTGATTGGCCGGCGCGCGTTGGGCGTCGGCGGCGATCGCAGCGACGATGGTCACCGCGATCGCAGCCCACCGAATTCGGAGCGTCATACGACGCCGCCACGAACGAGGCGGAGCCGAACTGCCCGGTTCTTCTCGGCGGTCTGAGGCCGAGCCTCGCTACATCTTGTTCGCGAAATCGCTCAGCCCCGGAATGATCAGGCGTTGACCGTTGATGCCTCGGATGATGCACATGATGTGAAGGATGAGTTGCCCGAGCGCGAGCAGCGGAGTCAACAGCGCCGCAATGCAGCCGATCGGCCCGAGACCCACGACGACGATGTTGACGATGACCCACAGGACGATCTCGGCCACCATCAACACGAGGCCGTGCTTGGCATGCCACTGCACTTCCTTGTCGTCCTTCTCTGTCAGCAGCGGCACGAGCGCCAGCAGCCATAGATAAGACAGGACAATCATGATGTTGCGGTTGCTCGAGGGAGCGCCACTACCGGACGTCGCGTCGGCCATCGGAGGTCTCCTTCTTCAAGGAAGCGCGGGAACGTGCGTGAGTCTACCCGATGTAGGGCCCTTGTAGTACCTCTCGAGATCGTGCGGGCCGCTGCGGTACCGCTGCCGATGATTCGCGACGAGCGACAGTGGCGTGAGACGGTTCAGCGGCCGCCGTCCACGAAGTCGGTGCGTGGTAAGCTGATTTTCTTATGACGGTTGACGCGGTTCGGGATGTGTTGAAGCGCGTGGCGCATCCCGACATCCGCCGAGACATCGTCTCGCTGGGTCTCGTCAAGAACCTCGACGTGACTGACGGTCGCGTGACATTTGGTCTCGAGCTGCCGACGCACACGGCGTCGGTGCGAGAGCAGATTCTCGAACAGGCGCGCGCGGCTGCCGCCAGCGTGGCCGGCATCATTGACGTCGCGATCAGCGACAGCGTGAACGTGCGATCGGCGAGCGCGCCAGAGCACGGCAAACCTCCGTTGCCAGGCGTCAAGAATGTCGTCGCTGTCGGCGCCGGGAAGGGCGGCGTCGGCAAGACGACCGTCGCCGTGAACCTGGCGATTGCGCTGTCGAGGATGGGAGCGCGCGTCGGCATGCTC
>JBOGIV010000111.1:0-7159 GCA_050747925.1 Vicinamibacterales bacterium
AGATCGTCACCGGGCCATCGTTGACCAGGCTGACCTGCATCGTGGCTTGAAACTCTCCGGTTTCTACTCGAAGTCCACTGCCGGACAATTCTCGCACGACGTCTTCATACAGCGCTCGGGCCAACTCCGGAGGGGCAGCGGATGCGAACGAGGGACGACGTCCGTTACGCGCATCACCCGACAGCGTGAACTGTGAGACGACGAGCACGGCGCCCCCCACCTCGACGATGGATCGATTCATCCCCTTGCCGTCGCCGGCGAAGATGCGGAGCCCGGCGACTTTCGACGCGATATACCGCACGTCGTCGGACGTGTCGCCTTGCTCGACGCCGATGAAGGCGAGCAAGCCCCGGCCGATTTCGCCGGTGACGCGGTCCTCGATCGTGACTTTCGCGCTCGACACGCGCTGGACAACGGCCCGCATCAGCAGCTTCGTGTGGCCCCGCTCTGCGGGGCTGGACATCTCCGAAGGTTCAGTCGAGGGGCTTGGTTCATGCTCTGCCGGCCGCCTTCGGAGATCTCGAGTCGCGAGCTCATTTGAGTTGAGTACTCACACGGAGTTCAGGGAGGCCAGGGAGCCAATTGTTTCTCCTGATCTCCCCGATCTCCCTGTGGGTGATATCGGGTGATGGTAACAACTCAAGTGGACTCTGGGTCTAGGCGTGAGGTTTGAGCATCAGCGGAATCAGCGGGACATCCGCAGGAACGTCATCGAACGCCGCCAGCTCGGTCGCCACGGTTTGACGAAGGTCCGCCACGGGATTGAGTTGGCGGTCCAGTAGATGACGTGGCATCACGTTCCCCAGCGCTTTGAGCATCGACGCCTTCACTCCTGGGTGCTCTCGTTCCAGCTCCATAATCAAGCGCTTCACGCGTTGCCGTTGAAGACCGAGATCGCCGCACGCCGGACAACAGCAGCCAACGATCGGCAGCTCGCGTTCCTTCGCATACGCCCGTGCTTCCGCTTCGGTGACGTAGACGAGCGGCCGTATGACGACGTGCGCGCGATTGTCGGACACAAGACGTGCGGGCATCGCCTTGAGCGAACCGGCGAAGAACAGATTCAGGAGCACCGTCTCGACAAAGTCGTCGAGGTGATGACCCAGCGCAATCTTTGACGCGCCGACCTGGTTCGCCATTCGGTACAACACCCCGCGGCGTAGCCGCGCACAGAGCGAACAGAGTGTGGCGTCGCTCTCGAGCTTGTCGTCGATCACGGCGCCTATCGACGTGTGCTCGCTGTAAAACTCCCACCCCCGTTCACGGCAAGCCGCAGCCACGGCCTGATGCTGGTAGCCCTCATAACCGGAATCCACGTTCACCGCGACAATCGAGAAGTCGATCGGCGCCCGTTTTCGAAGCACGTCGAGAATCTGAATGAGCGCCCAACTGTCCTTGCCGCCAGACAGCCCGACCATGACGCGGTCGCCGTCTTCAATCATGTGGAAGTCGGTGATCGCCTTGGTGGTCTTCTTGGCGATCCGTGCTTCGAGCGGCGTGTTATAGGGCATCGGTCGGGCTCGGGATTCGGGCTTCGTCGTTTACAGAAGCAGTTTCGAGATCGCGCCCGGCCATGTCAGCTCAGCGGCGCGACGGGCGCCGGCTTCGCCGCGACGAATGGCCAGCAGACGACTTTCCATTACATCACGCATTGCCAGCGCGAGCGCTTCGGGGGCTGGAGGCGTGACCCATCCGCTCTCTCCATGGCGCACCAGCTCGGCCGGCCCGCCGCTGTCCTGGCAGGTGATCACGGGCTTGACGCTCGAGAACGCCTCGACCGTCACGAAGCCATAGTCCTCGTTGAACGGAGGAAACACCACCGCGCGACATCGCGAGAGGTGCTGCAGCAGCGAGGCCTCGTCCAGGCGGCCGACGAACTCGACTCGCGACTCGAGATCGAGCTGCCGTCGCAGCTTGACGAGTGCCGGCATCTCAGCGCCTTCCCCGCCGATGACACACTTGATGCCCGCTGCCGCCGGCTCCGCCAGCGCGCGCAGGATCAGGTCGAATCGTTTGAGCGGTGACAGGCGCGATACCGCGAAGAGGTAATCACCGTAAACATCGCAGCGGTAGTCACGGCTGGGCGCAGGCGGATACAGCACGTCTGACTGAATCCCGCCAAACCGATGCAGACGCGTCTGCACGGTTCCTGAGATCACGAAGCGGCGTTGCAGTCGTGTCAGAAGATAGCGGTCGATGCGATGGACCGCCGCGCGACGCACCCGCTCCTTGACTCGGTTCTTCCAGGAGAGTCGCGAGCGGAAGTCGTCCCACAAATCGTAGTACTCCCGTTGTCGATGGTTGAGCCACAAGACGTGTCGTGGGTGTCGGACCGCGTAACCTGGGAACCGCAAACTGATCACCTGATCGACCTTGCGCTCCTCGTGCGCGAGCCCGACGTCGGTCAGCCACGCGGCAAGGTAGCCGCTGGTCAGCCGGCCGAATCGGTTTTGCGGTGTCACGACCAGACCAGTGTCGTGACCCTGGTCGCGCAGCGCCCGCACGAGCTCGCGCGCCATGACCAGGTGGCCGCCTTCGGCAAACGGCGGGCTCGAGGTGACGACGGCAATCGTCGCCATTACTCGTAGATGGGCACCAGTCGCACCATGACGCCGAGGTACCGCGTGTCGTTCGCGCCGTTGTGAAAGAACGGAATGAATCCGCCTTCGCTTTCGATCGACAGGTTGTAGACGTAGTTCGTTGGAAACTCGGGGTTGTACCGATATGGCAGACCGCGCGGCATCTGCAACACAAACGACTGCTGCGTGCTGGCCGCCATGTCTACCACTCTGGTCTCGGCGTCGCTTGTGACCGTCACGCGGTTGGCGACCGGTCCCGTTTCGAGATGCACCTCGAGCCGCCCGATTCGAAGCGATCGAGCCGGCACCTCGGCCACGGTCTCGATGGCGATGGGCGCACGCAGCAGGAGGTCGCCTCGCGACTGGCCCCGAACCCAGAAGGCATCGCCTTCACGGTTGTAGATGTTGTCGTCCAGGAAATACGCAAACACTGGCGGAGCGCCGCCCAGGGGCTGTCTGGTGCGCCCCGGGCTGACGTTCACCGGCAGGTCGTTCACGAGCGTCAACTCGACCGGAAACAACTTGAAGAGACCAACTTTGGAGTGCTCTCCCGGATGAAACGACGCGTAGAAGGGATTCGAGACAATCGGCGCCGTGAACAACGCGCTCATCCCGACGGTGAAAACAGCGCTCAGACTCGTCCGCAGGGCCGGCACGATAAAGAGGAAGACCGGATAGACGCCCGAGAAGTAGCGATTGCCGACCGGACCGCCACCCCCCGAGTAGGTGAACGGCATGTAGAGAAGCAAGACAACGGCTGAGCCGAGCCCGGCTGCCAGCGTCAGCCACTGCCACACCGCGCGATCGCGTGTGCCCGCCAGGAACAGCACGATGGCCATCAAGCCCGGGAAGTAGTAGAGGGCAAATCCAGTGTGCCTGCCGACGAAGAAGTAGGCCAGGTTGTGTCGGAAGACATCGATGACCGCTTCTCGACTCACCAGCACCTCGACGGGCACGCGATTGGTCGTACGGTCGAGACCGATGTTCTCAAAGCCGTGCCGTGCATCCTGAAACGGGAAGCCGCTTGCGGCGGGTTGTTGGGTCATCGTGCTGTAGAAGGTTCGCCGGTTCCCACCCTGATAGTTCCACTCGCCGGTGATCGCAACGTTGAGAGCGAAAAGGCTGGCCACCACGGCGCCGAACACACTCGCGATGACGAACGCTCGCCGCCACTGGCTGCGGAAGGCTGACGACACGAGCAAGGGCCCGATCAGCAGGACGTTGGTCGGCTTCGAGAAGGTGACGATGCCGAGGAGGATGGCCGCCACCACATCCGAGCGCGGCCCCAGCAGCCACCGTTGAAACGCTCCCCGCGCACGGCGGCGCGCCTCATCGGTGATCGCTTCCTTGTAGCACCAGAAGAAGTACCCGATCAGGACGAGCGCCAGATTGAAGAAGTCCGGCATGATCTGCACCATGTAGATCGGTGCGACCGACAGAAACAAAAACGCCACCGCGAAAATGAGCGCCGCCACAGGATGGCTGCGCGCCGCGAGAAAGGCATACGCGCACGCAAAGCTCATCGTCATCAGCACGGCATGCAACACGAGGAAGCCGTTGGTACCGAAGACAACGACGAATGGCGCAGCGAACAGCGGGAAGATGTACGACTTGCCGTAATAGAGGCGCGTCTGGTCAGCGTCCTCGTGGGCCGTGGCGGTCACGAAGGGAAACGATCCTGACAGCGACACGTCGTGGTCAGTGCCGCGCTTGAGGAAGATGCCTTCCGGTCCGCTCGGAAACTCGAGCCAGACTCTCACCAGATCGTCGCGGCGATACTCGAGGTCGAAGTCGCGGGCCAGGCTGTGCGCCATCTCGTAATAGGTCGCGCCGTCGCTGAAGAAGCCGGACGACGCCTTCACGAAGTCCATGGAGATCGCCCACGCCACCAAAACAATCCCCAGCGCCGTGGTCGTCGCCGCGCCTAATTTCCACGCGTCGCTTCGTCCGTCGAACCGTGCCGTTATGCCGGGAATCGTCATCGCGTAGCTTCGAGACATCTTCTCAGGCCTGCATGGCGACAGTTGAAGCAAGTTTCTGGCAGGCCGCAGAAGATGTCCGCCCCGCGGAGCGGGGCAAAACGACGCTGCCCCAGCGAAGCGGAGCCGACTCGTTCTTCTGCGCGGTTTGAGGCGGAGCTTCGCTGGGAGCCTGTCTGCGCCATCTGCGTCATCTGTGACCCAGGAAGCTCCGGTCGGCCTGCAGGATACCCGCGCGGCGAGTCGCGCGCGAGGTACTGCACAGCAGGACGTACAACTGCTCCATCTTGGAGACGAAAGCGCCGATGTCGTACTTGGCGCCGGTCACCCGCGCGGCGCTGGCTAAAGCGGCGCCAAGCGCCGGGTTTTCAATCAACTCACAGACCGCCTCGGCCAGACGTCTGGCGTTGGCCTTGGGGACAACCAGCGCATCGCGCCGATCGGTGAGCACATCGAGCAGGCCATCGGCGTCGGTCGACACGATGGGCTTGCCCATTCCAAGCGCTTCGAAAACCGTGAGCGGTGTGCCCTCCCACAGCGAAGGGAACACCACGATGTCCAGTGCTGAGAGCGCCGCTGCCGCGTCGCGCGAGAACCCCGTGAAGACCAGCCGGTCGCCGAGATGAAGTGAGCGAGCCTGCGCCTCGAGCTCCGGCCCGAGCTCGCCTTCACCAATCACAAATAGGCGAACGTTGGGATGACGCTCGAGTATCTCCGGTGCGGCTGCGACCAGGTGACGGTTGCCCTTTGATGGCATCAATCTCGTGATGGTGCCCACGCTGAGGGTGCCCGCCTCGATGCCGAGTGAACGCCTCGCGGCCGCAATCTCTGCGGTGCTGCGCGGGCGCGCAAACTCGTCGAGCGGCGCGCCAAGATAGACCACCTTCGTCCGCTCAGCCGGCATCAGCCGCGCGCGCGTCGTGAACTCCGCTGTGGACTGCGAGACTGCGATCGCCAAATCGGTTTGGGGCGCAAGCAGGCGATCGGCAAGCTTCTGGAACCACGGCGTATCGGTGTGGTTCGCGTGCTCGTGAAGGATCGACGGAATCCCAAGCCGCCAGGCGCAGAGGCGGCCGAAAGTCGTCGCCCCGTAGCCATGCATGTGCACCAGGTCGGCCTGCTTCGCCTGCAGTACTTTGAGAAGCGCAAAGTAGGTCGCGGGATCGAACTTGTGCCGAGCAAGATATGTGACATCGATGCCGAACTGCTCGAGCGTGTCTTCGGAGAGATCCCTGCGCCGCAAGCTTATGAGCGACACCTTGAAACGGGATCGATCAAACCGCGGAATCATCCATGCGAAGAGGCGCTTCACGCCGTGCATCCGCGAGCCTTCCCACCCCAGGTGGTCGCAAATCTGAACGACGTTCAGCGGCCTGCCCTGAGCGAGCCGTTCAGAATTCAGAGGCGAGTCGAAGGGGCGGCTGACCGACGTCACAGCCACCCCTTCGCGCGGTACCAGTCCGCCGTTCGCCCAATCCCCTCCTCAAGATCGACACGAGGCGCAAATCCGAGCTCAGTCCGCGCTCGCGTCGTGTCGAAGGCACGGCTCTTTGTGTAGAAGTCCACGCGACGCCGATAAAGCGGCGGCTCGATGCCAAGCGGCACGCAGAAGGCTTCGCACGCCAGGCCCGCAAGCCAGAACGGCCAGACCGGCCAGTGCCGTCGCGGTGGTTCGACCCGGAGTTCCTTGGCGACCAATCCAATGAGCGCTTCGAGGGTCGTATAGCGAGGCCCGGCCAGGATATACGTTCGACCGGCGGCAGCCGGCACATTCGCGCTCAACCAGATGCCTTCAACGAGGTCGTCGACGAACGTCAAGTGATAGAAAACCTGACCCGATCCGAGCAGCGGAAACCGGCCGCGAGCGATGCCACGGAACATCTTTAGAAAGCGAGTGTCCCCGGGGCCGTAAATCCCGGTCGGACGCACGACCACGACTTCCGGACCGGCCGATCCTTGGAATTCGCGCGCGGCCTTCTCGGCCTCGAGCTTGGTTCGCTGGTACACGTCCCCCGGGTTGAACGGTGCATCTTCATTGGCTGGCGGGTTGGCGATGTGGCCATGGACCCCACCCGTGCTGCAGTGCACGACGCGCCGCACCTCGGCGTCGCGAGAAGCGAGGAGGACATTCCTCGTCCCTGCCACATTGACGCGGCGATATGCCGCACCAGGCTGTCCAGCTTCGCGATAGGTGGCCGCAAGGTGATACACGCGGGTGACGCCCTCAGTCGCGCGACGTACGGACTCGAGGTCCAGTAGATCGCCCTCGACGGCAGACACGCCGAGACCAGGAAGCGTCGATGCTTCAAACCGCGCTCGACTCTGGGGACGCACCAGGGCCCGGACTTCGTCGCCTCGCGCCGCCAACGTAGCGGCCAGATAGCCGCCGGTAAAGCCGGTCGCGCCCGTCACGAGCACCCTCACTGGCTCGCCAGCTCCTCCGTCCCGATCGATCGCGTCGAATCCATGCGCAAGAGCCGGTTGTAGACCTCTGCCGTTCGACGCAGATAGAGATCGCGGCTGTACTTCGCTGCCACGAGTCGCTGGGCCTGTTCTGCCAGACGCTGTCGCTCTTCCCGGTCGGCCATCAAATCGAGGATG
>JBOGIV010000112.1:0-2141 GCA_050747925.1 Vicinamibacterales bacterium
ATCGCTGATCGACCGATACAAACGTGAGCTGAAGCTCGCCGGCATCGACTACACGCTGTTGGACACGGCCCAGCCACTCGAGTTGGGGCTCATGGCGTACTTGATGACTCGCCGGCGCGTGCTCTAGCAGCCCGTGGTGAAAACCATCTCTTGCACGCCCATGGGGACGGTGACGGGTTTCGCGATCGATTGACGCTCGATCGGTGAAAGGCGTCGTACAGGCCGCCCATGATCTGTCACGGCGGCTCGAAGCGAGCGCATCAGCGACCATAGGGCGGCAACGACGGCGATGAGCCGCCCCTGCAGCCCTCGCGGCGTGCCCACGCCGATCAGTTGTCGCATCAGCAGGCCCAGGTTGAATCCGGTTGTGTGGATCAGCAGTCGCTTCCGAATGTTCGTGTGCCCGCGGAGATACACACGGCGCAGCCGACCCGTCTCGTAGAGATGCGCGAAGGGTCGTTCCAAACGCTCGCCGCGGAGGCGCAGTAGCCGTTGACCGCGTGCGCCACGAATGCGACGACGATTGCGATACACGGCATCGCGCGCTTCGGGGTTCCGCTTCCATCTTCGGCGGCCCCGATCGGGTTCCGAGATATAGCTACGGAGACCAACGGCTTCGAGATCGACAAGCGACTGATTGCTGTGATAGCCCTTATCTCCGACGACCTCTTGGAGGCCGTCACCGACAGGCCGCACCGCCTCGATTTGCTCGGCCGCTTCAATCAGCGTCTCGATGCTCGTCTCCGTATCGCCGTCATCAGCGTCCTGCACGGTGACGCCGACGATCGCGCCCGTCTCGAGATCGACTGCTTGCTCGGCCTGGTGCGCCAGGTGCGTCCGCCCGTCCTTCATCTTCGTGATCTTCGCGTCGGGATCGTGCCGATGCGTCCAGTCGTCATTCGAGCCTTTCTTTTTCCGCTTCCGATCGACGCGCGCCAGATCGGCCCGCGTCGGCGTCTCGATGCCCGAGGCCTGCGCCAGTCGCGTCAGAAACTCGTGGTACGTCTCGCCCGAATCGCGTCGCACGATGCTCCGCAGGGCCGCGTTCGCCTCCAACGTGGTCGCATCGATCCCGATGGTCTTCCCCTTAACGAGATCCGCCGTTGCCAGGACCTGCAGGATCCACGTGAAGACCGCGCGGTGCGTCTCCAGATCGATGAGGCGCCGGGTCCGCGAGATCGTCGAGTGCTCTGGTGGGATCTCGTCCAGGCCCAGGCCCAGAAAGCCACGCAGCGCGAGTGCGCCACGCGATCCCACGCTCCGAATCGATCCCCTCAAAGTAGCCAATCAGCAACAGCCGGAAGTACGTGCCCGGCGTCAGACTCGGGCGGCCGATGGCCGCATAGAACGGGGCGCACTGCGCTTCGACGAAATCGTCGAAGGCGTGCGCGTCCAAGACTTGATTCAGGCGCTGGTAGAACGGATGCCCGCCGGTGGGCGGCAACTCATTGGCGGCAATCCACAGTCCCGGTGTCCGGGCGCGGTCCTTGCGACGACCCATGGCCATGCCTGGAGTGTAGTACGTCGGATCGATCGTGTCGATCCCCGTTAACCAGGGGCTGTGAGGGGTTCGGCATCGTAGTGCGGTCGGCGACAGGCGTCAGTAGCGTGCGGTGGTCGCACGCCAGCAGCGCGGCCGCGGCAGCGACGGTGGCGCCGAGCCGCAGGTGAGGGCGGGGCGGGTAGTGGCTACTTTGACGCGACTTGAAATCCGCGGCGGACCCAAGCGAGGCTAAGGCCAAACCCATAAACCGCCGCGACTGGCACGATCCACAGCCGCACTACGAACAGGGCCTCATTGGCGCTCGGGACGGTCTGATCGCCGTCGAACTGAAGAATCCCTGCAAGTACTAGGATTACAACCGCCCAAAGAATCGAAGCTAATAGCCAAAGCCGTTGCCAGCCGTTGATGCGCATGGGGTTGTCTCCCAATCCTACAACCTAGGGTGTGGTTTCTCACAAGATTGATCACTGGAAGCGTTGGACCCCACCGCACCAGTTAGGTTCCCAAGCTAGTGGGACATGGACCGGTGAGCACCCGCTGCGCTCCAAGTAGGCCTTTCACCACAGGCTGCTAGGCCACCGATGTCGCAGATGACACAGACGGGCCCCTAGAAAACTTGACTCCCAGGAATTCATGC
>JBOGIV010000113.1:0-4850 GCA_050747925.1 Vicinamibacterales bacterium
AGGCCGCGGTCCGGGATCGTGCCGCCCGAAGTGACGGCGAGGCGCTGCGCGTTCGTCCTGCCCGAGACGACGTCGGTGGTGCGATCCCAGTTGATGCGAGGTCTCAGCTCGGCGAACTCGTCGGACGGATAGCGACCCGAGAGCATATCGAGGACGCCGTCGAACATGCGACGGCTCAACTCGGCGTACGGGGCGGCCTGGCGAACCGTCGAGAAGAGATCGTCGACGGACCAGGCCTCGACGGCGGCCATCGCGACGATCTGCTGTGCGAGCACGTCCAGCGGATTCCTGGGATAGCGTGACGGCTCGACTTCGCCTCGCGCCATCGCGCGCGTGACCGCTGCGGCGGCCACGAGATCACCGCGATACTTCGGGAAGATGATGCCGGTGCTGATCTCGTCCACGCGGTGTCCCGCGCGGCCGATGCGCTGAATGCCGCTGGCCACCGACGGCGGCGCTTCGATCTGCACGACGAGATCGATGGCGCCCATGTCGATGCCGAGCTCGAGCGACGAGGTGGCGACGAGTGCACGAAGCCGCCCAGCCTTGAGCAGGTCTTCGATCTCGGTGCGCTGCGCTCGGGCGAGAGACCCATGATGCGCACGAACCAACGGCTCGTCGGCCAGTTCATTGAGCGCCGCCGCCAGCCGCTCGGCGAGCCGTCGGCTGTTGACAAAGAGGAGCGTCGATCGATGCGACGTGATGAGGTCAACCAGCGTCGGGTGGATTGACGCCCAGATGGAGGTCGCCACCGGCCCCTGACCTGCCGGTCCGCTCGGGATCGCCACCGGCCGACCGATAGTCGCCATGTCTTCGACCGGTGTCTGGACGGTGATGGCCAGTTTCTTGGGCGCGCTGGCATCGACGATGGTGACGGGTCGAAATGACACAGGTCGCTTCCGATCGGCGAACTCCTCGTGCACCGAATCGGCCGCTTCGTCCTCGTCAAGCGTCCGCCTGAGGTGTTTCTGGTCCGCTGTGCCTTTTGTCCTCGTGGTTGGCTCTATTCGTGGTTTTCCCTTTTGTGGTTGGGTTTTGTTCGCGGTCGCACCGCCCAGGAACTTCGCGACCTCTTCGAGTGGTCGCTGGGTTGCAGACAGACCAATCCGCTGCAGCGGCCGGGCCACGATCTGCTCCAGCCGTTCGAGCGACAACGCGAGATGCGCTCCCCGCTTGGTTGGCACGAGCGCGTGAATCTCGTCGAGAATCACCGTCTCAACCGACCGTAATCGCTCCCGCGCATTCGAGGTCAGCAGCAGAAACAACGACTCGGGCGTGGTGATGAGGATGTCAGCAGGCGCACGCTGGAATCGCGAGCGTTCTGCGGCGGGCGTATCTCCGGTTCTCAGAGCGATCGCGGGTGCATGAAACGCGACGCTGTTGGATTGCGCCACGTTCGAAATTCCTGCCAGAGGCGCGCGCAAATTGCGCTCGATGTCCACGGCGAGCGCCTTGAGCGGCGACACATACAGCACGCGGCAGCGCGTGGACGGCTCGGGCACGGGCTCGAACATCAGGCGGTTCAGCGACCACAGGAATGCCGCGAGCGTCTTCCCACTGCCCGTAGGAGCCAGGATCAGCGTCGATTCGCCCAGGGCAATTGGTGGCCAACCTTTGCGTTGAGGCGCGGTCGGCGAAGAGAACACCGAGTCGAACCAGGTCGCGATCGCCGGGTGGAAGAGCGAGCGGATGGTATTGGACACCGTTTCTGATTCTGCCACTCTCGCTCGCGCGCCCGCCCGTCGTATAATGCTGGGATTCATGGGTGACGCCGGAGAAGGACTCATCGACGCCGAAGCGCGACTGCAGGAGCGCATCGACGAACTGGAAGAAAGCCGCAAGGTGGCTCGGGAACGAGGACCGCAGGCTGACCCGGAGCAGGCACGCGCGATGGAATCGTTGCGGTTAGCGCAAACCGAGCTCAAACGTCAGCTCGAGGTCACCACGCACCCGGGACGTCGCGATCAGATCCAGCAGGCTCTCGCCGAAATCGAACGTCGGCTGAGCGGCGTGGCGAAGAAGAAGAAATAGGCCGCAGATCAGGAGGTTGCGAGATCAGGATCTCGCGGCCCGAGCGAGCTCCTCGGCCAGCACCATCGGCGATTGCGGTCGAGCCTCGCGATCGATCGCCATCGCACATCTCAGCACTCCAGCAATCGGCGATGACAGCCCAGTGGTGTCGAAGCTGGTCTCTGACTCGGTCTGCTTCATCGCGATGTCGATGAACGTTCCGCTGCCGAAGGGAAGCCGACCCGTCAACATCTCGTAGGTCATCACGCCAAGGCTGAAGACGTCGGCGCGGCCGTCAACCACTCCGCCACGAAGTTGCTCGGGCGCCATATAGGCGGGCGTTCCCACGACCGTACCTCCCCCCGTGAGCGTGGTCGTCCCCGCGATCGTCGAATCGGTCATCTTCGCGACCCCGAAATCGACGACTTTAGGACCGATGCCGCTTTCGGGCAGCAGAATGTTCTCGGGTTTCAGGTCGCGATGGAAGATGCCTGCCTTGTGTGCGGCTTCAACGCCGCCAGCGATCCCAGTCAGCAACGCTGTCACTCGTGTGACCTGGAGAGGCCCTTCGCGCTTCATCAACCGCCGGAGATCTTCGCCAGGGACGTACTCCATGACGAGGAACGCGGAGCCGTCGCCGAGGCTGCCATAGTCGAAGACCGTGACGATGGCGGGATGCTGCAGGCGCGCCACCATCATCGACTCTCGTCGAAACCGCACGCGTGACTCGGGAGCCGAGAGGAGCTCCGATCGCACGACCTTGATCGCGACCGAGCGCTCGAGCCGCAGATCCCACGCGCGAAACACCGCCCCCATGCCGCCCTGGCCGACCACATCTTCGACGCGGTACTTGTTGTCGACCACCGACCCGATGCGCATGCCGGCGCCGTGAGCCGCGCGCGTGGGCGCATCGGCGCTGAGCATCTCGGCCGGCGGACCGCTCTCGGCGGCGCGACGACGCAGGCGCGAGAGGTCGAGGGCTACTCCCATCTGCGAGGCGATGCCATTGAGCAGCTGCCGATCTTCGGCCGTGTACGGCTCCTCGGATCGCTTTCGACCGAGCGCGATCAAGCCGACGAACGGTCGCGGATCGCTTCCGCCGGCGAAGATCGGAACGAGCAGCTGGGCCTTCATCGCCGCCAGCCACGTGCGATCGGCTGGCGGCAATCGCGCCACTGGTGACTGCTCATCGTCGAGAAACACTTCGAGCGGCTTGTCCGACCAGCGAAGCAAGGTCACCAGCGCCGCATCGAAACGGAGCGGCAGCGCCGGAACGCGCGAGGCGGCGAGGGGCTCGAGCGATGCCGATCTCGAGCCGGGAGCCGGTGACGGCAGGCTGTCGGGGGGCGTCTCGCCAGCGAGGACCGCGACGCAGTCGGGATGGAGCGCCGAATCGATCTGCTGGATGACCAGTGCAACGAGATCGCGCGGATCGGTCTCGTACGGCACCCGCCCGGCAAGCGAGACCAGAATCTCCCGCGCGTCGTATTCCTCGCGGAAGAAGTGAAGGTCGAGCCACTTCTGTGCCCGATCGCGATAGCGGAGCCCAAGGCCCGCCAGCACGAGTCCGACGACGTAGAACATCGGCTGGCCGCCGATGATCGTCCCGAGCGGTTGGTCGCGCTGCTGGATGAGCGAGGCCACCAGTGCAAGGATCGGAAGGAGCACGAGCACCGTCAGCGTTTTCCGCGCCAACGCATACTGCAGGCCTTGGCGAAGGACCGTGCGCGGACTGAAAACGTGGCGCACGGCCACCGCGTACGAGAGGCCGATCGCCGGCAGCAAAACAACGGCCTGCAGCGTCGCCTCCACTGGCCAGGCGAGCCTCACGGGCTCGCCGGCAAGCCCAGAGAGCATCGGCACCCCCACCTTTACGGCATACGCAAAAACGGCGGGCACGCCGGTGAACACCACGAACTGAATTCGGCGCCGCTCGTTCGGATCCTCATTCATGCGGTAGCGGCGAATGCCCTCGGCGACGATGAGCAGGTTGGCGCCCAACGCGGCGGCAAAGGAGGCGTCGAAGGTCCACGGCCGCGCGGCGAGCCAGCTCAGAACAGGCAAGACACCGTCGACGCCCAGCAGGAACAGCGCACTCGACAGGTTGGCAACCAACATCGGCAGCGCCAGGACGCACAGGGTCGGTACGATCCATTTCTGCTGATCCAGAATCGCGGCGCGGTGTGGGAAACACAGCACGGCGACACCGATCACCGGAAAGGCTAGTGGCGTTGCGATCCAGTTGAAGAGGAGCACGATCGGCGCCAGCAGCGGAACGGCGCGCTCGGCGCCCAGCAGCGGTCCGCTGTTGGCGACGCCGGTCGCGATGAGCGCCAGCATCATCAGCGCGGCGGTGACGCCGCGCGCGCCGAGAGCGAAGAGCACCGTGGCCCCGGCGAGAAACGCCGTCAACTGAACGATTGAGCCAACGTGGAGTCGGATCCAGATCGATCGGCCATCGGCGTCCACGCTGCCGATGCTCGACCGCTCCAGCACGATCGTGTGCGGCGTTCCAGTGCTCATGGACTCGGCGAGCGAGATCGTGACCGGAGTTCGCGGATCAACGTTGTAGACGGCGCGCCAGATCCTCAGGAGCGCCGCCGCGTCGGTGGGCAGGCCGTTGGCGAAGTCCACCATCTGGCCGTCCGCACCGGTGATGGCATAGACCGGCAGGCCTTCGTGCAGACCTTGTTTCTCAGCCGCGCCACCCGTCCAGACGCGCGATACGGTGACCTTTGCCCCTGCGATCGCCGGCACATCGGGCGGGCGAATCGTGGTCAGCGGGCGAAGTTCGGCGAATTGACCTAAGATCGAATCCGCTGAGAACGCCAGACCGGCGC
>JBOGIV010000114.1:0-8839 GCA_050747925.1 Vicinamibacterales bacterium
GGTCGGCACCGTCCACGTCGCGGCGTCAACTGAAAGCGAGAAGTTCGCGCGCGTTCCGCGACAGGATGAGCTCTCGCTGACTCCTCACGCGGACTACGTCCACATGACCACGAACAACACGTTGTTCGGCACGGAGTGGACGCGTGAGCCCGCAGTGGGTGACGCGCCGCTCGTGGGTGATGCCTCCTCGAACATTTTCAGCAAGCCGATTGACGTCGCGAAGTTCGGACTCATTTACGCCGGCGCCCAGAAGAACGTCGGTCCCGCTGGCGTCACGGTCGTCATCATCCGGGAAGATCTGCTCGCGAGATCGGCGAAAACGCTTCACTCGATGCTGAGCTACGCCGTCCAGGTCGAGAACGGGTCGATGTACAACACACCGCCATGCTTTGGCATCTACCTCATGGGGCTGGTCATGAAGTGGTTGCTCGCTCAGGGCGGCGTCGACGCCATGGCGGTCCGGAACCAGCGTAAGGCCGACAAGATCTACGCCGAGATCGATCGCACGGGCTTCTATCGCGGCTTGGCGGAGAAGAGCAGCCGTTCACGAATGAACATCACGTTCAGGCTGGCGACTGAAGAGCTCGAGAAGAAGTTCGTGAAGGAGTCAACGGCGGCCGGACTCGATGGGCTGAAAGGTCATCGATCGGTCGGCGGCATGCGGGCGTCGGTTTACAACGCTTTTCCCGAGGAGGGAGTGGACGCGCTGGTGTCCTTCATGAAGGAGTTCGAGCGCAGGAATGGATAGCTCCAAGCCCCGTCGTGATCACTCTGGCGGGCGTCGGAATCTCCCGCGTCCGCCGCGACGCCTTCTCCCACGACGACGACGCCCGTTCAGGCGTTCTGTGTCGTTTCCTTGAGGCGCCTCCGCTTTGGCGGGCCCTCGATCGGAGGCCTCCGGACCGAGCGCTTCCATGAAGCCACGCCAGTGCTCGAGCACGCCCGGAGAGTTTCCGTGGATTTCAATCCACGTGAGCGCGTCGTGAAATGACGAGCGACCCAACAGGCCGCGCTTGGCGCGAGCCGACATCTCGAGGTCGGCCAGGCGTCGCTGAAAGGCGAGGACCTGTCGCAATCGCTCAGTGTCCCGACGCGCGATTGGCAGCGACCCGATCCTGAGAATCGGCACTTTGGGGAGTCGCCGCCGCTTGAGGCGTTCAAACCGCTTGACGGTCGCGCCATCCACTGAATCATGAGCCGCGCCGTTGCCCTCGGGCGAATCGTCAAGCTCTCGATCGTCGACCGACCACCTCGCCGGCGGATCTCGCCGAGGCATCAGCCCCAAGGGCACGAGGAGGGTGCCCAGCAGGATCGGATTGGTGAGCGTCGCCGGCGCCGTCTCGTATTTGCCGCGGTACGCGTCGAGCGACGCCAGCGCGTTGCGAAGGGCCGGACTCTTCGCGCTGCGCTGCAGCTCGGGGGTGATCGGTTCGAGCAGCCGATGCTCCGCCAGCGCGTCGAACGTCGGTTCGGCCGCCCCCGATCGCAGGACCTTGTAGTACTCCTCGATCAAACGCGCGGGCGCCGCCATCGTCATCAGTGAGCGATATCGCGCGATCCCGTCGACGACGAGCGCATCCAGACGAAATCCCAGTCGCGATGCCATGACGATGGCCCGCATCATGCGAACGGGATCCTCTTGAAAACGCTCGGAGGGATCCCCGATCGATCGCACCACGCCGTCACGGAGATCGCGCAGCCCGCCGACGTAGTCGATGACCGAGAACGTGGCGATGTCGTAGAAGAGCGCGTTGATCGTGAAGTCACGCCGGAACGCGTCTTCCTCCGGAGTGCCGAAGGTGTTGTCGTGCTTGAGATGAGGGTCGTTGTGCGCCGGCTCGCGATGCGCTGACGCGGGCTCAGCCGGCTTGTTTTCTGATTCGGCCGGGAGGTGTCGCCGGAATGTCGCGACTTCGATCGTCTTGGTCCCGAAGCGCACGTGAGCCAGCCGGAAGCGCCTTCCGATAATCCAGCAATTTCGAAACAGCTTCTTGATCTGATACGGATGCGCCGACGTGCCGATGTCGAAGTCCTTTGGACGCCTGGCAAGCAGCAAATCCCGAACGCCGCCACCGACGAGATACGCGGCGTGACCGGCCTCTTGCAATCGGTCGAGCACCTTCAATGCGTCCGGATCGATCTCTCGACGCGATATCGAGTGGCCGGCACGCGGCACAATCACCGGATCGGTCATCCAACCCGGCATTGTACAGCGTGCTACGATCGCGCCGATGGCGCAGATCCGCGAGAGAAACGCCGTACTCGCGCTGCTGATCGGGGTCTTGGTGACGGCGTCGGTCGACGCAACGCGGGCCGATCTGGCCAAAGCCCGATCGTTCTATAACCAGCGGCAGTTCGATCAGGCGATCGAATCGGCCACGGCCGCGCTCGGGACGCCAGCGACCTCGAATGCGGCGACGGTCGTGCTGGCGCGAGCCCACCTCGAGCGGTACCGCGAGCGCGCTGACCCCGCCGATCTGGCAGCCGCGCGCACCGCGCTTGGCAACGTCATTACGGGCGACCTCGAGGCATCCGATCGCGTGGACTTTCTCCTGGCGCTCGGACAAGCGTTGTTCCTGCAGGACGACTACGGAGCGGCGGCCCGTCTCTTCGAAAGCGGGCTGTCGAGCGCGGGCGAGGTCGGCCCGGAGCCGCTCGAAGCGATGCTCGACTGGTGGGGAAGCGCGGTCGAGCGATACGCCGACAGCCTGGATCGTGACAAGCGGCCGGCCGCGTTCGCTCGACTTGGCGATCGCATGGCGCTCGAGCTTGCGCACAATCCGGGCTCGGGAGCAGCGGGCTACTGGAGCGTCGTGGCAGCGCGTGGATCGGGCGACGCTGCCGCGGCCTGGGACCTGGCGATCGCCAGTTGGGTTCGCGCGCGTCTGGCCGGCAAGCGCGCAGCCTCGCTGCGCGCCGATCTGGACAAGCTCGTGCTCGAGGGCATCATTCCCGATCTCGTTCGCACGATCCCGGCCGACCGAAGGGATCAAGAGATGTCACTGCTCCGCGCCGAATGGGAGCTCATCAAACAGCGCTGGAAGTAGTGGACGTCTCGCTGATCGACGGCACCTACGAACTGTTCCGACATTTCTACGCGGTTCCGCCCCTCAAGGATCGAGACGGCCATGAGGTCGGCGCGGTTCGCGGCGTGCTGATATCACTGCTCGGGATGATTCAGGCAGGCACCACCCATCTGGGCGTCGCAACCGATCAGATCATCGAATCGTTTCGCAACGATCTCTGGCCCGGCTACAAGACCGGCGCGGGCATCGACCCGGCGCTGTACTCGCAGTTTCCGATTCTCGAAGAAGCGGTTGCCGCGCTGGGCATAACTGTCTGGGCCATGGTGGAGTATGAGGCCGACGATGCCATGGCCTCCGCAGCCGAGCTCGCGGCGCGAGACCCACGAGTCGACCGCGTGATCATCTGCACGCCTGACAAAGACCTGGCGCAGTCGGTTCGTGGAACGCGCGTCGTGCAGATGGATCGACGGGCGCGGGCGATTCGAGATGAGGCCGGCGTAATCGCGAAGTTCGGCGTACCGCCCTCGTCCATTCCCGACTATCTGGCGTTGGTGGGGGACACATCGGACGGATATCCGGGGCTCGCGGGCTGGGGCGCAAAGTCGGCGTCAGCGGTGCTGGCGAAGTTCGGGCATCTCGAATCAATTCCTGCCGACTGGCGCGAGTGGAAAGTGAAGGCGACGAGGGCAAGCGCATTGGCCGCAACGCTGGACCGTGAGCGGCACCTGGCTCTGTTGTTCCGCGACCTGGCGACCCTCCGCACTGACATTCCTCTGTTCAAGTCGGTGGATGAGTTGGAGTGGCGCGGGCCGACTCCGGAGTTCGACTCGCTCGCGGCCGGGATGGACATTAATGTGAGGAAAGGCGGTTAGTGCCTCACGCCGCAGAAACAAGGTGGTCGGTGCGGGTTACAGACTGCAGATTCTGCAACCATCGCCCGGCGATTCGGGCCTGATGCTCAGAAAATCCGCACGGGTTGCGGTGGTACGCGTGCTGCAACAAGTTGGCGCGCGCGACGGGACCGGGAGCGCAGGAGGACGATGGTAGGATGGCCGACGAGATGACGCTCGCAGACTTGGCCCGCCGTATCGATGAACTGGGCCATCGTGTTGACGGCAAGCTGACCGAGATGCGCCAGGAGATGCGGCAAGAATTCCGCCAGAGCATCGGCGAGCTCAAGGATCATATGAACGTCCGCTTCGAGGAGACGCATCGCATCTTGCGGCTTGGATTCGAGGGACAGGAGATTCTCAGGGAATCGATGGAGCGCCGGTTCGAGGCGAGTGACGCGAGGCGCGATGAACAGCACCAGTTGTTGGCCGCCGTCGCCCGACATCTGGGCGTGCGGGTAGACGCGCTGGAGTCGCGAGAGGGCTGAGCGCGCGGACTCGTCGCTTCTTGTCCGAGTTCTGCCCGGCCCTAGGTGCGATGGTCCGACCAGTCGCGGCCGGGTTCGGGATCTTCTCGAACGGAGTGGAAACGCAATTGGATGTCTTGCAGCGCCTCCGCTGAACCGAACCTACGATTTCGCTTCCTTCCAGTTCTCTCCAATCCCGACATCCACGTCCAGGGGCACGTGAAGTTGAACGGCTGACGCCATCTTCGACTTCACCAGCGCCGCGACGGCGTCGGCCTCGTCGGTTGGCGCTTCAAAGAGCAGCTCATCGTGCACGGTCAGAATCATCGAGGCGCGGGGATGTTCGGTCTTCAAGGCGGCGTACACGTGGATCATCGCCAGCTTGAGAATGTCCGCGGCGGTGCCTTGAATCGGCATGTTCACCGCGATGCGCTCGGCCGACGATCGAATCTGTCCGTTTCGACTCGTGATTTCCGGCACCCCACGCCGCCGGCCAAACATGGTTTTGACGACGCCAGTGTTTCGGGCGTCTTCGAGTGTCTGGTCGATAAATCCCCGAACCCGCGGAAAGCCGGCGAAGTAGGCGTCGATGAACTGTTGCGCGGCTTGCTGCGTCACGCCGATGTCTTTGGCGAGCGTGAACGCCGTCTTCCCATAGAGCAGCGCGTAGTTGATGATCTTCGCACGCCGGCGCAGCTCGTGGGCACTGAGGCCGCTGTGTTCGCCAAACACCTTCATCGCGGTCTGATCGTGAATGTCGTCGCCGCGTTCGAAGGCGGCCAGCAACGATTCATCGCCCGACAGATGCGCCAGGACGCGAAGCTCGATCTGTGAGTAGTCGGCCGACACCAGCACGTGGCCAGGCTCAGCGACAAACGCTCGTCGGATCTCACGGCCGATCTCGGTCCGGATTGGAATGTTCTGGAGGTTGGGATCGCTGCTGCTGAGCCGCCCTGTGGCCGCGACCGCCTGATTGAACTGCGTATGGACCCGGCCGGTTTCTGGATTCACCAGCGTCGGCAGCGCGTCGATGTAGGCGCCCTTGAGCTTGGCGAGCCCTCGCCACTGCAGGATGAGCCTGGGCAGCTCGTGCTGCACCGCCAACTCCTCGAGGACTTCCACTCCCGTCGATGCCGTGCGCGTCGTACCGGTCTTCTTGAGAACAGGCAACTGGAGCTTCTCGAACAACACCTCGGCCAGCTGCTTTGGCGAGTTGATGTTGAACTCTCCGTCTGCCAGGCGATAGATCTCGCGAGCGAGATCCCGCATCTCGCGCTCCACGACGCCGGACTGGGCGCTGAGCGCTCGAACATCGACCCGCACGCCGGTGCGTTCGAGCTCGGCGAGGATGGGGACCAGCGGCAGCTCGAGATCCCGATAGACGGATTCGAGCCCTTCCTGAATCAGGACAGGGCCGAGATGGGTCGCCAGCTGTCCCGCCAGATCGGCGCGCTCGCCGGCGAAATCAAGCACGCCCTCGACCGGAATCTGCGAGAAGAGCAGTGCCTTGGTCCCTTTTCCCCTGACGTCGTCTTCGGTGAGCGCCTTGTAGCCCACCATGTCCAACGCCACGGGTTCGAGGTCGTGATTCGAGCGGTTGGCGTCGAACAGATAGCTCGCGATCATCGTGTCCAGGCCGATCGGATCGATCGAGATGCCATGGCGGCCCAAGACGATCAATTCCGCCTTGAAGTCGTGAGCGACCTTTTCGACTGCCGTATCGGTGAGCACGGAACCCAGCAAATCGAGGGTCTCGCGACGATCGAGCGACGCGCCGGCGGCAAAGCCTTCGTGCCCGAGAGCGACATAGCGCGCGTGTCGAGGTGCGGCGGAGACGGCGACGCCAACCATTGACGCGCGCACCGGCGCGGTGCCGTCGGTGATCACGTTGATCGCCACCCGACCTGCGCGTTTGATCGCATCGACGAGGTCGCGCAACTCGTCGATCGATCCGACGATCGCATAGTCCTTGGCAATCGAATCGGCTGTTGGCGCGAACTCCGGCGCCAGCGTTCGGAAGATCAGTCGAGAGAAGAGCGCATAGCAGCGCTCGCGCGACGGCCCCTGATAGCGAAACCGCTCGGCATCGAACGCGACCGCGACATCGGTTCGAATCGTCACCAGCTCGCGGCTCTGACGCGCCAGGTCGGCGTTGGTCAGTAAGCCTTCGCGATACTTCTTCTGTTGGACCTCACCGGCTCGCGCGAGCAACCCGTCAAGCGATCCATACGTGGAGATGAGATCGCGCGCACCCTTCTCGCCAATCCCGGGAACCCCTTTGACGTTGTCGATGGTGTCGCCTGTGAGCGCCAGCACGTCCACCACCCGCGCGGGCGCGACGCCAAACTTCTCCTGCACGCCGGTTTCGTCGTACCACGTGCCCTCGTCGCGAGGGTTGTAGACGCGAATGCCGTCGCCAACGAGCTGGAAGAAGTCCTTGTCGCCGGTGACGATGGCCACCTGAAATCCCTGCGCCGTCGCCTTCCTCGCCAGCGTGCCAATCACATCGTCGGCTTCGAACCCCTCGGCGGTGAAGATGGGAACGCCCATCGCCTCGCATGCCTCGAACACCCACGGAATCTGCTCCGCGAGATCGGCGGGCATGGCGGCGCGAGTCGCCTTGTAATCCGCCGTCAGCTTCGACCGAAACGTTTCTTGCGGAAGATCGAACGATGCGCCGATGAACGCCGGCCGATGATCGGCGATGAGCTTGCGCAGCATCGTCACGAAGCCGTAGACCGCGTTGGTCGATCGTCCGTCTGGTCCCGTGAGTCCGCGAATCGCGTGGTACGCGCGGTACATCTGATTGCTGCCGTCGATCAGGAAGAGCGTTGGCGCCGCCGGCATGAAGGGGCGTGAGTATATCATTCGTACCGTGCGTCTCACGGCTGCGATGGCGCTGCTGACGACGATCGCCACGTCGATCGATTGCAGCGGCGTCCTCTCCCGAAAGTACGAATACGAAGAAGAGATCTATCTGGCGCTCGATGGCTCGGCCACTGTGTTCGTGAATGCCGCCGTGCCCGCTCTGGTGACGCTTCGAGCGGCGAGGCTTCCACTCGATCCGCGAGCGCGACTCGATCGTCGTGTCGTCGCCGACTTCTTCGAGAGTCCTGTCTCGCACGTCGCGAGCGTCACGCTCTCTCGACGTGACCGGCGTCGCTACGTGCACGTGCGGATCGATGTGCCGGACATTCGCCAACTCAGCCGGTCTCCGGCGTTTGCGTGGTCGGCCTATCGTTTCGACTCACGCGACGGTGTCATGGCATACGCACAAACCGTGAACGCTTCGGCCGAGCGCGATGTCGGCAATGTGGGCTGGAGCGGGCGGGAGCTCGTGGCGTTCAAACTGCACTTGCCGAGCCGCGTGCCGTTTCACAATGCGCCGTCTCGATCGATCGAGCGAGGCAACATCATCATCTGGGACCAGCCACTGGCCGACCGGGTGACGGGTGTCCCCGTCGATATCCAGGTGCAGATGGAACCGCAATCGATTCTGATCCGAACCCTGACGCTGTTTGGACTGATGATGCTCGTCGTTGCGGCGACGTTCGTGGGCTTCATCTGGGTGCTGCGAAGGCGCGGCAGAGCTGAGACGGTCCCCTAAAAGGCGAAGGCGGGTCTCAACGACCCGCCTCACCTTCGGCGAAGATTGCGGCGTCGCAGCGGGATTAGCTGCTGGACTTTCCCTCGAGCGCTTCCCGAACCTCCGCGTCGGTCTTGAGCTCGTTCTTCACGTCAAAGGCCCCGAACCCTGAGGCGAGCGATCGCGCCACCATCCGATCGACGTTACTTTGCACCACGCCCTCGAGCGTGACGTGGCCGCGGTTGACGACGACGTGAATCGGCGGGTTGGCCATGTTCGCGTAGTTCCAGAAGAGCGAGTGGCCGTAGATGGCCCGCGCGATTCGGAACCGCAGCTCATCGTCGAATTGCGACACCGGCAACACCTGGATCTTGTTCTCGACCGACGCAATCCCCGCGACCTTGCGAACACGCTTTTCGATGTCGTCCCGTTTGTAGGGCATCGTCACCCAACCGGTGAGCACGACCCGGCCTTGATCGACCGAGGCCGAGATGCTGTCGAAGATCGTGAATTGCGTGTAGCGATTCACTTGATCCGAGATGTCATTGAAGACCTGAAAATCTTTCCGCTCGCCTTGCGCGAACGCTTGCGCAGACCCGAAGACCAGGGCGACGGCAACGACTAAGGAAGCAAGCTTGGCAGTCATCGTGGAACCTCCCCACATGACCATCGATACTGCGAAGGCTATGCCAGCCTTTGTTGCCCTCTATAGGAGCCAGAACACGCAGGCGCTGTGGGCCCCTAGCGAAGCTTCGCCTCAAACCGCCCAAAAAAACACTCGGCTCCGCTTCGTTTGGGGGGCAGTGTCTTCTTGCCCCGCTCCGCGGAGCGGACATCTTCTGCGGCCTGCCAGAAACTTGCTTCAACTGT
>JBOGIV010000115.1:0-4754 GCA_050747925.1 Vicinamibacterales bacterium
CTGCGCGTCGCGTCGCGGGGTGTGCGCGCGATGCTACGGGCGCGACCTCTCGACCGGCCGGCTGGTCGATCTCGGGCTGGCGGTCGGTGTCGTGGCCGCCCAGTCGATTGGCGAGCCCGGCACGCAGCTGACGATGCGGACGTTCCACATCGGCGGCACGGCGTCGAGAATCTCCGATCAGTCGACTCTGGACTCGAAGCACAAGGGCATCGTCCGGTTCGAGAACCTGCAGGTCGTGGATCGGCCGACTCAGGCCGGGACCGAGCTCGTCGTGATGAACCGCAACGGCTTCATCGTCGTGCAGGACGACAAAGGCCGCGACCGCGAGCGCTACCAGGCCGTCTATGGTGCGCGTCTCAAGGTGAAGGACGGTCAGGCGGTAGACAACGGCACGATCCTCATCGAGTGGGATCCGTACACGTTCTCGATCCTGACCGACGAAGCCGGCATGGTTCGCTTCAAGGACATCCAAGAGGGCGTCACCGTCCAGGAAGACGTGGACGAAGTGACGGGTCTGTCGAGACTCGTCATCGTCGACTCGCCGGACGAGAAAAAACAGCCAACGGTCGAAATCAAGTCCGACAGCGGGACGATGCTGCGTCGCTACATGATGCCGGTGAGCGCTCACCTGATGGTGCAGGATGGCGAGGCGGTGCACGCGGGCGACGTGCTGGCGAAGATTCCGCGCGAGACGACCAAGACCAAGGACATCACGGGTGGCCTGCCACGCGTGGTCGAGCTCTTCGAAGCGCGCAAGCCGAAGGATCCCGCCGTGATCAGTGAGATCGACGGCACCGTGAAGTATGGTGGCGTCGTGAAGGGTCAGCGCAAGATCCTGATCATCGCCGACGACTCCAACGCCGAGCCGCGGGAATACAGCATCCCGCGCGGCGTCCACGTGAACGTGCAGGAAGGCGATCGCGTGCACGCGGGCGATCCGTTGATGGATGGCCCGAGCAACCCGCACGACATTCTGCACGTGCTCGGCGAGAAGGAGCTGCAGAAGTACCTGGTGAACGAAATCCAGGAGGTCTACCGGCTGCAGGGCGTGAACATCAACGACAAGCACATCGAGGTGATCACGCGCCAGATGATGCGGTGGGTCCGGGTCGAGGACGTGGGCGATACTGAGTTCCTGGTGGACGAGCAAGTGGACAAGTTCCGCTTCATGGAAGAGAACGAGCGCGTGATCTCCAACGGCGGGCGGCCGGCGACGGCGCAGCCGCTGCTGCTGGGGATCACGAAGGCGTCGCTGTCGACCGAGTCGTTCATCTCGGCCGCGTCGTTCCAGGAGACCACGCGCGTCCTCACCGAGGCGGCGATTTCCGGGAAGATCGACTACCTGCGCGGGCTGAAGGAGAACGTGACGATGGGCCGGTTGATCCCGGCGGGCACGGGCTTCTGGTGGTACCGGCACGTGCAGATTCCGGCGGACGAGCCGCCACCGCCGCCACCGGTGTTGCAACCGAGCGACGATGAGCTGGAGCTCGATCGCGAGATGGAGTACTTGGTCGAGCCTGAAGAGGCGATGGATCGGGGGATTACCGAAGTCGAGTAGGAACCACGAAGGCGCCCTTTGCTGTCACGGCAGGGGAGATCGCGGGTGTCTACCAGACGACCTTCACGGCCGCGGACTGGTGGATGTCCGCATCGCGCGTGATGAGCGGGAGGTCCAGCTCCTGCGCCGCGGCAACAATCAGGGCATCGAACGGATCGCGATTGAACCGGAGTTCGTCGGCGGCGAACACTTGCTCGGCAGTCAGCGCAAATGGTTGATAGGCCGGGTTGGTGAACAGATCGCCGAAAAATCCGCGCGCGGTTCGCCGCAGGTTGACCTTGCCGGCGCGGGCCAGCAGCGTGGCCTCCCACATCACCGCCATCGGCACGTAGACGAGGGTACGCCGTTCCTCGGCCGCGCGAAACACTGCGGCGGCCTTTGGCCCGAGGCCGCGGCCGCCGGCGGCATGAAACAGCAATGCATGTGTGTCGGTGACCGCGGCGTCGAGATCAGCCACGAGCTCGTGTCTTCTTCTTGGTCGCCGTCTTCGAAGCTGGCCAAGGCGTTCGCGGGCCGCGAGCGGCCATCGATCGCGCGAGCGACCCAGTGAAAAGCGCGCGCACGGCGTCGTCCGCCCCGGCGAGGTCCGGATCCTCAGACAGATCGATGGTGCCGATCACCGACCGCACGGGTTCGGCCGCACCGATCCGCCCTGCTCGAGCCTCGGCGACGATCTGGTCCACCGCCTCGCTCACGCTGCCTCCGGAGAGCACCCGTGCCCGCCCCTTCAGCCACAGAAGGTTGGATTCTTCGAGCGTAAGGGACACAGGCTTTTTTGCCATAAGAAAGCTTCAGGCCATAATCATAGCATGTGGGGTCCACCACACTTCGCGAGATGACTCGCTCGTTTCTTGGCGTCGCGCCGATCGTTGTCATGTCGTTCGTTGTAGGCGGGTCTAAAGACCCGCCTCTACAGTCCCCTTGGCTGTCCTCTTGGCGTCCATCGTTTGAGCTCGTCCAACCCGATCTCTTCTCGACAGTCGGCGCAGGCGAGCGCATGGGCCGACTTCGACAACGACGGCGACCCTGACTACTTCGTCGCGTTCCGCGGCAGGCCCAATCGCCTCTATCGCAATGAGAAGGGCACGTTCCGAGATGTGGCCGCCGAGGTTGGCCTGCGCGACGACAAGGAGACGCGCGCGGCGGCGTGGGGCGACTACGATGCTGATGGAGACGTCGACCTCTACATCGGCTTTGCCGATCCCACTCTTCCGGCGAAGGTGTACCGCAACGACGTCAAGGGTACGAAGTTCGTGGATGCCGCGCGCGAGCTCGGACTCGATCTGAAGGGCGTCAGTCGCCAGCCAGCGTGGATCGACTACGACGGCGACGGGGATCTCGACTTCTTCGCGGCATTCCGGGACGTGCCGAATCGACTCTTGCGCAATGACGGCAGTCGCTTCGTCGATGTCACCAACGCGGCCGGCATTGGCGACCCGCGCAAGTCGGTCAGCGGCGTCTGGTGGGACTACGATCGCGACGGCGACCTCGATCTCTTCGTGGCCAATCAAGAGGGCGATGCCAACGGCCTGTATCGACAGGACCACGGTCGCTTCGAAGACGTCGCTACTGCTTTGGGCGTGTCTGGTCTGCCGCGACCGAAAGAGGATGGAGGAGTCGGACCGAGCGTCGCCGACTTCGATCTCGACGGCGACTTGGATCTCTTCGTCGCCAATTACGGAACCAGCGCGCTGTATCGAAACGACAGCGGCAAGGCCTTCACCGACGTGTCACGCGCGAGCGGCATCAACCTGGTTGGTCACGGCGTGACCTCGGCGTGGGGAGACATCGACAACGACGGCCTTCCCGATCTCTACGTTGCCAACTTCATCGCGGGGCAGCCGCATTATCGCGACGCGCTGTTTCGCAACCTGGGTGTGTCAGTCGATGGTTGGCGGTTTCTGGAAAGCCTGCCCGATCTGCTGGTGAGGCACGACGCGACGCACGGCGTGCGGTTTGTGGATATCGACGGCGACGGCCGGCTCGATCTGTCGTTGACCAACAACGATCCCATGGGTGGAGGTCACCCTCTTCTGAGAAACACCGGCGTCCCGAGTGGGCAGGGCTTTTTGGTCCAGGTCACCGACACTCGAGGCCGGCTGACCAAAGCCGGCAGTGAAGTTCGCGTGTTCGCGGCCGGCACATCTCGACTCCTCGCCGCCGCGATGGTCGACGCGGGGAGTGGCTACTGCTCACAGAGCGCGCTGCCCGTTCACCTTGGCGTGCCTCGGACGTGGACCGCGAGAGTGGACGTCGAAGTCACAAGCCTGGTTCGTGGTGAGCAGCGGTCGACATTTGTGAGAAACGTCGAGCCCCGAGCGCATCGCCAACGTCCAATTCGGATTTCAGTTCCGTAAGATTCATCGTCAATCGCTGCCACTCTCTACACTGGTACTGTGTAAGAAATTACTATCAACCGCCGTCGAAATTCGTTTGAATGACGTCGATTCTGAAAGTTGCCTGCGAACGTTCGTGAGCCTGCGCGCAGGATCTCGCCTGGAATACCGCTTGCAGCTTGGGGGCTCGTCCGGCTTGGCACCCTCGCCGCACGAAAGGAGACTTGAATGCGCTTCTTGAAGATGACAGGGGTCACCGGCCTGCTGTGCGCGTTGATGGCTTCGGCTTGCGCAGGCACCTCGTCATCGCTACTTCCCACGTCGCCCACAGCCGTCGTCGCCGATTCGTCGGCCGCGGTTATCAGTTCAGCGCAGTCCGGCACGACCAGTTCGGCCACCGTCGACTGGGGCTCGGCTGACGGCGTCAGCTCACGCCTCGGCAAGCCCAGCGGCAATGGAAACGGTAACGGCAATGGCAACAACGGCAATGGCAACGGGAACGGCAACGGCAACCCGAACGCCAACGGCGGCGGAAACGGCAACGGCAACCCGAACGGGAATGGTGGCAACGGGCCACCCGCACAGACGCCTGGGCCGCCGGCGGATAAGAAGGTCGAGCTCGAAGGCTTGATCGAGTTAATCGTGGGGAACGTGCTGACCGTCAATAGTCAGGCCGTGCTTGTGCCTCTCACGGTTGTCGTCCATCACGGGTCGAAGGTCGTGCTGTTTGCCGACTTGGCCGTCGGAGATCGCGTGCACGTCAAGGCGACGCTGGTGAGCGGCGTGCTGACGGCCACCGACGTCAAGCTGCAGAACCCGGGCGATGGCGGAAGCGGAGGGCCGGCGGTGCCGCCGGTGCC
>JBOGIV010000116.1:0-15329 GCA_050747925.1 Vicinamibacterales bacterium
GCTCCGGCCTTCGACTCGCGCTCAGGCCGTCCCGAGCATCGTCGAGGGACGCGGGGCGGACATCTTCTGCGGCCTGCCAGAAACTTGCTTCAACTGTCGCCATGCAGGCCTTAGAAGATGTCTAGCCCTGCCGACTTCTGCCTCAGCGAACGAGCACCTGCCCAGTTCCGACGTTGCCGAGCGCGTCGGACGCGCGAACGACGACCGTCCGTCCGGAGGCGACAGCATCCAGGCGGATCTCGAACGACTCGGCGCGCCCATCCAGAATTCCGTCGCGAGCAAACGCCGATTCCCACCGCTGAGCGTCGAGCGAATATTCGAGGCGGGTCACAGCCGAGTCGGCATCGCGGACTTCACCCGCGACGACGAAGCGGGGCCCCTCTCGGCGCACCGTGCCCATCGTGACGACCGGTGCGACCGTGTCGATCTCGAAGCTGTTGCTCTCCAAGTCACCGACCAGAGCCGTTTCTGCTGGATTCGCCTTGGCGTCCGAGGCCAGCACGCGGAGCACGTACGTCCCGTTGGGGACTGACGAGGTGTCCCAGACGAACAGCGTTTCCTTGAGCCCGGTCTTGAGCGGCCGCCATGCGGTCTCGCCTTCGCGGCGGTACATCACGTCGTAGGAGAGCTCGTCACCGTTGTCGTCCTCAGCCCTCCACACAAACGTCTGCAGGCCACGCTGGAAGGTTCGACGTCCCAGTTGGGGTCCGCCAGCTCCCAGGCCGCCACCACCTGCGCCCGGCCGTCGATCGGGCGTGTCATCGTCCAGGCCTGCGATTTCGGCCTCGCCGCTCGAGAACGGTTTCTGAAACACGACGCCTGGGGGATGCACGGTGATGGAAGTGACTTGCGGTCGCACGTTCCTCGGCAGGTACGCCGAGCTGACCGAGGTCAGCACGGGCGTGTCAGCCTTCGAGGTGAGCACCGCGCGCCACTGCAGATATCGCGCCTTGGGGCTCGTGATTGGCGATCCGCTGGCGTTTTGATACGGTCCGGACCAATCGCTCCACGCTTCATCGGGTGTCTTCGTGTTGCCCGACCTGGTGAAGAGCTGCACCTGTGCCGCGTTGGGAACGCTCGCGCGCCACGACAGCACGCCCCATGTCGCGACCGTCTGCGCATCTTTCACATCCGACTCGTACGTTCCGCGCACCGCGCGCGCGGAGGAAATGGCCATCAACAGCCCAGGGTTGGCGGTCGCGACGAGCGTGCGGTCGGCGACCCGCGCCAACATCGTGGACTGTTGTGATGGCACTCGGGTCAGCAGCAGCGCTCGCATCGGATTGCCGCCCAAGCGGAACAGCTTTCCCTTGGGGCCGGTGGCGACCAGCACGGTCCCATCCGACTCGACGGCCAGGTCGTACGGCGCATCGTCGCGCGATGTCCACAGCTCATCCCAGAGCCCGTCTGGCTGCACGCGGTAGACGGCGCCGGTGGGTCCGCGGCGATCGTCGCGCGGTGGAGGGCTCGTCTGGACGCCCGAAGGAGTCACCGGCACGTCGATGACGGCGACCGACGTGATCTCAGTCGAGACGGTCGGCACCGGGGCAGGGGTCGGTGGGGGAGGCCCGGCGTCTGTTCGGTCCTCAGTTTGTGGCGCCTGCCGCGCGCTCTGCGCGGCCGCGTAGATCATCCCTTTCGAATCGATGCGAATCGAGTGGATCTCCTGAAACCTCGTGTCGAGCAAGAGAAATCCCTTACCGGCAGCGTCCACACGAAACACACGGCCCGGCGAGCCCGTGCCGACCAACAGCTGGCCGTTCGGGTCAAAGGCCAGCGAGACGGCATGCATGGCTTTCGTCGAGAAGAACTTCGTCGCCCTACCGTCGGGAGTGATCCGATGGACGACGCCCTTGTCGCCGGTTGCAACGAAGACCACGCCTTGTCGATCGACGGCGATCGACCAGATGTATTTGTCTTCAGGATCGAAGAAGGTTTCGGCCCGACCTTGCGCGTCGACCGTGTAGACTCGTCCATCCGGCGACGTGCCGACATAGAGCTGTCCGTTGGGCGCGTTAGCCAGAGCGTGCACCTCCAGCTCCGAGCTGTCGTAGTAGACAGTGCCATTGCCCGAGCGATCAACGCGAATGACCTTTCCGTCGTTGCCCGTGCCAAGAAACACCGAGCCGTCCGCGGTTGGCAGGAGCGTCCACACAAACGGCACGCCACCGTCATGAACGCGCTGCAGCTCGGGACCAAGCGTCAGACGTCCATGCTCGTCGATGGAGAGTTGATCCACTTCTCCGCGCAGGAAATCGGCTTGCGTGGCCGCCTGCCAGAATCCTGGTGCAGCGGCAAGCACGACGACCGAGCACACGAGCGGTGCGGCGGCGACGAGAGTACCGCGCAGAAATCGACGAGTCATCAGGGTTGATCGAGGGTAATCGTGAGTTGCCGAGATCCGGACACCGCGAGGTCGACCGCCACTTCCCATTCGCCGCGGGTGACAGTCCGGAGTTGTCCGACGGCGCCGCTGGTTCGATCGGCTTCGAGGACAGCCAGGACCGACGGCGGCAGCCCAGGCATCGGCTCGCCGCTGACGACTGCGCCCTGCTCGGCGGTCGTGAGCCGGACGTAGATGCGACTGTTGCGGCGCGCGCGATTGAAGGTGCGGATGATCTGCGAGGCGCGCGGCACCTCGAGCCCGCGCGTCTCGCGGCGATCGTCGGCGCCGGTGCGCGCGGCGTCAGCGACGATCAACTGGAGCGGACCAGACACGTTCGCCGGGAGCGCGATCGGCAGCTTCTTCACGATCTCTTCTCCACGTACGCTGCGAAGCGAGATGCCGACCGTTACTGTGCTACCCGCCTTGGGCCGAGTCGTGTCGAGCCACACGCGCTCGATTCGTGCGGTTCGCGATTGCTCAGCGGCGTCGATCGTCAGATTGATTCGCTCGACGTTGACGACATCGGACGCATTCTTCAGCAGCGCCGTGAGCGGAGCCGCCACGTACGCCGCCGCCCCGCCAGCCGGTTGATCGCCGCTGAAAATGTCCTCGAACGAGAGGTCGCCCTCAGATTGGATGGTCGCCGTGCCTTTGATGGCGAACGACGCCGGACCCACGCCACGCTCGTACGAGGTCAGGACGTTGGCAACCGCGAGGTAGCTGAGGAGGGGAGTGAACGTGAAGTCGCGAACGAGGCCGAACGAGAATTGACGAGACGGCCCCCGATCGGAGTTCAGCGTAATCGTCATCGGGATGAGCGCAGGCCCCGCGCCGAGCCGGCCGGCCACCGCCGTCGCGCGATCTTGCTGCAACGTGCCGATCACATCGCCAAAGCTCACAAGTTTGCTGGACTGGAGCAAGCTCGGCAGCACGACGAGGACATCTGCACTCGTCATCTGAAATTCCGTTGGGCCGAGGTTGTAGAGCGGATGGCCGAACGCGTACACACGATCCCCGTCGACGTGCGTGACCGTTCCGGTCGCGCCCAACTGGAAATCGCCGGTCAGCAGATTCACACCGACAGCGTCTCCTGGCCCCAGTGGCCGCGTCCGCCGAGTTGCCGGATCGACCTGCTGTTGCGGCGCGCTCGATGACACGGGGACGAAGCCGCTGGCCATGAACGCCTGACTCAAAGGTTCGAGCACCGAGGAATCGAACCCGCTCGCCACGAGCGGCACGGCGATGGGGCGGAGCATCGCCCCAAGGCGCTGACTCACCTCGCTCGTCCCGGACAAGACGAGGGCGTGTCCTGCATTTTCGACAAACGGCGTCGGGCGCCCGAGATCGCGGGTCCAAATCTCGACGAGCTGCCGGGGCGTGGCCGGCCATGAGATGGCAACGGGCCGCGCTCCTGGCTTTCGCACTGGCATCGCGGTCGCATCCGTCATCTCGCCGATCGGCGTGATCCCGGCGATGGGCTCGGTGGCGAACTGCCCAAGCGCGTACGACACGGCGCCCAGCAGGCGCCCATCGATGTAGACGGGACTTCCGCTCATGCCGGCGATGACGCCAGTCTTCGCCAGCGGACCCCCCTCGAGCCGGGCCAGGACGAGGTCTCGTTTCGGCGCGACGACATTGCGAAGCACGCCCAGAATGTGGACCGTGAAGTCCTCGAGCGTGGCGCCGGCGAAGACGGTCCGGCCGACGCCGATCATGCCCGGCCGGATTTCGTCGATGCCAATGGTTCGGGTTTGCGAGAACGGCGCCGCGACCAGACCAGACAGGAGTACCGCGAGAACCAGGGTGCGTTGGCGCATGCAAGTATCAGAGAGCTAGGAGCTTCTCTTCATAGGCGTCATCTGCGGCCAATCAACTTCATCCCGTTATACGGGGTTCGACCGGGCGACGCAAGCCCCCCGCCTCCGCTGCATGAGCAGGTTCGGCGAGACAGGCTGCTCGGTTGACTGCGGCCCTGGGCTCTGGTACCTTTCGACGCCTAGATGCGGTCGAACGCCGTCGGCACGTTCGTGTGGTGGTACTGGCGCCCAACAAGGGAGGCTGCCCGGTCCGTGTAGCTACACGACGATAACCCGACGCTTGACCGAAGCGCCTCTCAACCCAGACGGGGAGAGGCGCTTTTCGTTTGCGTGAAGAATCGTGTCGGCTCTCGCGATTCGATGTTCACTTTTCGCGAAAAGCCTGGGAGTCTGTCTGCGAAACGAGTAATCACAGGGAAGTCATGGAGATCAGGGGTCAATCTTTGTCAGATTCAATGCTATCTCCCCGATCTCTCTGATCTCCCTGTGATTCTCCCCTAGCGAATGGCCGAGAGCCCGCTGATAGCCAATGAGACGAGCCCAACTCTGCGTCACCGTCACGGCGAACACGATGGCCGAGTTGTGTGCGCGTCGCGACAACGTCGGCGACGCCGACCTCGTCGAGCTTCGCCTCGATTCGACCCGCGATCCTGACGCGGCGGCGGCGCTCGCCGGGCGCCGCAAGCCGGTCATCGTGACGTGCCGCCCCAGTTGGGAAGGCGGCTGGTTCACGGGCAGCGAAGAGGAGCGGCTGAGGATTCTCCGCGAGGCGCTCGATCTTGGCGCGGAGTATGTCGACCTCGAGTTCAACGCGGCGTTCGCGGGCGTGCTCGAACAAACGTCCGGGCGACGAATCATCATCTCGCGACACGACTTCGAGGGGATGCCGGCTGATGGCGTCGCGCTTGCGCGCGCGATGCGCGCGACCGGCGCCGAGGTCGTCAAGATCGCGGGCACGGCCCACCGCCTGACCGACTGCGTCAGGCTCCGAGAGCTGGCGTCGGCCGCCGGTGAGCCGTCCGTGCTCATCGCGATGGGTGAGGCCGGCATTGCCACCCGGGTCCTTCCCGAACGGTTTGGATCTCGTTGGACGTACGCCGGCGCAGGTGTGGCCCCTGGTCAGATCACGCAGCAGCGGATTTGCGAGGAATTTGGCTTCCGCCGGATCACCCGCGATGCGGTGCTGTACGGCGTTATCGGGCGACCCGTCTCACACTCCCTTTCTCCGGCGATGCACAATGCCGCCTTCTGCGCCGCAGGTCACAATGCGGTGTACTTGCCACTGGCGGCGTCCGACTACTCAGACTTCCTCGCCTTTGCTGACGCCATCGACGTAGCCGGCGCGAGCGTCACCGCGCCCTTTAAAGTGGACGCGTTCGAGCGCGCGGATGAGCGAGACGAAGTCAGTCAGCGGATGCGATCGTCGAACACGCTCGGACGCGAGGGCGCGCGATGGGTCGCACGCAATACCGACGCGGAAGGCTTCCTCGCTCCACTCGGCACCGCGATGCGCTCCTTGCCGACGCGAGGTGCCCGCGCCACCGTTCTTGGCGCGGGCGGAGCGGCGAGGACCGTCGCCACTGCGCTTTCCTCCATCGGGATGCGAGTCACGCTTTGTGCCAGGCGCGCAGCGCAGGCGCGCGACGTCGCTGCCTTCACTGGCGCCTCTGTGGAACCGTGGCCGCCGGCGCCAGGGAGCTGGGATCTCCTCGTCAACGCGACGCCAGTCGGCACGGCCCCACGGGTGGACGACTCGCCGTTGCCAGACGACTTTTCGTTCGATGGGCGTCTCGTCTACGACCTCGTCTACAACCCGCCGCGAACGCGATTGCTGCGAGATGCGGCTCGTGCGGGCTGCGCAACGCTTGGTGGCCTGGAAATGCTGGTGGCGCAGGCACAGGCCCAGTTGGAATGGTGGACCGGTCAGCGACCTGACGCCGATGTGATGCGTGCCGCGGCCCTCAATCGGCTCGAGGCGATGGAGCACCGATGAAGCTGACGACGTTCGAGGAATTTCAGCAGCTTGCCGAGCGCGGCACGTTCGTGCCGGTCTGCAAGGAGATCGTGGCAGACCTGCTGACGCCGGTGTCGGCATTCTTGAAGATCGCGGAGCACTCCGACTACGCCTTTCTGCTCGAGAGCGTGGAAGGTGGCGAGCACGTGGGCCGCTACTCCTTCCTCGGCAAAGACCCGTTCTTGATCTTGAAAGGGCGAAACGGCCTTGCGGTGATGGAGCAGGCCGGCGTAACCAGCGCGACCGACACCCCGTTTATCGACGCGCTGCGGGATCTAATGGATCGCTTCCAGTCGCCCTCGGTTCCAGGGCTGCCGCGTTTTACCGGGGGCGCGGTCGGGTACTTGGGTTACGACACCGCCGCCTGGTTCGAGCCGACCGTCGCTCGCGCTGACGTTTCCACAAAGGAGCCAGACAACGCAGAGGCCACTGGCTCCCCGCAGGATGAAGCCGGATTCATGGTCTTCGACACGGTGCTCGCGTTTGATCACGTGCAGCACCGGATTCTGCTGATCGCCAACGCGAGAATCTCGGGTGACGAGGATCGGCGGTCGCTCTATCAGTTCGCCTGCGCGAAGATCGAGTTTCTTGAGCGCGAGCTGGAACGGGCGATCTCGCTTCAGCGACCGACCGACGTCCGCCAACCCCACCTCACCTCGAACTTCTCGCAAGAAGCCTACGAATCGATCGTCCGCCGAGGCAAGGAGCACATCGCCGCCGGCGATATCTATCAGGTCGTTCTCTCCCAACGCTTCGAAGCCGAGGTCAGCGTCGACGCCTTCACGGTCTACCGCGCGCTTCGCCACGTGAATCCGTCGCCCTACATGTTCTTCATCCGAATGGGCAGCCGCTCGATCGTCGGCTCGTCGCCGGAGATGCTCGTGCGCGTTGAAGGACGACAGGCCGTCACCCATCCGATCGCGGGGACGCGCCCCCGCGGCAAGTCCGACGCCGAGGACGTGCAACTGGCCGAGGAGCTCAAGCGAAACGAGAAGGAGCGAGCTGAGCACGTGATGCTCGTCGATCTCGGACGCAACGACATCGGCCGAGTGTGTGACTACGGCACCGTCCGCGTCCCGACGTTCATGGCCCTGGAGCGCTACTCACACGTCATGCACCTGGTCTCGGTGGTCGAAGGGCGGTTGTCCGAGGACCGCGATCGCCTCGACGCGCTGGTCTCCTGTTTCCCAGCCGGCACGGTGTCGGGTGCGCCCAAGGTGCGCGCGATGCAGATCATCAACGAGCTCGAGTCAACACGGCGAGGGATCTATGCGGGCGCCGTCGGCTACCTCGATTTCGCCGGCAACCTCGATTTCTGTATCGCCATTCGCACGATCGTGTTGCAGGACGGCAAGGCGTTCATCCAAACCGGCGCGGGGATCGTGGCCGACTCCGATCCGGCGGCCGAGTACGACGAGACACGCGATAAGGCGCGTGCGATGATTCGCGCGCTCGAGCTGGCTTCAGAGGGGCTCTAACGAACCAGTCGGCCGCTCCGCTGTCGCGGCCGCTCGTGCACGAAATAGGCTTGACGATGGTTCTTGTGATCGACAACTACGACTCGTTTACCTACAACCTCGTCCAGTATCTGGGCGAGCTCGGGGCCGAGCTCGTGGTCCGCCGCAACGACGAAGCGACGATCGATGAGTTGCTCGCGCTCGGTCCGTCGCGCGTCGTGATTTCACCGGGCCCAGGCCGGCCCGAGCAGGCCGGCGTCACCCTCGACACGATCTGCGAGTTCAGTACGCGCGTGCCCATTCTCGGCGTCTGTCTCGGCCATCAGGCGATGGGCCTGGCGTTCGGCGGCCGCATTGTCCGCGCGCCGCGACCGGTTCATGGCAAGACGTCAACGATTGAACACGATCGCCGCGGAGTGTTTTCCGGCATCACGTCGACGTTCCAGGCTGGTCGCTATCACTCGCTTGTGGTCGAGGAGCCCAGTTTGCCGTCCGAGCTCGAAATCAGCGCTCGAACGAAGGAGGACGGCGTGGTGATGGGACTCCGTCATCGCGAACGTCCCGTGCACGGTGTCCAATTTCACCCCGAGTCGGTCCTCACACAGGAAGGCCGACGCATCCTCCGCAACTTCCTGGAAATGTAGACAGCTTGAAGGACCAGGATCAATGCACATGAACGAACTTTTACCGGCGCTCCTTCAGGATGTCTCGCCCCGCGTCCCTCGACGATGCTCGGGACGGCCTGAGCGCGAGTCGAAGGCCGGAGCGGGGCAAGACGACTCTGCCCTAGCGAGGCGGAGCCGCGCGTCATGTTCTCAACGGCCTGAGGCGGAGGCTCGCTAGCCCATGTTTCCTGGACTTATCGAAAAACTTCGGCAGCACCAGGACCTCACCACCGACGAGTCGGCCGACGCGATGGCCGCGATCATGGCCGGCGACGCGGCGCCGGCGCAGATTGCCGGACTGCTGATCGGCTTGTCGATGAAAGGCGAGCGACCGCGCGAGCTCGTCGGGTTCGCTCGAACGATGCGGGCCAATGCGCTGGCCGTCTCGAGAGCACCGGGGCTGGTCTTCGACACATGCGGCACCGGCGGGGATCGGTCGGGAAGCTTCAACATCTCGACCGCCGCAGCCATCGTTGTCGCCGCGTGTGGCGTTCGTGTGGCCAAGCATGGCAATCGATCGGTGTCGAGTCAGTGCGGCAGTGCCGATGTGCTCGAAGCGCTCGGCGTGAACATCCAGGCGTCTCCAGCTGCCGTCGCTGCCTGTCTCCAACGCGTCGGCATCGCGTTTCTGTTCGCGCCGACGTTTCATCCGGCGATGCGCCACGCCGGTCCCACGCGACGAGACCTTGGCGTGCGGACGGCGTTCAACCTCCTGGGGCCGCTGACCAACCCTGCGGGTCCGGCGCGGCAGGTGGTTGGGGTGCCACGGCCCGATCTCACTGAACTGCTCGCCCGCACGTTGGGCCTCCTGGGATCCGAACGCGTCTGGGTCGTGCACGGCGCGGATGGCCTCGACGAGCTCTCGACGACGGGCTACACGAAAGTGTCCGAATGGCGAGACGGATCGGTGCAGACCTTCTACGTTCATCCCGCCGACTTTGGCCTCACCAAAGCCACGCCGGAAGCGCTCAAAGGCGGCGACGCTCCCACGAACGCCGCGATCGTACGCGATGTCCTGGACGGACGCGACGGTCGGCCGCGCGATGTGGTGTTGCTGAACGCGGGCGCGGCGCTGTTTGTCGCCGGTGCGGCAGACACCGTCGCTCACGGCATCGAGCAGAGCGCGGCGGCGATCGATAGCGGCACCGCGCGCGGCGTCTTGAACCGATTGGCCGCAGAATCACATCGGTCCGAGGGGACGGTGTGATGACCGGACCGAGCCCAGATCTGCTCGCGGCGATGGTGGCCGCGACCCGGGTGCGGGTCGCCTCGTCCCGCGAGCGCGAATCGGATTCGTCGCTACTGCGCCGCGCGCTGGCCAGGCAGCCTGATGGCCGCGCGTTTGTCGACGCCCTGACTCGCCGCGATCGAATCCATGTCGTCGCCGAGTGCAAGAGGCGATCGCCATCGAGGGGCGTGTTGAGAGCCGCGTACGATCCGGTCGAGATTGCGCGTGACTACCAACGCGCTGGAGCGGCCGCGATCTCGGTGCTGACGGAACCTTCGTTCTTTGATGGGGCCCTGGATCACCTTGAAGCCGTGCGAGCGGCAGTCTCGCTCCCACTGCTTCGCAAGGACTTCATCGTTGACGAGTACCAGTTGCTCGAAGCTCGCGCCGCCGGCGCGAATGCCGTGTTGTTGATCGTGGCGGCTCTCGATGACGAGGAGCTCGCCAGACTCTCAGCCGCGACGAGTGCTCTCGGACTGGCGGCCCTGGTCGAGGTTCACAACGTTGCGGAATGTGAACGCGCGCTGGCGGTGGGCGCGCGTGTGATTGGCGTGAACAACCGGAACCTCCGAACCCTCGAGGTGGATCTGAAGGCCTCGGAGGCCATCGCGGCCATGCTCCCGTCCGACGTCGTGTCGATCAGCGAGAGCGGACTCAAAACCGCGGACGACCTGAGGCGGCTTCGATCGCTCGGCTATCGTGCGTTCTTGATGGGTGAGCGGTTCATGATCGAGCCTCTGCCCGGGGACGCGCTGTCGCAGTTGCTGGCCAGCGTGACCGAAGGCGCCGGCGCCAGGCCACAGATGACGCAGATTCCACAAACAGGCGCCTTAGGTGCCCCATGACCTCGATCAAAATCTGCGGGATCACACGTCTCGAGGACGCACAGGCTGCGGTGAAGCTTGGAGTCCACGCGCTCGGGTTCATCCTTTGGCCCGGAAGTCCGAGAAGCGTTGCCCTCGACGAGGTCGCCCGACTTGTTTCCGAGCTGCCTCCACTCATCACGCCCGTCGGAGTGTTCGTAAGCCCGACAGCCGATAACGTGCGTCGTGCCGCGGAGGTGGGCGTACGGGTCGCGCAAATCCACGGCGCCGTCCCGGAGTGGAGCGGGCGCGCTCCCGTCACGATTCTGCGCGCAGTGCGTCTTGCAAAAGGCGGCGGCGACGGTCTGAATCCAGCGGTTCCTGTACTAGTGCCCGTACTGCTCGACGCTCATGACGATGTGCTGCATGGCGGCACTGGAAAGACGGTCGACTGGGAACGAGCCGCAGCAGTCGCACGGACTCGGCCGGTGATTTTGGCGGGTGGCCTCTCCTCAGAGAACGTCGCCGAGGCCATTCAGACAGTTCGGCCGTATGGCGTTGACATCGCGTCGGGAGTTGAAGAGCGCCCCGGCGTGAAGAGCCATTCGCGGCTGCGCAGTTTTGTGGACGCCGTGCGGCGAGCCGACCTTGAAAGTGACGATGCGATGGAGGAGCTGCTGTGACGCAGACCTGGAACTGGTTCGGCCGACGTGACCCCGACCAGCGCGGCTATTACGGCGAGTTCGGTGGCCGCTTCGTGCCGGAGACGCTCGTCGCGCCGATCGAGGCGCTCGAGCGCGAGTACCTCGAGGCGCGTCAGGACCCTGCGTTTGTGGCCGAACTGCATCGCCTGCTTCACGACTACGCGGGCCGTCCGACCCCACTCTCTGATGCACGCCGCCTTGCCGAGGCACACGGCGGCGCCCGCATCCTGCTCAAACGCGAAGACCTCACACACACGGGCGCGCACAAGATCAACAACGCGCTCGGTCAGGCGCTGCTTGCCAAGCGTATGGGAAAGCGGCGCGTCGTCGCGGAGACCGGCGCCGGACAACACGGCGTCGCCAGCGCAACAGCCTGCGCGCTGCTAGGCCTCGAATGCGTCGTCTACATGGGCACCGAGGACATGCGCCGGCAAGCGCTGAACGTGTTCCGCATGCGGCTGCTTGGCGCGGTCGTCGAGGGTGTGGATGCGGGCAGCCGAACCCTGAAAGACGCCATCAACGAAGCGATGCGCGATTGGGTCGCCAGGCCTCACGACACGCACTACCTGCTCGGCTCGGTGTTGGGTCCACATCCGTATCCGCTCATGGTGCGCGAGTTCCAGTCTGTGATCGGGAAAGAAGCCAGAGACCAGTGCCTGGCACTCACTGGCCGGCTTCCGGACGCGGTGATCGCGTGCGTTGGCGGCGGCAGCAATGCCATCGGCATCTTCGACGCGTTCATCGGTGACGTTGCTGTGCGTCTGATCGGTGTCGAAGCCGGAGGCGAAGGGATCCGCGCGGGCCGGCACGCCGCGCGATTCGCGGGCGGGCACCCTGGTGTCCTACAAGGCACGCGCACATGGCTGCTGCAAGACCAACACGGCAACATCGAGCTGACGCACTCGGTATCGGCTGGATTGGATTACGCGGCGGTTGGTCCGGAGCACGCGTCGCTGCATGACAGCGGCCGCGCCGAGTACGTGTATGCGACCGATGAGCAGGCGATCGACGGCTTTCAGGCACTCGCGAAGCTCGAAGGCATCATCCCCGCTCTGGAGTCGTCACACGCGATTGCGCATGTGCGACATATCGCTCGCGAGCTCGGCAGTGAGGGCCTGATCGTGGTGAACTTGTCGGGACGTGGCGACAAGGACGTGCAGAGCGTCGAGCAGCTCCTGAAGGAGTCGACTCATGTCACGGATTGACGAACGATTCCGCGCACTTCGCGACGCCCATCGCACCGGGCTTGTCACGTACATGACGGCGGGCGATCCCGATCTCGAGCGGTCGGCCGACATCCTGGAGGCGCTGGACCGCGCCGGAGCGGACGTGATTGAGGTCGGCGTGCCGTTCTCGGACCCGCTGGCCGATGGCCCCGTGATTCAGCGCGCCACCGAACGGGCCCTGGCCGCTGGAACGACGCTCAGCGGCGTGCTGGAGGTGTTGAGCGGGTTGCGCAACCGGATTCACGCGCCCGTGGTCATCTTCAGCTACGTGAACCCGATCCTGCGCATGGGCCTCGCGCAGTTCGTCCAGTCGGCCCGTTCTGCCGGGGTTGACGGTGTGCTGACGCTGGACATGCCGCCAGAAGAAGGCGAGCGGTTCCGAGTGGCCTTTGCCGGGGCTGAGATTGATACAATTTTCCTTTTGAGCCCAACGACGACCGTCGAACGGATCCGCCGTGCTGTGGAGCTGGGAAGCGGCTTTCTCTATGGCATCTCACGGCTCGGGGTCACGGGTGTTCGTGAATCGATCGACGATTCAGCCCGCGAATTGGCCCAGCGTGTGCGCGCCGCGACGATGATGCCGTTAGCGCTGGGCTTCGGGCTGTCGACGCCCGAGCACGTGCGACAAGTTGGCCAATGGGCCGACGCCGCCGTCGTGGGCAGTGCGCTCGTCAATGTGATCGCTCAGCACGGGCAATCGCCGGGTTTAGTGAACGAAGTGGAGCGTTACGTGCGATGGCTGCGGAGCTGAGCCTCGACGCGCTGCGGGAGGAGATTGACAAGCTGGACGAGGTCATCGTCCGCCTCCTGGATCGCCGTGCCCGATGCGCATATGCGATTGGCCGGCTGAAGCACGAGCTCGGCCGCCCGATCTACGAGCCCGCCCGAGAAGCGTCGGTGCTGGCCCACGTGCGAGCGGTGAACGCGGCCCTTGCCGGACCGCTCGACGGCGACGCCGTCGCACGACTCTATGAGCGAGTGATCGACGAGGCACGACGCATTCAACGCATCGAAGCCGAACGCCCCCTGGCCGCCGAGGCGCCGGCAAAAACAGATGGGGAAACTTAGGGCCGTAGGGCTGGTAGGGCGGGTAAGGCGGGTAGGGCGGGCCAGAGATCTCGCGGACTGGAACTGAACTGCGGGCTTTAGACAGAGACTGAGAGCGAAGCCATGGTTGTCGTGATGAAGGAGCGGGTAAGTGACGGCGAAGTCGAGGCGGTGATTGCTCAGCTCGTCGAGCTGGGAATGGACGTCCACCGGTCGACGGGCGCTGCGCGAGTCGTACTCGGAGTCGTCGGCAGCGGAAAAGTCGACCCACGACTCATCGAGCTGATGCCGGGCGTGCACGAAGTGCTGCGCATCACCGAGCCCTACAAGCTCGCAAGCCGCACCTTCAAGCCCGACGACACGATCATCACCATCGGCGAGGTTCGCATCGGCGGCGACGAGGTCATCGTGATTGCCGGCCCGTGCTCCGCCGAAAGTGACACCCAGGTCAATGCCACTGCGGCCGCTGTGAAACGCGCGGGCGCGAAGCTGCTGCGAGGCGGCGCGTTCAAACCGCGCTCGTCGCCGTACAGCTTCCAGGGAATGGGTGAAGAGGGCCTCCAGTTGCTGCGATCCGCGGCAAACAGCCACGACCTCAAGCTGGTGACCGAGGTGATGGACGCCAGCCAAATCGAGCTGGTCGATCGCTACGCGGACATGTTCCAAGTGGGCGCGCGGAACATGCAGAACTTCACCCTGCTCAGAGAATTGGGCCGCACACGTCGGCCCATTCTGCTGAAGCGAGGCATCGCCGCGACCGTGGAGGAATGGTTGCTCTCGGCCGAGTATGTGCTCTCCGGGGGCAATACCGAGATCATTCTCTGCGAGCGAGGCATTCGGACGTTCGAGACATCGACCCGGAACACGCTCGACATCTCAGCGATTCCGATCGTCAAGCAGCTGAGCCATCTGCCGGTGTTTGTGGATCCCAGTCACGGCACGGGCCGAAGAGACAAGGTCGCGCCGATGGCGCGCGCCGCCGTTGCCGCCGGCGCCGATGGCCTCATCATCGAGGTGCATTGCGATCCCGATCACGCGTTGAGCGATGGCGCGCAATCGATGTTCCCCGCGCAGTTCGATCGCCTGATGGCCGAGTTGCGCATCATCGCGCCGGCCATTGGGCGCAGCATCTGCCTCGAGCCTGTGGCACGACGAGGATGGGCGAGGTAGAGGCCCTCGCGGTCGTCGGGCCGGGACTGATTGGGACGTCGGTCGTCCTGGCCGCCAAGCGGAAGTGGCCCGCCATTCAGACTCGTACGATCGACGTGTCTGAGCGCCTCGACTTCATCCGCCGGGCGGATGTTGTCGTCCTGGCGACGCCCGTCGGCGTGACCATCGAGCTCCTGCCGCAAGTGGGCGCGCTCGTCGATCCGGCGGCGCTGGTTCTCGACACCGGCAGCACGAAGCGCGTCATTCTCCAGACGGCCAAGGCCGCGGGTGTGAAGGCGTTCATTGGCGGACATCCGATGGCCGGCGGCACGACGCCGGGCCCCGCCGAGGCGCGCGCCAATCTGTTCGAGAACGCACCGTGGTTCCTAATGAACCCCGACGCGCCGCCTGGCACGATCGAGCGTGCTGCAAAATTCGTGGAGGGACTTGGAGCGCGAGCCATTCGATTGAACGATCGCGGTGAGTACCACGATCACCTGGTGGCCGCCATTAGCCATTTGCCGCAGGTCACCGTGAGCGCATTGATGACCATCGTCGGTGGCGCCGTTCGTCGAGAAGATCTCCAGTACTCAGGGCGCGGCCTTCGAGATACGACGCGCCTCGCGAACAGTTCGGCGAGCATGTGGGCGAGTATCCTTGCGACGAATCGAGACGAAGTGAGAGCTCTGCTCAAGGAGCTGGTCGCGCGGCTCGACGCGATCGCGGATCGTCTCGATGATCCGGCGGCGATCAAGGAACTGTTCGACGCCGCCACGCGCTTCAAGTCAACCTGCCTATAATCACGTGCCATGAACAAGGTGGTGGCGTCGGCC
>JBOGIV010000117.1:0-28711 GCA_050747925.1 Vicinamibacterales bacterium
TGATGGACTGCATCTGTCTCGCGCCGCCGCTCGTCACCAGCCACGCGCTCATCGACCAGATCGTCGACACGATCCGCGAGGCCATTCCAGCCGCGCTGTCGACACAAATGGAACACCGCTGAGAGAACCACTCATGCCACTGACGTCCCTTTATCGTGCCGGCTTGGTGGTCGCGTTGTCCGCGATGGCGCTCTGGCCAGGCCGAGTGGCGCCGCACGCTCAGGGTCCGGCCGATTTGGTGCTGACTAACGGCGCGGTGCTGACCGTCGATCGCGCCGACTCCATCGCGCAAGCGGTCGCGATCACTAATGGGAAGATCACGGCGGTTGGCACGACTGAACGGATCGTCAAATTGGTCGGCAGCGCGACCGAAGTTATCGACCTTCGCGGACGGGCCGTCACGCCGGGCCTGATCGACACGCACGTCCACTTCTCCGGCGCCGATGCGCTCTTCGCGGTCGACCTGGGCGACGCCGCGGTGAAGTCGATAGACGAGGTGAAGCGGCGAGTGGCGGAGCGCGCGGCCACGCTCGAGTCTGGCGAATGGGTGAGGGGGCGTGGCTGGGACGAAGGCAAGTACTCCGAACAGCGCTACATCGCGGCGCCGACCTCGACGCCGTGGCGCCGAACAACCCTGTGTGGCTGACACACACTACTGGCCGCTACGGTGTCGCCAACAGCTATGCGTTGAGGATGGCTGAGGTGCGGAAGGAGACAAAAGACCCGCCGGCCGGCACGATCGATCGCGACGCGCAAGGCGCACCAACAGGGGTGATGAAGGAAGCCGCGATGGGTCTGGTCAGTCGCCTCGTGCCGCCGCTCGCGCGCGATCAAGTCAAGTTGGGGCTCATCAAGATCATCAGGACTTCAACAAAGAGGGCATGACCGCCACGAAGGACCCGGGGATGGGCGAGGCGAAGTGGGAGCTCTACCAAAGATCGCCACCCGTACCACGTGCCCAGTGCCGCAATCAAAGACCTGCGGTGTGAGCTGACGCTCGTACGGGGTCGGGTCGTGTATCGCGCCGAACGCAGTCAATAGAGGTTCGCCGTCTACAACAGCCTTCCGAGCTCGGTCAGGCTTTGAATGACGGCCACGCCTCGAGGCACATCCGCGGGCACCTCGCCCGAGCGCCGCAGCAGGACGGCGCGCATGCCGACGGCGAGGGCGCCGGCGACGTCGGCTTTCAGGCTGTCGCCCACCATCACCGATTCGTGAGCGGCCACCCCGGCGCGCAGGAGCGCGGTCTCGAAGATGCTGGGATGCGGCTTCATGTAGCCGTGCAGCGACGAGGACACCAGGGCGTGGATGAGTCCGCCAAGTTCGAAATGATCGCGGAATGCGTCAAGGCTGCGGTGCGAGTTCGAAATGACGCCGACGATCAGCCCCCGTGCCTGCAATTGCCGGAGCGCCGGGGCGACATCCTCGTACATTTCGAAGTGATGATTCACCGCCCACTGCGAATAGATCTCGCGCGCCGCCTTGATCACGCCGGGACCACGTCCACCCATGTGCTCGATGATCGACGCCGTGTACTGGACGAACAACGCAGCGTCGTAGAGCGGCTCTTCGACCTCATCCAGGATGCACGACGAAGCGGCTACGGCGGCCTCGAAGCGTGCGGCATCGGCCGCCACGCCGAATGCGGCGCAGGTGCGCTGATAGCCCTCTCCCAGGAAGTTTGGCCCGGGGAAGATCAGTGTGAAATCAACGTCGAAGAAGACGGCTCGAGTGCTAGACATCCTCTAACGTCACGGCCGTAGCATTGTGCAGCAAGTTTTCGTAGACGTTAGAGGATGTCTCGCCCCCGCGTCCCTCGACGATGCTCGGGACGGCCTGAGCGCGAGTCGAAGGCCGGAACGGGGGCAAGGCTACACTGCGCCTAGCGAAGCGGAGCCGACTCGCTTTTCCTCGGGAAGCTGAGGCGAAGCTTCGCTAGTCCATGGACCGGCGACGGCGATGGTCGCGCGCGCGGCATCAAGCAGGCGGCGGGCGGCCAGATTGGCGTGGTCGAGCGTCACCGCGTTCAGCAAATCGGGCAGGCGTACGTCGTAGTCGAGGCCAAGGTTGTAGGTCTCGGTACCCAGCAAAAAGGTGGCGATCGCGGCGTTGGTTTCCAGCTGACGTGGCAGCGACCCGATGAGGTAGCGCTTTGAATCGTCGATCTCCTTGGGCGTGAACCCATCACGACGAATCGACGTCAGCTCTTCGTCGATCGACGCGATCGTGCGCTCGACGTTCTCGGCAGAGACGCCCGCCCGAATCATCAATGGCCCCGGTCCGAGGCCGGCCTCGAGAGAACTGAAGACGTAGTACGCCATCCCCTGGCGTTCACGGATGCTGTCGCCGAGTCGTCCACCGAGCGCGTATTGGCCTAACGCGTTGTTCATCAGCGATACGGCGGTGAAGTCCGGATCCGACCGTCGAATGCCAACGAAGCCGTACGCGATGTCGGTTTGCGCCTTGTCCATCATGGGAACCGAGACAAGTTTGCGTTCGTGGGCCTTTGGCGGCTCAGGAACTTCTGCAGTCAATGCTTGTCCCGCCGCAGCCTCGCCGACGCTCGACCTGTCCCCCGTAACCTTGGCCTCGATGGAGCCCTGAAAGGCGCGAGCCACTGAGTCGAGAGCCGCGGTCTCGTCGATATCGCCGACAACGACCACCGTGAGGTCAGTGAGCGCAAACCACGCCTCGTGGAACGCTACCAGATCACTCCGCTTGAGCCGCTCCACCGACGCCACGGTGCCTCGAACTTTGCGTGCGTACGGATGATCGCCGTACAAGGCTCGGGCGAACGTATCGACCGCCTCCGTCGCCGGATTGTCTTCCTGTTGTCTGATCGACGTAATCAAATCGACGCGTCTCGTGGCGACTTCGGCATCGGGAAAGGCCGGATGTCGAACGACGTCTGCCGCGAGGTCCAAAACGGCCGTGAAGTCCTCGGTGAGACACGTCGCGCTCAATGCCATCTGATGGCGGCCGGCGACGACCGAGAGCGATGCGCCGCGGCCGTCGAGATCGTCGGCAATCACGTCGGCTGAGCGGGTGATCGTCCCGCGATCGAGTACCCGTGCGACGAGGGCCGCTGTCCCCTCGCGATCGGGGGGATCCGCGTAGGCCCCGGCCTTGACGCCGATGAGCAGGCTTAGTTGCGGTGTCGTGTGGTTTGCTTTGGCGAGAACCGTGACCCCATTGGGCAAAACCCGTCGGGACGGTTGGAGACCTGTCCGTTCACGCACTGGCCGGACCTCCGCTTGCCCTGAGCGACGTCGAAGGGCCTGCCCTGAGCGAGGTCGAAGGGTCTGCGACCTGCCGGGTTCCTCCTGCCATCGGCTCGAACCAGCCGATGGTGCGATTCGCCGGAGTCAGGTATTTGGTCGCTGCCGCATGCACGGCATCCACGCTGACCGCGTCAAGGCGTGACTGCAGATCGTGGTACGCCCGCCACGATCCGATCGTTTCAAAGAACCCGAGCTGGTGAGCAATGTCGGTCACGCTGGCGGCGTCGTACACCAATCGGGCGCGCAGCTGCGCACGGACCTTGGTCAGCTCGGCGGGTGTGATGCCATTCTGGCACAGCCGATCAACCTCAGCGAGCACGGCGTCTTCGACGCCCGACAGCCTCTGGCCCTCGGCGACCACCGCATTGATGCTGTAGAGAAATGGCTGCTCCGTCGGCAGCACCGCCCCACTCACACTCGACGCCAGGCCTCCATCAACCAACGCCCGATAGAGCCGAGAGCTGCGCTGCGGACGAGCCACGCCGCCCATCGACCAGATGTTCAGTCCGGCCGCACCGTTCAACACCGCGTCGGCGACCAGCATGGGAAAAAAGTCCGCGTCTGAAAACGCCGGCGCGTGATACGACGCCTTCCAGTACGCCGTCGTTCCCGGCTTACGCAACACCACGCGGCGCTCCGCTTGCTGCTCGGGCTCGAGTTGAGGGATGCGCGTGGGTTTCGAACCCGGTGCAATCCCACCGAAGTGCTTCTCGACTTGCTTCAACGCGTCGTCGGAATCGACGTCGCCGGCGATCACCACCGTCGCGTTCGACGGCGCGTAGAACTTGCGATAGTGCCCGTAGAGATCGTCTCGGGTCATCGCCTGCAAGTCCGACAGCCAGCCGATCGTCGGGTGGTGGTACGGGTGCACCTTGAACGCTGTCGCCGTCACCTCGATTTCGAGCAGCTGTTCCGGTTCGTTCTCGCCACCTTGGAGCTCCGAGATGATCACCGTGCGCTCCGATTCGCAGTCGGCCGGGTCGTAGAGGCACCCGTCCATGCGTTCGGCTTCGATGAACAGCATGCGGTCGAGCGCGTCCCGTGAGGCCACATCGACGTACGTCGTCTGATCGATCCAGGTGTAGCCGTTCCAACTGCCGCCAAGCTGCTCGATGATCCCTTTGACCTGGTCGCGCGGAATGTTGCGCGTGCCCTTGAAGTTCATGTGCTCGACCCAGTGCGACGTGCCGGTCAACCCGGGTCTCTCGTCTTTCGATCCGACGCGATACCAGCACCACACTGACGCCAACGGCGCCGTGTGAACCTCCTGAATGAGGACTTTCAAGCCGTTGTCGAGCACCACCTCACGCACGGACATTCGCACTCCTTGATCGCTGACCGGGCTCGAGGCTCTCGGCACTATTTCGACAAGCGCGCCCGTCGTGCAGTTTCCCAGTGCCGAATCCTGAGACTGGATCCCCGTCGGACGCCAAAGTACGGACCACCGTCCACCGACTCCCGACTCCCGGACTTCCGACTCCCGGACTCGCGATGACCGAGTACCGAGTAAGGTCACAGTACAATATTCAGACATTTATGCCCGACTGGAAGGACACGTGTAATCTGCCGCGCACTGCTTTCTCGATGAAAGCGAACTTGCAGGAAGCCGAGCCGGAGGCTGTCGCCCGCTGGGAGGAAATGAACCTGTACGGGCAGATCCGTCAGGCCCGTCGCGGCGCGCCGACGTACCTCCTTCACGATGGCCCGCCGTACGCAAACGGCGAGATTCACCTCGGCACGGCGCTGAACAAGATTCTGAAAGACCTGGTCGTCAAGTCCCACAACATGGCGGGCTTCGACGCGCCGTACCTGCCGGGCTGGGATTGTCATGGGCTGCCGATCGAGCTCCGCGTCGATCGTGAGCTGGGGCCCAAGAAGCGGCGGATGAGCACGGCCGACTTCCGCCGCGCGTGCCGGGCGTACGCCGAGAAGTACCTCGACATTCAGCGGCGGGACTTCAAGCGGCTCGGGGTCATCGGATTGTGGGGCGATCCCTACAAGACGATGAACTTCAAGTACCAGGCGGCGATCGTTCGCGCGCTCGGCCGGTTCGTCGAGCAAGGCATGGTCTACAAGGGCAAGAAGCCGGTGCATTGGTGCACGCACTGCCGGACCGCGCTGGCCGAGGCCGAGGTCGAGTACGAGCCACACACGTCGCCGTCGATCTACGTCGAGTTCCCTCTGAGCGACGCGAGTCGCGCGGAGCTTGCTCGGCGGGCGCCTGAGCTCGCCGAACGGAACGTGGCGGTTCTCATCTGGACGACCACTCCCTGGACGATCCCGTCAAACTTGGCGGTGGCGTTTCATCCCGACTTCACCTACGGCGCCTACGACGTCGACGGCCAGGCCGTGATCGTCGCCAAGGATCTAGCCGAAGCTGTCGGCAACAAGACGGGCCGCGCGCTCGATCGCCAGCTGGCGACGTTTGACGGCAGGACCATGGAGAGTCTCGCCTTCCGTCATCCGCTCTACGCCCGCGATTCGATCGCTGTGCTCGGCGACTATGTGACGCTTGAAGCCGGGACAGGCGCCGTTCACACGGCTCCAGGGCACGGCGCCGACGACTATCACACCGGGATCAAGTACGGCCTCGAGATCTACGCACCGCTCGATGCCGGCGGTCACTTCGTCGAGTCGGTGGAGTTGTTCGCGGGCCAACAGGTCTACGAGGCCAATCCGGAGATCGAAGCTGCGCTCAAAGAACGCGGCCGCTTGTGGTACCGCGAAAACTTCGATCATTCGTATCCTCACTGCTGGCGTTGCCACAACCCGGTGATCTTCCTGGCCACCGCGCAGTGGTTCATCGCCATGGAGTCGCAGGACCTTCGGCAGAAGGCGCTCAAGGCGATCGACGATACGCAGTGGATCCCGTCATGGGGTCGTGAGCGCATCTTCGGCATGATCGCGAACCGGCCAGACTGGTGCATCTCGCGCCAACGCGCGTGGGGCGTGCCGATCCCGGCGATGGACTGCAAGGGTTGCGGTCAGCCGCTCCTCACCAAGGCGCTGGCCGAGAAGGCTGCGGCGGTCTTCGACGAGCACGGCGCCGATTCGTGGTACGAGCGGCCGGTGCATGAGTTCGTGCCCGACGGGCTGACGTGCCCATCCTGCGGCGGCACCGAGTTCGAACGCGAAACCAACATTCTCGACGTGTGGTTCGACTCGGGCTCGAGTCACGAAGCGGTGCTGCCCTTCCGCGAGGACCATCGCTGGCCGGCCGACATCTACCTGGAAGGCAGCGATCAACATCGCGGCTGGTTTCACAGCTCGCTGCTGGTCGGCATCGGCACGCGCGGACGCGCGCCGTTCAATCAGGTCCTCACCCACGGCTTCGTCGTCGACGAGCAGGGCCGAAAGATGTCGAAGTCGCTCGGCAACACCATCGTGCCGCAGGACGTGATCAAGCAAAGCGGCGCCGAGATCCTGCGGTTGTGGGTGTCGATGGTGGACTATCGCGAAGACATCAGGGTCGGCAACGAGGTCCTGGCGCGGACGGTCGAGGCGTATCGGAAGATCCGCAATGTCCTTCGCGTTCTTCTTGGCAATCTCTATGACTTCGATCCCAAGGACGACAGCGTTCCCAAGTCACGCATGGTGGAGATCGACCGGTGGACGCTCGCCAAATACGCGGAGGCCGCCGAGCGCATGGTGTCGTCGTACGCCGAGTACGACTACCCCGCCGTCTTCCACGCTGCGAACCACCTGATCACGGTCGACCTGAGCGCGTTCTATGTGGACGTCACGAAGGATCGGATGTATACCTTCGGCGCCAAGTCTGAGGCACGACGCTCGGGTCAGACCGCGATGTTCCTGATCGTCGATGGACTGGCGCGTCTCCTGGCGCCGATCTTGTCGGTGACGATGGATGAGATCTGGCGGCTGTTGCCGGGCGACCGCGAAGCATCGGTCCACATGGCGCGCTTCCCGACCGATCTGATCTGCTGGAGAGACTCGACGCTGCTCGAGCGATGGAATCGACTCCTAGACCTGCGCCGCTTGGCTAACTCAAGAATCGAGGAAAAGAGAAATAAGAGAATCGTTTCCACCGGACTCTCGGCCAGAGCAACAGTAAACGCGCAGGGCGATTGGTACGATCATCTGGAGCCATATCGCGAGTTCCTGCCGACTTTGCTTGGCGTGTCAGCCGTCGAGTTACGCGACGCTCCTCCGAAGCCACTACTAGACCCAAGTGTCACAAGTTTTTTTGTGCCGGACATTGGTGTTGAGATAGGACCCGCGGACGGCGTCAAATGCGAACGCTGCTGGCGCTACGTTCCAGAGGTCAGCCAGTCTCCGGAGCTCGCAGGCATCTGCAGCCGGTGTGTCGACGCGCTCGCCGAGCCGGTGAGTCTCTAGGAGAATCACAGGGAGATCAGGGAGATCGGGGAGATAGAGTTGGATCTGACAAAGATTGACTCCCTGATCTCCATGACCTCCCTGTGATTACTGCTGTTACGCAGACAGACTCCCAGAGGCCGCAGATGAGTCAGATTGCACAGAGACGCTCCTACGCAGGCAGAATGCCCGCCTTCGCTCACAAGGGTTCGCGAGCTTCCGCCTTCGCCGAGGCTTCGGCGGACCGCCGTAGCTTTAGCGTAGGCTGGTCGGCGAGTCTCGCCGTAGCGTCCGGCGGGCGCGTCGGCGGACGGAAGGCAGAAGGCAGAGCGTGATCGGATCGCGGCGGCTCGAGCTTTCGATCGCGGTGGCGGTGGTCGTGCTCGATCAAATCACGAAGGCCATCGTTCGCGATCGGCTGCCCCTGCACGACAGTGTGGTTCTGGTTCCAGGCTTTCTGGACCTGACGCGCGTCCACAACACAGGGGCCGCTTTCGGGATGTTGAACACCGTGGACTTTCCGCTGAAGACCCTGGCCCTCTCCATCGTCGCGCTGGTGGCCCTGGCTGGCGTGGGCTGGTATGCCGTCTCGGTCCCGCTGGCCGATCGGCTCGCCCGCATCGGCGTCGCGGGCATCCTTGGCGGCGCGGTCGGCAACCTGATCGACCGCGCCACAACCGGGTACGTGTTGGACTTCGTCGACGCGTACTGGCGGGGCTGGCACTTCTGGGCGTTTAATGTCGCCGACGCCGCCATCACCATTGGCGTCGCCTTCATGATTCTCGATATTCTGGGGCTGGGACGACGACGTGCATCCAATCCTGTTTGAGCTCGGGCCGATCACCATCTACTCGTACGGCGTGCTGCTGGCTTCCGCCTACTTGATCGGCCTCTGGATGGCCGTGCGACGGGCGCGCGCCGCGGGCGTGGACGGCAACAAGGTGATGGATCTGCTCATCTGGGTGATCATCGCCGCGCTGGTCGGCGCGAAGGCACTCCTCTTCATCGTTGACTTCAGGCACTTCACGAGCAGCTGGCAGGAGTTCACGACGCTGCTGCGTTCGGGGGGGGTGTTCTACGGTGGATTGATCGCGGCCGTCCTTGTCTGCATCTACCTGTTGCGCAAGCACCGCCTGCCGCTGTGGACGTCGGGCGATCTCTTCGCACCAGGCATCGCGCTTGGTTATATGGTGGGCCGGCTCGGGTGTCTCATGGCCGGCTGCTGCTACGGAAAGCCCACGACGGTGGCCTGGGCCATCACGTTCACAGATCCAGTCGCCAATTTCAACGTCGGTACGCCGCTCAACGTGCCGATCCACCCGACGCAGGTCTACGAGGCGGCAGCAGGACTCTTTATCTTCCTCGCCCTCCTCGCGCTCGAAAAGCGGCCCAACGCGTACCCCGGACGCACGTTCTGGAGTTTCGTCGGCCTCTACTCGCTGCTGAGGTTTGTGATCGAATTCTTCCGAGGCGACGAGCGCGGCGTCGTGTTCGGGATGATCTCGACGTCGCAATTCATTTCGCTCCTGCTCGGGCCGCTGAGCCTCTTCATGCTGTGGTACCTGGGCCGCCCCGAACACCCGCCCGCTCCTGAAGCGCCGCCGCGTGGACCGCGTAAGCCGCGGTTTGCGTGAACCGCATCGAGCTGACCGCAGAGGCCGAGCATCACGGCAGCCGGCTCGACCGATTCCTCGCGGGCGAGATTCCCGAACACTCCCGCTCGCAAATCCAGCGCCTGATCGAAGACGGGCACGTCTCCCATTCACGGGTCAAGACACCCAAAGCCAATACCGAGGTTCGTGACGGCGACATCGTCGCGGTGGAGTTGCCGGAGGTCAACCCGGTGTCGGCGCAACCCGAAGATCTGCCGCTCGCGATTCTCTTCAACGATGGCGATCTGGTCGTGGTGAACAAGCCCGCGGGAATGGTCGTTCACCCTGGCGCCGGCAACCAGAGCGGCACGCTCGTCAACGCGCTTCTCCACCACGTCAAGGACTTGTCCGGCATCGGCGGCGAGGCGAGGCCCGGCATCGTCCATCGGCTCGACAAAGGCACTTCCGGCGTGATGGTCGTCGCCAAGCATGACGAAGCGCATCGAGAGCTCGCGCGGCAGTTCCACGATCGCGAGATTGAAAAGGAATACGTCGCCCTCGCGTGGGGCCTCGTGCAGCAGCGAAAGCGCATCAACGCGTCGATTGGGCGCGACCCGAAGAACCGGCTCAAAATGTCGACGCGCGCAGGCCGCGCGCGCGATGCGGTGACACGCGTGACGTGGTCGCGCGACCTCCGAGGCGTCACGCTCCTCCGCGTCGCCATCGCCACAGGACGCACGCATCAGATTCGCGTGCATCTCAGCGCCATTGGCCACCCGATCGTTGGCGACGCGCTCTATGGCGGCGTGCGGCGTCGCGTGCCGAACACGTTGCGCGCGGTTCAACGCCTGACGCGGCCGTTCCTCCACGCTGAGCGCATCGCCTTCACTCACCCGCGGACTGGTGAGCGACTGTCGTTTTCCGCACCACTCCCCGCCGACTTGGAGGCGATCGTGTACGAAGTGGCGCCATCCGAGCTCCGGGAGTCAATCTTCTCGGGGGATTCCAATGGCGGCTTCACAACCGACCCGGCTCCTTGAGCGCCGCGAGGTGTTCCGCGGACGCATCTTCACGCTTGAAGTCGATCGCGTGACGTTGCCGACGGGTCACACCGTCAGCCTGGAGATCGTCCGCCACCCGGGTTCGGTCGTGCTGTTGCCGATTCCCGAGCCGGGGACAGTGATCCTGATTCGGCAATACCGCTACGCATTGGATCGGTGGATTTGGGAGTTGCCGGCGGGCAGTCTCAAGCCGGGCGAGAATCCGGCGCTCGCCGCCGCACGCGAGTGCGAGGAAGAGATCGGCCTGGTCCCGAAGCGGGTGGAGCGTGTGCGCGCCTATTACCCCACGCCCGGATTCTGTGACGAGGAAATGATCTACTTCCGCTGCGAGGAGTTGGGGCCCCCGGCCCCGGACTCCACCGCTCGGAAAGACGAAGACGAAGAGATCGAGCCTCGAACCTTCAGCGTGGTCGAGGCCCGAGCCCTGGTCGCGGCTGGTGAGATCGTCGATCTGAAGACCGTGGCGGGGTTGACACTGCTTTGAGCGGCCGATCGGTCTGCCGCACCAGCGCGAGCAGCAACACCTCGTCGATGGTGTCCACCAAGTGAATGGTGAGACCCTTCCGCAGCTCTTCGCCAAGATCCTCGCGCACGTTCTTGTCGTTGTGCCGCGGCAGGATCACTTCCTTGACGCCGGCCCGCTTCGCCGCCAGCACCTTTTCCTTGATGCCGCCGACAGGCAGAACTTTTCCGGACAGCGTGATCTCACCGGTCATCGACACATCGCCGCGTACCGGCCGACGCGTCAACTCCGAAACCAGCGCCGTCACCATCGTCACGCCCGCTGACGGACCGTCCTTGGGAATCGCCCCTGAGGGCACATGAAGGTGGATCTCCGACGTCTTGAAGAACTCTGGGTCCACGCCCCACTCCTCGGCGTGTGCGCGCACCCATGACAGCGCGGCCCGGCCCGACTCTTTCATCACGTCGCCCAGCTGGCCGGTCAGCGTGAGCGAGCCCGGGCCCGCCATACGCGATGCCTCGACGAACAGCACGTCGCCGCCAACTGGCGTCCAGGCCATGCCGATTGCGACACCCGGCTGTTTCGTGCGATGGGCGATCTCTTCTTCCATGAAGCGAGGCGCTCCCAGCAGCTCGTCAACGAGCTCTGGCGTCACCCGCACCTTGTCGACGTCTCCCTCGGCGCGCCGGCGCGCGATCTTGCGGCAGATGGCCCCAATCTCACGCTCGAGATTCCGAACGCCGGCCTCACGCGTGTAGCCGCGGATCACCGTTCGGAGCCCCTGGTCAGTGAACGTGATCTGCTTGGACGTCAGCCCGTGATTCTGAACCTGCTTGCCGACCAGGTGATCGCGAGCGATCACGAGCTTTTCGTCTTCGGTGTAGCCCGGCAGCTCCAGGACTTCCATGCGATCGCGAAGAGGCGGAGGAACCGGGTCGAGGACGTTGGCCGTTGTGATGAACAGCACCTCTGAGAGATCGAACGGCACGTCCAGGTAGTGGTCACGGAACGTGTTGTTCTGCTCGGGATCCAACACCTCGAGGAGCGCGGACGAAGGATCACCTCGGAAGTCGGCGCCGAGCTTATCCACTTCGTCCAGAATGAACACGGGGTTCTTGGATTCCGCGCGACGCAAGCCCTGAATGATCTGGCCCGGCAGCGCACCAATGTACGTGCGACGGTGACCTCGGATCTCGGCCTCGTCGCGCACGCCGCCAAGCGAGATGCGGACGAACTTGCGGCCAAGCGATTGGGCGATCGATCGCGCCAGCGATGTCTTGCCGACTCCAGGGGGGCCGACAAAGCACAGGATTGGCCCCTTCATACCAGGGTTCAGCTTGCGCACGGCGAGGTATTCCAGGATTCGATCCTTCGCCTTTTCCAGACCCGAATGATCGGCGTCGAGGACGTCCTTGGTCTTCTTCAGGTCGATCACTTCTTCGGTGCGCTTCGACCATGGGAGCGCCACGATCCAATCGAGATAGGTCCGTGCCACCGTGTACTCGGCAGCAGCCGGCGGCATCTTCGACAGGCGATCGAGCTCGCGCAGCGCTTCCTTCTTCACGGGCTCGGGCAGGCCGACGGCTTCGAGCTTGGCGCGAAGCTCTTCGATCTCTCGTGACTGGTCGTCGCCCTCGCCCAGCTCCTTTTGAATCGCCTTGAGCTGTTCCCGCAGGAAGTAGTCGCGTTGGTTCTTCCCGACCTCCGACTGCACTTGCGACTGGATCTTCGACCCGAGCTCGAGGACCTCGATCTCTTTGATCAGCAGGCGGTTCAGCAGGTCGAGACGCGCACGAACGTCGAGCGTCTGGAGCATCTCCTGTTTGGTCTCGGTCGAAATCGTCCCAAGGCTCGACGCAATGAAGTCCGCGAGACGACCAGGGTCGGTGATGTTGACCGCCAGCGCCTGCAGATCGTCGGACATCAACGGAGACATCGACACAATCTGCTGGAAATTCGCCTTGATGTTGCGCTGAAGCGCGTCGATCTCGAGCCGATCGGCGTCGAGCAACACCTCCGGCGCTTCGCTCACCACCCCGAGAAGATACGGCCGCACCTGCGAGAGCTCGCTGAGCCGCACGCGCGCCAGGCCCTGGACGATGATTCGCAAGCTGCCGTCGGGCAGCTTGAACATCTTGTGAATCTGGCTGGCCGTGCCGATCTCATACAGATCGCTTTGACTCGGCTCGTCTTCGCTCGCCTCTTTCTGGGCGAAAACGGCGATCGTGTGGCCACCGGCGACGGCCTCGTCGATCAGCTTGACGCTGCTCTCTCGAGCCACGGCCAGCGGCATGAACGCCTGCGGAAAGAGCACCGTATCCCGCAGCGGCAGCACGGGCATGTCAGGTGGCAGGCGAAACGTCGCTTCCGGCACCGGAGGGTCGAATTGTTCCAGCTGGTCGCTCATGGCGAAGCCTCTCTGTAGCACAAACCGCCAGATTTCCTTTGGACTTCGCCGGAAGGGGGGCCAGCAGGCCCCGCTACCGGCGGAGCCTGTGGTTCAAGGACGCCGCGGTTTATCCCCGCATGTCGAAGAGGAGCGTCGAGCTGCTGCCACGACGGGCCAGCACTCGCTCCCGCTGTTGGGCATTCTCTCGAGCCTCCTCACAATCCTTGCAGCGGACGGCGAAAGGCAGCGCTCGGAGCCGTGCTTCAGCGATCTCCTCGCCGCACTCGAAGCAAAAGCCGTAGTTGCCCTCTTCGAGGCGGGAGAGCGCCTCGTTGATCTTGTTCAGCGTCTCCGCCTTCATCTGGATGAGGGCGAACTCGATGTCTTCCTGGATATCGACCTCGGAGGTCTCACCCTGATCCAAAACCTCGTGCGGTTTGTCCGAACCTTCGAGTCGCACGTCGCGAATCTTGCCCTGAACTTCGGTGAGGAGTTCGCGCTGACGCTCTTCGAGCATCCGCTTCAATTCCGCGTAGCGAAGCCGTGTGGGCGTTTCAGCCACGACTGTGGACTTCTTGGTTGCCTTGGCCATGACCTAAGCCGCTCCTTCCGTCCTCCCTGCCTCTGAAGGGAGGTTCATGATTGCCCGCTCCAGGTGCAAGAGCAGTGCCTATGAGCCAGCCGTTTATCCGCAGAGTCGGAAACCGGAGATGAGGCGTGAGAAAGGTTGCCGGGGTATGAACCAAGCCAACTCGGCACTCAGCCCACCGGGCGTGGGTCCGAGCCTTGAACCGGCATTCTCTCTCTATCGCTTTAGTCTTTAACGGCTTACAGGTTCGAGTCCCCTGCCACGGCGAGACGTCCGAACACTGTTTACTGGTAGTTAGACGCCGCTCGGCCAATTTGGGTTCTGCGGACAGTGTGTCCGCCTCCGATGACAGGTAGAAGGGGCGGATGGAAGCTCGTGACTCAAGGGATGGCAAGAATTACACACCCCGCGTGGCCTGCTATTCTCTTCGGATGCGGTGCCCGCTGTGTCAGAAACGCCCCAGCAAGCGCGCGTGCCCGGCGCTCGGTCAAGACATCTGCCCCATCTGCTGCGCGACAAAACGCGAGATCGAGATCGCGTGCCCGGCTGACTGCGTTTTCCTCGAGACCGCCCACCGACATCCTGCGTCGGTCGTGAAACGGCAGATTGATCGCGATGTCGGGACCCTGATGGCGACGCTCGGCGCGATCTCGGAACGCCAGCTCCAGCTCTTTTTTGTTCTGCAGACAATGGTGCTGCGCCACAAACCGGCCGGGTTCGCGTCGCTGGTTGACGCCGATGTGGCGCTGGCCGCCGGAGCACTGGCCAGCTCGCTCGAGTCTGCCAGTAAAGGCGTGATCTATGACGAATCCACGAGCTCGCCGGTCGCGGAAGGTCTTCGACGCGAGTTGAGGCCCGTGCTCGAAGAGATCACCAAATCCGGGGGCTCGCGCGCCGAGCGCGAGGTGGCTGCGCTCTTGAGGGGGATCGAGCGAGGCGCGAAGCATGAAGGGGCGCCACTGGGCGACTCGCCGAAGAGCTACCTGGAGTTGCTGGCGCGTCTGCTGCGCCACCTGCCGCCGGTGGCGGCGCCGACGTCGTCCCCACTGATCATTACGTCCTGAACCTTGGAACTTTGGAACCCTTGGTGATAGGATTTTTGTTTCCACTTCAAGGGAATTGAGGAGTCCGAGGCCATGGCCATGCGCTGTGAAATCTGCGGGAAGGGACCGACGGTCGGGCGCCGCGTGTCGCACGCCCACAATGTGCGCCCTCGTCGATTTGAACCCAATCTGCAGTCCGTCCGTGCGGTTGTTGACGGAGCGAACAGGCGCATCCGAGCCTGCACTCGCTGCATTCGGTCCGGCAAGGTCGTCAAGGCAGCCTAGAGCGGATCGACGGACCTAAAAGGTCTGTCGCCACAGTCTTCTGAGCTGTTTGCCACCAGTCTTCTGAGCTGTAGGTGGCGACAAACCTTTAGGTTTGTCGAGAGGGTCAGCTCCGAACAGCCCGCTCGACGTCGAGTACGCCTTCCACTCCACGAATCGACTTGATCACCTTCTCGAGGTGCTTCAAGTCCTTGATTTCAATGGTCATCTCGATGCGGCCTCGGCGATCGCCGGTCGTCGCTTCCATGTTGGTGATGTTGGTGTTGATCCCGGCAATCTTCGCGCTCAACTCGGCGAGAATGCCCTTCCGGTCTTCCACTTCCATCGTGAGTCGAACGGTGTAGGGCGCAGCATCCGTACCTTTGTCCCATTCGACGTCAATCCGGCGCTCCGGGTCGTACATCAAATTGACAACGTTCGCGCAGTTTGCCGAATGCACTGAAACGCCCTTTCCCCGCGTGATGTAGCCGACGATCTTTTCTCCGCGAATCGGGTTGCAACATCGCGCGCGAAACACCATCAGATCGTCAGCGCCACTGACCTTGATGCGGTCGGGGCTCGCGCCTGGCCGGAGCACTCGCTTGACCGCGGACACCACTGGATGCTCGGGCGCCTGCTCCTTGAGCTGCTCCGGAGGCACGAGCCCGTTCAGCACCTGACGCGGCGAGAGCTTCCCATATCCGATCTGCGCCAGCACATCGTCCGGCTTGGGGACGCTGAACTCAGTTGTGAGACGAGACCAGGCTTCGCTGTCGATGAGCTTGGCTGGATTCAGGCCGAAGCGACGCGACTCTTTCTCGAAGACCCGGCGTCCCAGCTCGATGGCGCGTTCTTTCTCCTCGCTCTGAATCAGATGCTTGATCTTGTTGCGCGCGCGTGAGGTGACGGCAAAGGCGAGCCAATCGCGGCTCGGCTTGTGGGTGGCGTTCCGGACGATCTCGACGATGTCGCCGTTTTGCAGTCGCGTGCGGAGCGGCACCATGCGCCCATTGACGCGCGCTCCCACACACTGATGGCCAACGTCGGTGTGGATGGCGTAGGCGAAATCAATCGCGGTCGCGCCCTTCGGCAGAACCTTGACGGCGCCGCGCGGCGTGAACGTGTAGACCTCTTCGGGATAGAGATCGATCTTCAGGTTGGCGAGAAACTCCTCCGGGTCGCGGACTTCCTGTTGCCATTCGAGGAGCTGACGGAGCCACTGGAAGTACTGTTCGTCGCGGCCGGCGCCCACCCGACCCTCCTTGTACTTCCAATGCGCGGCGATGCCTTCCTCGGCGAGTCGATGCATCTCCTCTGTGCGGATCTGGACCTCGAACGGAAAGCCGCGCTCGCTGATCACCGACGTATGCAGCGACTGATAGCCGTTGGGACGCGGAATGGCGATGAAGTCTTTGATCCGTCCGGGCACGGGCGACCAGGTCTGATGGATGATCCCGAGCGCCGCGTAGCTGTCCTTGACCGAGGGCGTCACGATGCGGAGCGCGACGAAGTCGTAGACCTGCTCGAAGTCGATCTTCTGCCGCTTCAGCTTGAGCCAGATGCTGTAGAGACGCTTGAGCCGGCCGTCGATGCTGATCACGGGCACTTGCGCATCGTCGAGCTTGGCGCGAATCGCGGCGGTCAGCGATTCGATCATGCCCTCCATGGGCTGGCGTTTGGCCTCGACTTTCGCGCGAAGCGACTCGTACGCGGCCGGTTCCAAGTAGCGGAACGACAGTTCTTCGAGCTCGTTCTTGATGCGGCTCATGCCCAGCCGGTTGGCGATGGGCGCGTAAATGTCGCTGGTCTCTCGCGCGACGCTGACGCGTCGTTCCTCCGGCATGTGCTGCAGCGTGCGCATGTTGTGCAGGCGATCGGCCAGCTTCACAAGAATCACGCGGATGTCGTCAACCATGGCGAGGAGCATCTTGCGGAAATTCTCCGCCTGCCGCTCTTCACTCGAAGAGAAGGGAATGGCGCCGATCTTGGTGACGCCCTCAACGATGTGCGCGACGTCCTCACCGAATTTCTCGCGAATCCGGTCGGGTTGGGTGAGGGTGTCTTCGACGACGTCGTGCAGCAGGCCGGCGGCGATGCATACCGCATCCAGCTTCATATCTGCGAGGATGTTCGCGACTTCCATCGGGTGAACCAGGTACGGTTCGCCCGAATGGCGCACCTGCCCCTTGTGTTCGAGGGCAGAGAACACATAGGCACGGCGGAGCAGCTCGAGGTCCGCCTCCGGACTGTAGCGACGGACCTTCTCGAGAAGGTCCTCGAAGCGAATCATCAGGTTCGGTGTCTAAAACAGGGGAGGGAGTCGCCTGCGCCATCATAGGGGCGCGGTTGCGAGCGGTCAAGAAACGGGACTATACTTTGCGGCCTTGAGCGTGGCTGGGTCGTTTGTGTCATCTGCGTCATGAGTGACCTGGGCAGCACCGCCAGAGACACCACATAATAGAGGGCTGATACAGCGGGCGCCGTCGCCAGCGGCGTTGCAGTGCACTACGGGATTGAAGGGGGAACTGATGAGGATTCGGTCTACGGCAGCGTGTCTGGCACTCATCGCCGGGTTGGGCCTCGCGCTCGCCGGGTGCGGACAGCTCGGCCAGATCCGCGGTATGAAAGCGTACAAGGACGCCAACAAGCTGTACGCGAGCTCAGATTGGAGAGAGGCCGCCGAGAAGTACGAAGAGGCCGCGAGCCTCGATCCAGACAACACGCTCCAGACCTGCACGACCGGCCCGGGCTGTGTGTACTTCTATTTGGGAAACTCCTACGACAACCTCTATCGTCCGGCCAAGCGCGGCGAAGCCGCCAACGACGCTCTGCTCGACAGGGCGATCGCCAACTACAAACTCGCCAGCGAGAAGATCACCCAAGACGAGAAGATGCGGACGCTGTCGCTCGATTATCTCGTCGCGGCGTACGGTCCCGAGAAGCTCAACGACCCAACAGCGGCCGAGCCAGTGGTGAAGCGCATGATCGAACTGAGTCCCAACGAGCCCATAAACTACTTCCAGTTGGGCAAGATTTACGAAGACTCTGGCGAGTACGAACTCGCCGAACAGATGTTCCTCAAAGGCCGCGACGCCAAGCCGAACGACCCCAATGTCTACTCGGTGCTTGCCGGCTACTACAACCGCCAGGGCGACTTCACCAAGACGATGGAGACCCTGAACCAACGCATCAAGATCGAGCCGAACAATCCAGAAGCGCACTACACGGTCGCGCAGCACTACTGGGACAAGGCGTTTCGTGATTTCCGTCTGTCCGACAAAGAGAAGATGCAGTTTGTCATGGACGGCCTGACGGCGATCGACAAAGCAATCGGCATCAGGGCTGACTACATGGAGGCGATCACCTATAAGGGCCTCCTCTTCAGGCTTCAGGCCAACCTCGAAAAGGACCCCAAGAAGCAGCAGCAGTTGCTCAAGGACGCCTCGGTCCTTGCCGACAGAGCAAACGAGCTGCGCAAGAAGGCCGCGGGGACCAATTAGTTCCTGGGGCAGACGACCAACCATTCGACGGGCTGGATCCGCGCCAGGCGGTATCCGGCCCGTTTTTTTGTTTTACCGAAGTGTCATTCTCCGATGGTAAGTTGTGGAGGTTTAGGAGTGAAACACATGAAACACGTGACACGAATCGTCCTCTCCCTCTTGGCGGTTGGCGTCTTTGCAATCGATTTGGCGAACGCGCAGGGCGTGACCACAGGCTCTCTCGCAGGAAAGGTTGTGGGGGCCGGGCTGACGCCCGTCGCGGGTGCGAGCGTGATCGCCATCCACCTCCCATCAGGAACCAGCTACGAAGCGACGACCCGCGCTGACGGGAGATTCTTGATTCCCGGTGTGCGCGTCGGTGGTCCGTACTCGGTGACAGTCGCGTTCGCCGGAACCGGCGGCGCCGCATTCCAGCCCGAGACTCAGGAAGACATCATGGTCGCCCTGGGGAACGCGACCGACCTGTCGTTCACCGTTCAAAGTATCTCGGTCACTGAAACCATCACGGTGACCGCCAAATCCGACACCATTTTCAATTCGGATCGGACCGGTTCGGCGACCGCCATCAGCCGCGAGACGATCGCGGCGCTGCCCACTATCAACAACCGGATCGACGCCATCATTCGCCTCGCGCCGGAAGCCCGAGGCATGTCGCTTGGCGGCCAGGACAACCGCATGAACAACTTCACGGTTGACGGGTCGTATTTCAACAACTCGTTCGGGTTGGCCGGTGCACCCGGCGAACGGACCAACGTCGCGCCGATTTCGATGGAGGCGATCGAGCAGGTGCAAGTGAGCGTCGCGCCATACGATGTCCGACAGGGCAACTTCATTGGTGGCGGCGTGAACACGGTCACGCGCAGCGGCTCGAATCAGTTCTCCGCCGGCGGTTTCTATCAGCTTCGCAATCAGAGCTTGGTCGGCAAAGAGGCGAAAGGCCTGGCATTCAATCCCGGCACGTTCGACTTCAAGAACGGCGGCGGCTGGGCGTCGGGGCCGATCGTGAAGAACACGCTTTTCTTCTTCGGCAACCTCGAAGGCGAGAAGCTCGAGCAGCCAGGAACGACATTCCGCGCGAACGCGGGCGGTGAGACTGCGGCTGGCAGCGTCACGCGCGTCCTTGCTTCGGATTTGAACGCCTTGGGGAGCTTTCTCAAGTCCAGCTTCAGCTACGACCCGGGTCTCTATCAGGACTACCCCTTTGGGGTACCGGGTCGTCGAACGCTGGTGAAGCTCGACTACAACCTCAACACGCGGAACAAGCTCAGTTTCCGTTACAACGAACTGGACTCGGACTCCGACATTCTGCTGTCCAACTCGTCGTCGCTCGGCTTTGGCACGCGCCGCTCGAATCTGTTCGGCCTGAACTTCTCAGCCTCGAACTACAAGATGCTCGAGAAGACGAAGTGGGGGATCGGTGAGCTCAACACGATTATCGGCACCAAGATGTCCAACTCTCTCATCATCGGCTACAGCTCGGCCAACGAGAGTCGAGGGGACGTCGGCAAGCTCTTCCCGCTCGTGGACGTGCTGCAAGGCGGCTCGGTATATACGTCGTTCGGGTCAGAGCCCTTCACGCCGAATAACGAGCTCTACTACAAGACGTTCCAGCTGCAGGACAGCTTTACGCGATACGGAGAGAAGCATTCGTTGACCTTCGGCACGAGCTTCGAGAAGTACAACTCCACAAACGTGTTCTTCCCAGGCAAACAGAGCGCGTACATCTACAACTCGCTGGCCGACTTCTACGCCGATGCGCAGGGCTTCCTCGCCAACCCGAATCGGACCACTTCGCCGATCACACTAGGGCGCTTTCAGGTGCGCTACTCGAACATCCCAGGTCAGGAGAAGCCGATCCAGCCGCTCGAAGTGAAGTACGTCGGCGGGTACGCGCAGGACGAATGGAATGTGCGAGACAACCTCAAGGTCATCGGCGGTGTCCGAGGCGACGTGGCCATCTTTGGCGACACGGCTTACACCAACGCCCTGGCCGATGCGCTCTCCTTCCGCGACCAAACCGGCGCGACCGTGAGGTACTCGAGCGGCAAGTTGCCAGAATCAAAAATCCTCTGGTCCCCGCGTATCGGCTTCAATTGGAATGTCCGCGGCGATCGCAGCACTCAGGTGCGCGGTGGATCCGGTATCTTCACTGGCAAACCCCCCTATGTGTGGATCTCGAATCAGATCGGGAACACAGGTGTGTTGACGGGGTTCATCGATCAGAGCAACACCGCGGCGTTTCCCTTCAATCCAAATCCCGACAGGTACAAGCCGACCAACGTCACTGGAGCGCCGGCGGCGGCCTACGAGCTCAACGTCACGTCGGATGATTTCAGGTTCCCGCAGTTGTGGAGGACGAACCTCGGTCTCGACCACCGGTTGCCCTGGAACGTCAGCGGCACGTTGGAGTTCGTTTACAACCGCGATGTGAATGGGATGTACTACATCAACGCCAACCTGCCCGCCGCTCAGACGACGTTTGCGGGTGCCGACACTCGCCCACGCTACACGACCAACCGCATCAACTCGAACATCGCGGGGAACTATGTTCTGCAGAATCAGGACATCGGCCGTTCGTGGACGGTTTCGGCCTCGGCCAAGAAGGTGTTCCGCAGCGGCTTCGTGCAGACGGCGTACAACTACGGCGAGGCCAAGAACACCATCGATCCCGGTTCGATTGCGTCGGGTTCGTTCACCAACAACGCGATGTCCGGGGATCCCAACAACCCGGGACTCAGCTACTCGGCGAGCTCACCTGGTCACCGCTTCTACTTCTCGGCAAACTACCGCCGCGAGTACTTCAACTTCGGCGCAACATCGTTCTCACTGTTCTGGGAGGCGCGGACGATTGGCAACACGAGCTACGCTTTCACGGGTGACGCCAACGGCGATGCTTCGACGAACAATGACCTGATCTACATCCCGCGCAATACGAGCGAGATGAACTTCCAGGACATCACAGGGGCGGTGCCGTTCACGGCGGCCCAGCAGGCCGCGGCTTGGGAAGCCTACATTCAGCAGGACCCGTACCTCAGCAAGCACCGTGGCGAGTATGCAGTGCGCAACGCCGTGTTCCTCCCGATCGTCAGGCGCATGGACCTGAGCGTCGCGCAGGATGTGTTCACGACGATCGGCGGAAAGCGTCAGCGTTTCCAGTTCCGTGCCGACTTCATCAACTTCGGCAACTTGCTGAACCACGATTGGGGCGTGGGCCAGCGCCTGGTGTCCAACCAGCCGCTGACCAATCCATCAGCGGACGCCAGCGGCCGTCTCCAGTATCGGCTGCGGGTGGTCAACAATCAGCTGATGTCCACCAGCTACCAGTCGACGTCTGACCTGATCGACGTCTACAAGGTGATGCTCAGCTTCCGCTACTTCTTTAATTAGGGATCCCCGATCCCCGATCCCTGATCCCTGATCCCTGATCCCTGATCCCTGATCCGGTTCCTCCCCGATCCCGGTCGGACCTCCGATCCCTGGCCCCCGATCCCCGATCACCGCGCGAGCCTGCTAGACTTCCTTCTCAGGAGATCCCCTAATGGTCCGTCGTCTCACAATCGCGCTGGCGGTCCTTGCCGGCGCGGTGCTCGCCAACATCGCACCTCGGGCCCAAAGCGAGCTGGGCACAATCGACTTTCCGACCTCGGGCTCCCCTGCCGCCCAGCCGTCCTTCCTGAAGGGCGTGCTGCTGCTCCACAGCTTCGAATACGACGATGCGAAGGAGGCCTTTCTGGAAGCCCAAAAGGCCGACCCAAACTTCGCGATGGCCTTCTGGGGAGAGGCCATGACCTACAACCATCCGGTGTGGCAGCAAACGGCGCCTGACCTTGCGAAGGCCGCGCTCGCGCGCCTGGCGCCCACGCCCGACGCGCGCCTCGCCAAGGCGCCCACGCCGAAGGAAAAGGACTGGCTCGGATCGCTCGACAGCCTTTACGGAAGCGGCGACAAGCTGACGCGGGACCTTGCCTACGCCGACACGATGCGTAGGATGCACGAGAAGTATCCGGCCGACGACGAAGTGACCGCGTTTCATGCGCTGTCGCTCCTGGGCACGAGTCACAAAGGACGGGACCTATCGGTCTACATGCGTGCCGCTGCACTGGTTGAGCGGGTGTATGCCAGAAACCCGCAGCATCCGGGCGCCGCCCACTACTTGATCCACTCCTACGACGATCCGATCCACGCGCCGCTCGGCCTGCGATTCGCCGACGCGTATTCGAAGATCGCCCCCGCGGCGTCGCACGCCTTGCACATGCCGTCGCATATCTATTTCGCGTTGGGCATGTGGGACGAAGCGGTCGCGGTGAACGAGCGCTCTCATCAAGCCGCTGACGCGCGCGTCGCTCGCAGGAACCTCGGCGTCGATGACCGCGGATTCCATGCCCTGTTGTGGACCGTCTACGGCTATCTGCAGCAAGGCCGGCAGCAGGACGCGCGCACTATCCTCATCCAGATCGAAGCCGACGCGACCAAAAGCGGCTCGGTTCGCACTCGCAGCCATCTCGCTCTGGCGCGCGCCGCATGGGTCATCGAGACCAGGAAATGGGCCGACGCCAAGTCGCCGGTTCAAGCCACCGGCCTCGGAGACGACGCGGTGGCGGCGGACCTGTTCGCCGTCGGTTTCGCCGCTCTGCGCTCTGGAAACCGTGCCGCGGCCAACAACGCGCTTCAAGCCATGGCTGCGCTCGCCGGCGAGGCTCCTCTCGACTCCCACAAGGTTCACGGGACTCAACCGCAAGTTGGCCTGCCCGCGGCCGGCGGCGGCGTCGACAAGCGGGTCCCTGCGGTCATGGCGCAGCAGCTCGAAGCCGCCCTTCTGTTTACAGAGGGTCGTCGCGAGGAAGCGCTCGTCCTGGCCCGCCAGGCAGCAGTGGTCGAGGACAGCCTGTCGTTTGAATTCGGCCCGCCGATTCCCGTCAAGCCTGCCCACGAGCTCGTTGGAGAGCTGCTGATGGATCTTCGCCGTCCGAAGGAAGCGATGCCCGAGTTCGAAGCGGCGCTCAAACGGACGCCAAAGCGAGCGCTGTCGCTTCTCGGGCTCGGGCGCGCCGCCACAGCCGCCAAGGATCAAGCCACGGCACGACGCGCGTTCGGAGAGCTTCAGAAGATCTGGGGACGGGCCGACAAGACGCTGCCGGAGCTGAAAGAACTGCCTCATATTCCCGGCAGTTCTTTACGATAGTTCTGGACGGTGGTTCTCGACGGCGGTTCTGGGTGGTGGTTCAGGACGTCGAGAACCTTCGTCGAGAACCTTTGTTGAGAACCTCCGACGTCGTCAGTCACCCCCGGGGACCTTGCCCGCGGTGGCGGCCTTCCGCATGCCCTCGGTGACGATGCCGACCTTCTCGACGCCGGCGCCTTTGGCCGCGTCGATGACCTCGACGATGTCGCCGTAGCGCAGCGAGCCGGCGCCCATCACGAACATCGTCTTGTCCTTGCGCTCCTCGAAGATGCTGCGGAGCCGCTCCTCGAGTTCTTGAATCGTGACGTCCGAATTGTTGATCGTGATTTTTCGATCGGCCGTATAGCTCACGACAATCTGCGAGACATCGACCTGAGTTTGATTGGCGCTCTTGGTCTCCGCCGGCAGGTTGACGTCGATGCCCTTCTGCGAAAGCGGGAGAGCCGCCATGAAGATGACCAGCAGCACGAGCAGCACGTCGATCATCGGCGTGATGTTCATGTCGCTGCTGACTTCGAGCTTCTTGGCGGTGACGACCTTTTCCGCGCCGAGATGCTGGTGTGCGTGTGCCATCTCAGTTGCTCCCTGTCTGTCCCGGCCGGATCTTCCGCTCGGTGATGAGGCCCATGTCCTCGATTCCGCCGGCGCGCAGCTCGTCCATCGCGTCCATGATCGCCGAGTACTTCGCGTCTTCATCCGCCTTGATCAGAATGATGCGCTCCTTCTTGGTTTCGAGGATGTCCTCGACCTTGATGCGGAGCTCTTCCCGACGGACCGGAATGCCGTTGACGAAGAACCGGTCGTTCCTGTCGATCGCGACGACCGTCTGATCCTGCGTCTCCGGTTTGTCAGAGCTGTTCGCGGCGCTCGGCATCCTCACATCGGCGCCCTTTTGGAGCAGTGGCGCCACGATCATCATGATGATGAGCAGCACCAGCATGACGTCCACCAGGGGTGTGACGTTGATGTCCGACTTGATTCCGCCTTTTGCCCCGCCGACATCCATTGACATGGCGATCTCCGTTACGAATCACAGCAAGAAGGCCTCTTAAGCCGTCTTCCTGATGAAGTAGTCGACCATCTCCGACGAGGAGTTGTCCATCTCGACGGCGAAGTACTCCAGGCGGCCGGACAAGTAATTGTAGAACCAAACCGCCGGGATAGCGACGAACAATCCGAGCGCGGTCTCGACGAGCGCCTCGGCAATACCAGCCGAGACGGCGCCGATGCCGCCAGAGCCCGACGACGCGATGCCGACGAAGGCGTTGATGACGCCGACGACGGTTCCCAGCAGACCGACGAATGGGGCCGTGGCGCCGATGGTCGCCAGACCGGAGACGCCCTTCTTCAGGTCGTTGCTGGTCAACGCCGTCGCGCGTTGAATGGAGCGACGGACGGTGTCGAGCAGGTCTTCACGGGAGAGGTTGCCGCCGCTCTCGTGATGGAACTGGTACTCCTGCAGGCCCGCGCTCACGACTCGAGCGAGGTGGCTGTAGCGGTAGTCCTTGGACCCGGCCAGCGCGATGGCTTCCTTCAGGCGCCCCTCTTTGAGATGTTTCGCCACCAGTGGGGCGTACATCTTCGACTGTTTGGTCGCCTGGTTATAGGTGTAGAAGCGCTCGATGGCAACGCCTACCGACCAGAACGACATGATGAACAGGATGGCGGCCACGGCCAACGCCGGGACACCCATCGTATTAAACATAGTTACGAGATCGAGACTGCCACCCTCCATCGGAACCCTCCACGAGCGAACGCATGTTGACGAACTGAGCCCTGGCGGTGATGGAATCCGCCAACGCCATGACTACCGAACACAAACTCTAAACGTCTGTTCGAAATCCCCTGCTACTGCAGCGTGAACTGCACGGTTACCGTCATGATGACCGGCACCGGCTGGCCGTTCAGCAACGTGGGCGTAAACACCCACTGCCGCACCGCGTCGAGTGCTGACTGATCCAGCAGCGGAATCGAACGGAGGACCTTGGCGTCTCTCACCGCACCATCGGGGCCGATCACGGCTTCGATGATCACGATGCCCTGCACGCGCGCCGACTGGGCAATCGGCGGGTAGATCGGGCGGACGTCCTTGATCTTTTGCGGCTGCTTGATGTTGCCGCCGACACGCACCGGCGCCACGGGCGGGGGCGGCGGCGGAGGCTCGGGAATGCCGCCAGTGATACCTCCAGCGACACCGCCGATTAGCCCGCCTTCGACACCGCTGGCACGTTCAAAGCCAGCCTCGAGACCGGTTTCCGGTTTGATCTCCTTCGGCGCCTCGATGGGGGCCGCATCCGGGCTGACATCCATCGGCGGTGGCGGAGCTTTCGCTTCTGGCGGAGGCGGTGGCGGTGGAGGGGGCGGGGGCGGGGGCGGAGCGGCCGCAAACGCCATCATCGACGGCGGGGTCGGCATCACCCCGGTCGCCATCAAGGGAATGATCACCATCGCGGCCACGATCGCGGCCTCGAGCAGCATCGTGAGCGGTACGGTGTACCAGCTCTTGTTCCCCATCTTGATCGACGGGTTGACGACATCACCAAACATGTCGCGTGGCACGTGTTCCTCCTGGCGTTCCGCCGCGGCGGCGACGACCGCCGATTATACTCCAGCGTCCGGGCCACAACCTGTTACCCAGACGGCCCACCCGCTCGTCAGCCGCACCGACGGTTCGCAGACTTGTGGGTTATGAAATTAGACACCGTTTGGCTCCCAGGGCTCCCACCGCATCTGGGCCGCCCGACTCGATGAACGCCCGGCGATTCTAGTCGGCCGAGATCTCGACGTCAACGGTTAGCCTGCCGTGCAGACCGTTGTTTTTACATTAGTTACAGGATCGGGCATACGGCCTTCCTTACGCCTCGATCCGCATTCCGTAGAACGATCGCCACACAAACGCCATACTGCAGACGAAAAACGCCGCGGCAAGGACATGGGTCAGCACGGCGCTCTGCTCAGCGGCCAAATAGACACCGAGCTCAACGGCCAGCAACCCGAAGAGCGTTGTGAACTTGATGACAGGGTTCATCGCCACCGACGAGGTGTCCTTGAATGGATCACCAACCGTGTCGCCGACGACTGAGGCATCGTGGAGCGGCGTGCCCTTCATCTTCAGCTCCGTCTCCACGATCTTTTTGGCGTTATCCCATGCGCCGCCGGCATTGGCCATGAAAATCGCCTGATACAGGCCAAAAAGCGCGATGGAGATGAGGTAGCCGATGAAGAAAAACGGCTCGATGAACGCAAACGCCAGGGTGGAGAAAAATACCCCCAGGAAGATGTTAAACATGCCTTTCTGCGCGTACTGAGTGCAGATCTCGACCACCCGGCGGCTGTCTTCGACCGACGCCTTCGTCGCACCCTCGAGCTTGATATTGCGCTTGATGAACTCGACCGCGCGATAGGCACCGGTCGTGACCGCCTGCATCGAGGCGCCCGTGAACCAATAGATCACCGCGCCGCCGGTGATGAGACCGAGCAGGAACGGCGGGTGCAGAATCGACAGCTTGCTGATGGCCGCTTGATCCGAGAGGCCCTGGGTCAGCGCCATGATGATGGCGAAAATCATCGTCGTCGCGCCGACGACGGCCGTGCCGATCAGCACGGGCTTGGCGGTGGCCTTGAACGTGTTGCCCGCACCATCGTTCTCTTCGAGAAGTTCCTTGCCGACATGGAAGTTCGGCTTGAAGCCAAAGGTCTTCTGAATGTCCTGCTCGATGTTGGGAATCTGCTCGATCGTCGACAGTTCGTAGATTGACTGGGCGTTGTCGGTGACCGGTCCGTACGAGTCGACCGCAATCGTCACCGGGCCCATGCCCAGGAATCCAAACGCCACGAGACCGAACGCGAAGATCGCGGGCGCCTGCATGATCGGCGCGCCCGCCACCATCGTTGTCGACAGCGCCATTTGGGACACGTAATAGGCGACCGCCATCAGGGCCATGATGGCGAGGCCGAGCCAATAGGCGCCGAAGTTGCCGGCGACCAGCCCTGACAGGATGTTGAGCGACGCGCCGCCCTCGCGCGACGACGTCACGATCTCTCTCGTATGGGAAGAGTGAACCGAGGTGAAGACCTTGACGAACTCGGGAATGATGGCGCCGGCCAGCGTGCCGCAGGTGATCACCGTGGAGAGCTGCCACCAGAGCGCGGGACTGCCGCCCAGCGACGGGATCAGCATGTTCGACAGCCCGTAGGTGGCCACCACGGACACAATCGACGTCAACCAGACGAGCGTCGTAAGTGGCGCTTCGAAGTTCATCTTCTGGACCCCGCCGTACTTGCCTTTTGCAATAGCGTTGTTCACGAGGTAGGAACCCGCCGATGCCAGCACCATCATCACGCGCATCATGAAGATCCAGACGAGGAGCTGGACCTGTATGGTTGGCTCTTTGACCGCAAGCATGATGAATGAGATGAGGGCGACGCCCGTGACGCCGTAGGTCTCAAAACCGTCCGCGGTTGGGCCGACCGAATCCCCGGCGTTGTCGCCCGTACAGTCTGCAATCACGCCCGGATTGCGCGCATCGTCTTCTTTGATCTTGAAGACGACCTTCATGAGGTCAGAACCGATGTCCGCGATCTTCGTGAAAATTCCGCCGGCGATACGAAGCGCCGCGGCGCCCAGCGACTCGCCGATGGCGAAGCCAAGGAAACAGACGCCCGCGTACTCGCCCGGAATGAACAGCAGAATCGCGAGCATGAAGAGGAGCTCGACCGAGATGAGCATCATCCCGACGCTCATGCCGGCGCGAAGGGGAATGTCGCACACGGGAAACGCGCGTCCTTGCAGGCTCGCAAACGCGGTGCGTGAGTTGGCGAGCGTGTTGATGCGGATGCCGTACCACGCGACGCCGTAGCTACCGCCGATCCCAATCAGACTGAAGAGCAGGACGATGGCGATGCGGGAGGCTTCGAGGCCGGTCAGCGCGAAGTACGTCACCATCACGGCGCCGATGAAGAGCTCGAGGATGAGCAGGAACTTGCCCTGTTGGATCAGGTAGGCCTTGCAC
>JBOGIV010000118.1:0-3361 GCA_050747925.1 Vicinamibacterales bacterium
ACATCCAACTGGCAGTCGTGATCCACGAGCAGGAACACATACCGTTCATCATCCTCGGCAACTCGATCGTGTGGAATGTCTGGTTTGGATTCAACGCGGGCTCGGCGCTCACGGCCGGTGGAACGGCGGTCCTCGCCTTTGCGACCACCAACACGGCATCGGCCGCCGCGATGATGGCGTGGCTCCTCGTCGAATCGGTCCGGGGCCACAAGCCATCCGCTGTAGGCGCGTGCATTGGCGCCGTCGTCGGACTGGTCGCCATCACGCCCGCGGCCGGCTACGTCTCGGTTGGCGCGAGCATTTTCATCGGGTTCATCGCTGCGTGCGCGAGCAACGTCGCGCTGCACTGGCGATCACGTTCGACGATCGACGACACGCTCGACGTCTTTCCGTGTCACGGCGTCGGCGGCATGGTGGGCATGCTGCTGACCGCGATCTTCGCCAAGGACGGCGGTGTCGTCGCCACGGGATCGCCACAGCTGCTGCTGGTTCACTTGGGCGCGCTCGTCATCGTGAGCGCTTTTACGTTTGGTGGATCGTGGGTGATCTATCGACTCGTGGATCTGGTCACACCGCTCCGAGTGGACGAGCACCACGAACAGCTTGGACTCGATCTCTCACAGCATGGGGAGAACTTCGGGTTATTCGACACTGATTCAACGGAAACGTACGTGGCCACAGAGGCACAGAGACACAGAGAAGTGTTTGGCGCTGATGCCTCCGCGACCCCGCGTCTAGCGGACATTAATCTTTGACTTACTCGTACGTAGTAATGCTCTGTGTCTCGGTGTCTCTGTGGCTGCGTACGTTTTCTCTATTCCTCAGTTTTTCTGGGTCGGATATTCCCCGCCAGAACCCGCTTTCGTAGCCGGATGGACTTTGGCGTCACCTCGACGAGCTCGTCGTCGTTGATGAACTCGATCGCCTGCTCGAGCCCCATGATGTGCGGAGGGACGAGCCGGATGGCTTCGTCGGCCGTGGACGCGCGCATGTTCGTCTGTTTCTTCTCTTTCGTCACGTTGACGTCCATGTCGCTGGTTCGGGAGTTCTCGCCGATCACCATCCCTTCGTAGACCGTCGTCCCTGGCTCGATGAAGATGACGCCTCGCTCCTGGAGGTTCGAGAGCGCATAGGCGGTGGTGACGCCAGGCCGATCCGCAACCAGCACACCAGTCGAGCGCGACGGAATCGGGCCGTGCCACGGCTCCCATCCCGCAAACAGGTGATTCATGATGCCGGTGCCTTTGGTGTCGGTGAGAAAGATCGATCGAAATCCAATCAGCCCGCGCGCCGGGATGCGAAATTCCAAGCGCACACGTCCGCTGCCGTGGTTCACCATCTTGGTCATCGTCCCTCGACGCGTGCCGCACAGAGCGATGACGACTCCTTGGAATTCCTCGGCAACGTCGACGACGAGGTCTTCGACCGGCTCCATGCGAACGCCGTCAATCTCCTTGACGACGATCTCAGGCCGGGAGACCTGAAGCTCGTAGCTTTCACGTCGCATCATCTCGATCAGGATGGCCAGCTGGAGCTCTCCGCGTCCCAGCACTTTGAACTGCTCGGGCGTATCGGTTGGCTCCACCCTCACCGACACGTTGCCGAGCAGCTCCTTGTCGAGGCGCTCGCGCAGGTGACGCGAGGTGACGTACTGGCCGACGCGGCCGGCCATCGGCGAAGTGTTGACGCCGAAGATCATCGACACCGTCGGCTCATCGACAGCGACGGGAGGAATCGGCAGTCGATGCTCCGGATCCGCGATGGTCTCGCCAATCGTGATGTCCGCGATGCCCGCCAGACAGACGATGTCGCCCGCGGACGCTTCATCGATCTCCACTCGCTTCAAGCCTTCGAACGAGTACAGCCTCGTGACGCGCGTCTCCGTGGCCCGCCCATCCAGCTTGCAGACCACGATCGGATCGTCGACGCGCACGCGGCCATTGAACACGCGGCCAATGGCGATTCGTCCGAGATAGTCGCTGGCGTCGAGATTCGAGACGAGCATCTGCAGCGGCGCGTGGACGTCGCCGTGCGGTGGCGGAACATGCGAGAGGATCGCCTCGAACAGCGGCTTCAGGTCCTGGCCGGCGACGTTGAGATCGGTACTGGCCGTCCCTGCCCGGCCGCTCGTGTAAAGAACGGGGAACTCGATCTGCTCTTCGGTGGCGTCCAGGTCGATGAAGAGATCGTAGACCTCATTCAGGACCTCCTTCGGCCTCGCATCCCCGCGATCGATCTTGTTGATGACGACGATGGGCGGCAGACCGCGCTCGAACGCCTTTCGCAGGACGAACCGCGTCTGAGGCAGCGGACCCTCGGCGGCATCCACGAGCAAGACCACGCCATCGACCATCGACAACACACGCTCGACCTCTCCCCCGAAGTCGGCATGGCCCGGCGTATCGACGATGTTGATCAGCGTATCGCCATAGTGAACCGCGGTGTTCTTGGCGAGGATCGTGATGCCGCGCTCGCGCTCGAGCTCGTTGCTGTCCATGGCCCGCTCGGCCACGCGCTCGTTGGCGCGGTACACCCCGGCCTGGCGAAACATCGCGTCCACGAGCGTCGTCTTGCCATGGTCAACGTGCGCGATGATGGCGACGTTCCGGCGGAGAGGATTGGCTACCGGCGCGCTCTTCTGCGACAAAAGCATCCCACGAGTATAGCGTGCGGGGTCAGAAGAGCGGATGCACGTTCACAAACAGCGCGAGGCCGAGCGCATACAGCATCGCCGACCCGGCGATCAGTCCGAGATGCCGTGTCTCACCCTGCAGGCTTGCAAGCAGCATGGAAACCGGAAAGAGGACCGAGCAGTATCGCCCGAGTCCTTCGAACTGCCCCGTCGACAGCGGCAGGATCAACCCGAGCACGAGAATCGACGCGTATCCGAAACCGAATCGGCGCCACACGAACGGCACAGCGACCAGCACCGCCGCCGCGAGGCCGGCGTTGAGTGTGTCGAAGGGCGCCATGTTTTCGGTCGACAGGTATTGATACAACCGTGTCGTCAGCGCCTGTGCGATCGCGAGCAGACCGCTCGCCGGATTCCCGCCTGGCTGATATCCCCAGTGTGTGATGGCGTGATACCAGGCGAACGGATCGCCGCTGATCCAATAGTTGTAGACGCAGTACGCGAGAAAACCACTGCTGGCGCCAATCACGGCGAGCGCGGCCTTCAGCCATTCGCCAGGAGTTGAGCGGCGCCCTTGCCACGCAATCCACGCCAGTGCCGGAATGAACATGATCCCGTTCACCCGTGTGGCCGTCATCACCGCGCCAGCGATGGCCGCCCATACCCAGCGTCGCGTGCGGAGCGCGAGCACGGCGCCTACGAGCCCGAGGTAGAACACACTCTCGGAGT
>JBOGIV010000119.1:0-5027 GCA_050747925.1 Vicinamibacterales bacterium
GTCGAACTCACCGTTTCCCTGGTACAGCTCGACGACGGCGTGATGTTCGGCGCCTTTCTGCACGACATCAGCGAGCGCCGGCGCGTGGCGGATGAGTTGCAGAGGGCGAAGGACGCCGCCGAAGCCGCGAGCCGGGTCAAGAGCGAGTTCCTGGCGAATATGAGCCACGAGATCCGGACGCCGATGAACGGCATCGTCGGCATGACCGAGCTGGCCCTCGGCACCGATCTGACGACCGAGCAGCGCGAGTATCTCGAGATGGTGCAGCTGTCGGCCGACTCGCTCCTCAGCCTGATCAACGACATCCTGGACTTCTCCAAGGTCGAGGCGCGCAAGCTGACGCTCGACTCGAGGGCGTTCGAGCTGCGGCCGCGCCTCGAAGACATGATGCGGACGCTCGCGCCTCGTGCCCACGAGAAGAATCTCGAGCTCGCGTATCACGTGTCGCCAGAAGTTCCGAACGTCATCGCGGGCGATCCGGCGCGGCTCACTCAGATTCTCGTGAACCTGATCAGCAACGCGGTGAAGTTCACCGAAAAGGGTGAGGTCGTCCTGCGCGTCACCTCGGAGATCCGGATCCCAGGCGAAGCGGTTTTGGGTTTCGCGGTCAGCGACACGGGGATTGGGATCGAGCCCGAGAAACAACCCACGATTTTCGACGCGTTCACGCAGGCCGATGCGTCGACGACCCGGCGCTATGGCGGGACGGGACTGGGCCTGGCTATTGCGTCTCAGCTCGCGCACTTGATGGGCGGACGCATTTGGGTGGCCAGCTCCGTCGGGGCCGGCAGTACGTTCCACGTGAAGATTCCGTTCCAGGTGCGTGCCGACCTGCCCGAACGGGTGACGCCCAGCGACGACGCCGTCCTTTGCGGCATGCGGGTGCTCGTCGTCGACGACAACGAGACGAACCGCTGGATTCTCGGCGACCTGCTCAGCAACTGGGGCATGCGGCCGACGCTGGCGGAGAGCGGCCAGGCCGCGCTGGAGGCGGTAGACATCGCGTGGCAGAGTGGCCAACCGTTCCGGCTGGTGCTGCTCGACTTCCAGATGCCGGACATGAACGGCTTCCAGGTGGCCGAGAACATCAAGATCGCGCCCGAGCTTCCGGCGACGACGATCATGATGTTGTCGTCGGTGGGCCACGGCGGCGACGCCATTCGCTGTTCAGAGTTGGGGATCGCCGCGGCGCTCACCAAGCCGATTCGACAGTCCGTCCTGCGCGCGGCGATGCTCGCAGCGCTCGGCAGCGCTCAGGACGTGAAGGCTCCACCAACACCATCGCCCAAGCCGACCGGCCGGCGGACGCTGCGCGTGTTGCTTGCCGAAGACAACGCAGTTAACCGGCGCCTGGTGACCGCCGTCCTCGAGAAGCACAGGCACACCGTCGTGTCGGTCGAGAACGGACGACTGGCGGTGGAAGCGGTCAACGCCGAGACGTTCGATCTCGTGCTGATGGATCTGCAGATGCCCGACATGGGCGGCATGGAGGCCACCGGGATGATCCGCGCGGCCGAAATCGGAACCGGCCGGCACCTGCCGATCGTCGCGCTGACCGCGCACGCGATGAAAGGCGACTGCGACGCCTGCTACGCCGCCGGGATGGACGCGTATCTGGCCAAGCCGGTTCGCCCGGGAGAGTTGCTGGCGCTCCTCGATCAGCTGATGGGCTTCTCGTCGTCGGAACCCGAGCCGGCGCCTGAGCCGGCGTTCGATCCCGCCGACGTGCTCGCGCGTGTTGAAGGCGATCGCACGTTGCTTGCCGAGCTCGTCGCGATCTTCCTGGCCGAGTCGCCGACGCGACTCGCTGAGATTCGTCGCTGCCTGACTGAAGGCGACGCCAAAGGCCTGGAGCACGCGGCGCACACGCTGCGCGGCTCGCTGGGCAGCCTCGGCGCGCGCGAGGCGGCGCAAGCCGCACTGGCGTTGGAAATCAAGGGACGCGCCGTCGCCCTCGCTGGGGCCGACGCGGAGCTCGCGGAGCTGGAGCACGAGATGGGCCGACTCGAAGGCGACCTGTCCCGGCTGTGCTCGAGTCAAGCGGCGTGAGAATTCTCATCGCCGACGACGATCCGGTCTCCAGACGACTCCTGGAAGCGACCCTCGTACGCCTCGGGTACGAAGTCGTCGCCGTCGCCGACGGTCAACAGGCGATCGAAGCTACTCGATCGGCCGACAGCCCCCGACTGGCCATCCTCGATTGGATCATGCCCGGCGCCGACGGCCTCGCCGTTTGCCGCGCCGTGCGCCAGCGCGGTGCGCCCTATGTGTATGTAATTCTGTTGACGGCGCGTGATCGCAAGGAGGACATGGTCGCCGCGCTCGATGCGGAAGCCGACGATTTCCTGCGCAAGCCGTTCGACACGGTGGAGCTGCGCGCGCGACTGCGCTCCGGCGAGCGCGTCCTCGATCTGCAGGAGCGATTGCTGCAGGCGCAGGAACAGCTCCGGCACGATGCGACGCACGATCGTCTGACCGGCCTGTGGAACCGCGGCATGATCGTGGACGAACTGGATCGCCAGCTCGCGCGCGTCAAGCGCGAAAGACAGCCGCTGACGATCGTGATCGGCGACGTCGATCATTTCAAGAGCATCAACGACACGTATGGACACGCGGCAGGCGACGAAGTGCTGAAGGAGGCCGCCAAGCGGATCGCGTCCGTCCGTCGCCCCTACGATTCCATCGGTCGTTATGGAGGCGAGGAGTTCCTCCTGTTGCTGCCCGGCTGCGATCGACAGCAGGCCGTGCCGGTCGCCGAACGCGTGCGCTGCGCGGTGTGCACCGAACCCGTGTCCATCGGTCCGGTGAAGTGGCCGGTGACCATCAGCCTCGGTGTCGCCAGCTACTCCGAGACACTCAGTGACGCGGCGGCGCTGATAGCCGCCGCGGACGCAGCGCTGTACCGCGCGAAGGCGGGAGGAAGAAATCGCGTGGAGACGTAGACCCGTGGTACGATCGTCGAAGCACTCGTCGATCGCGTGAGCGTGAGACGTTCAAACAGTTCCCGCGAGGGGTGACGGCCAGGCGCCTTCACCCCTCGTTTTCTTGTACGGGTTCGGCAGACCCCGTGGAGTCTGACGAACCTGACGAACCTGGTGAACCTGGGGGCCTCCGATGACCGACGACGAGTTGCTGCGCTTGTTCGAGGCGGGGGCGCCGCCGCCCGACGGGTTTCATCACGAGCAGCACGTGCGAGTGGCCTGGATCTACCTCGAGCGGCTCCCGCTGGCCGAAGCGCTCGGACGATTCACGGCAACGCTCAGGCGTTTCGCCGAACAGCAGGGACAGCCTGAGCTCTATCACGAAACGATCACGGTGGCGTTTGTCCTTCTCATCAACGAGCGACTGGTCGAGAGTCGCGGTGCGTCCTGGCAGGAGTTCGCGCGACGCCACGCTGATCTCCTCGCGTGGAAGCCGTCGATCCTCGATCGGTATTACTCCGATGCGATTCTCTGGTCCGACGCGGCACGGCACACGTTTGTGATGCCAGATCGCCTCGCGCGGCCGTGATTGCGCCTCGTTTTCCGGCGTGGTAGCCTTGCGTCCCCCCCGCTGGTCCAGCTGGCTCTGCGCGACGGCAATGTTGCCGGACGATCGGGCGTCTTGGGCCAGGGCGAACCTCGCGGAGCCGATCCAGAAGGTGAGTCATCATGCCGTCGAAGGCCCGCCACCTCCCAACCAAAGCCAAATCTCGAGGGGCTGCAACACCCATTCGGAGAAACCGTGTCATGAGCGCATCCAAAAACGACCAGAGCGGCGGCCCGAACGGTGCCGACCGTCAGACTTCCGGCGAGGCGACTGGCGCGGCCAGCATCGATAAGGTTCGCGACCTCCTGTTCGGCGGCCAGATGCGAGAAGTCGAGCGCCGATTCAGCCGCCTCGAAGAACGCCTGCTCAAGGAAACGCACGAGCTCAAGGAGCATCTGAAGTCCCGGCTCGACACATTGGAAAAGTTCACCAAGAAGGAAACCGAGTCGCTGGCCGACCAGATCAAGTCGGAACACGAGGACCGGGTGGAGTCGCACGGCACCCTTTCGCGCGACTTGAAGGACACGGCCAAGACGCTGGAGAAGCGCACGTCGACGCTCGACGATCAGCTTGGTAAGAGCCAACGGGAACTGCGTCAGCAGATTCTGGAACAGACCCAACGCTTGAGCGACGAGACCCGCAAGCGGATCGACGACGTGCTGATGACGCTGGCGACCGAAGCGCAACAGCTCAGACACCACAAAGCCGACCGGGCGACGATCGCGGCACTCCTGACCGAGATGGCGATGCGCCTCACTGGCGAAGACTTGCCAGATGGTGCGGACAAAGAGGAGTGACTGAGCGGTGCCTGAGCACGGCAGCGAGCGCGTCCCGGAGTGGCCGGAAGCCCGCGACCCCGACGTCGACGGCGAGCTCTCGGAACTCCGGTCTCTCCTGATTGGCCCGGAGCAGCGCGAGCTGCTTGCGTTGCAATCACGCTTGCTCGACCCCGAGGTGCAGATGCGCGAGGTGAGCCGCGTGCTGCCCGACGCGATCGTTCTGCGTGGGTCCGATCCTGAGCTGACGCATGCGCTGACGCCGTCCATCGAAGAGGCGGTCACCGAGTCGGTCCGACGCGACCCCACGCCGCTGGCGGATGCGCTCTTTCCCGTGATGGGACCCGCCATCCGCAAAGCGATTGGTCACGCCCTTGGGGCGATGATGGAGTCGCTGAACCGCACCGTTGAACACAGCCTGTCTCTGCGCGCGGCGCAATGGCGGTGGACCGCGTTCAAGACCGGCAAGCCGTTTGCGGAGATCGTGCTCCTCAACACGCTGCAATATCGCGTCGAGCAAGTGTTCCTCGTTCACGCCGAAACCGGCCTTCTGCTGCAGCATGTATCGGCGGATCCGGACGCGACAAAAGACGCCGATCAGATCTCGGCGATGCTGACGGCGATCCGAGACTTCGTCCGCGACTCCTTTCGGACCGGCGCCGGCGACACTCTGGACGCTCTCCGTGTCGGCGAGCTGACGGTCATCGTCGAGCCCGGCCCGCG
>JBOGIV010000120.1:0-6011 GCA_050747925.1 Vicinamibacterales bacterium
TGTGGCAATGCGCAGATGGGCCCCGAGTATCGCTGGCAGTTGAAGGACGACCTCTCGTTCCTGATGCGGGACTTCCTCGGGACGCATCAATGGAAGATGGGCTTCGACTACAGCTTGATTCCCTTCGAAGGCGACAACACAGGGTCGCCGCTGGGCAGCTGGACGTTCCCCCGCGACACTCCGTATAACGCGGCCGACCCGACGACGTATCCGACGCAATTCACGAACTCGCTGCCAACTTACGCCGACATCCCGACCACGACGTATGCGGTCTATCTCCAAGACGATTGGGAGATCGGAACCGGCATGACCATCAACCTGGGTCTGCGTTACGACCGGCAACTGGGATCGTTCAACGAGGACGTGCCGGATCTGCTGTCGAGGATTCAAGACAAGCTGGGCCGGGACGGCGCCTTCCCCCTCGACGTTGGTGTCGTGCAGCGGCCCGGCAGCCGCGGCGACCGCAACAACTTCGGTCCGCGCGTCGGCGTCGCCTGGGATCCGTTTGGGCGAGGCCACACGAACTTCCACGCCGGCTATGGGATGTTCTACGACAACATGCGCACGCTCGTGAATTTTGGCGAGCTGACGTGGCCACAGGCCAAGTCGATCGTGATCAACTCGCCACGGTTCCCCGATCCGTACGGCGGGCTGCCGCGCGAGACCTTCTTTTCGATCGGCACGCCCAACGTCACGCTCGAGAGGAACGATACCGTCAACGCCTACGCGCATCAGGGCAACGTCGGTGTGAACCACACGATCGGAAACCAGTTCGCGGTCTCCGCCGATGTGATGATCGTGAACCGCTTCTCGGATCGCGATACGGTCGACGTCAATCTGCCGGATCAAACGACGCGGGTGAAGCCGTATCCGCAGTTTGGCCGCGTGAGCGTCTGGCAGTCGACGGCCGACAACACCTACCGCGCATTGCTGCTCAAGGTCGAAAAGCGAATGACCAGCCGCTATCAGTTCCTCGTCTCCTACACGCTCAGTCAGGCCAAGGACAACAACATCGTCAACTCGCTGGCCGATCGGTACGGGTACTTCAAGATCGAGCGATACGGATCGGCGGACCGCCGCCATCGGCTGGTCACGAGCGGCATCGTGCGGCTGCCGGCCGACGTGCAGCTGTCGGCGATCGGCGACTTCCGATCGAGCCTGCCGTTCAGCCCGACCACCAGCCTCGACCTCAACAACGACGGCTACACCGGCGACCTGCCGGCGGGCATTCGCCCGGCGTCAGGCTGTCGTGGGCTGGATCTCGGCCTGGTCAACACGTTCCGTCGGTCGCGCAATCTCACCGAGGTGACGGTCGTCGATTGTCCGACCTTCGCCAACGTGGACCTGCGCGCGTCGAAGTTCTTTCAGCTCGGACGTTATCGCATTGAAGCGATCGCGCAACTCTTCAACGTGTTCGACCGCGCCAACTTCAATACCTCGAGCGGCAACCTGACGGCGGCAAACGATACCAACGGGCGGCCGCTCTTTGGCCAACCCGCGAACTTGTCGCCCAACATCAACGCGCCCGCGAGGCAGGGGGAGTTCGCGATACGAATTCAGTTTTAGTAGGCCGGGTGGGCCGGGTGGGCCGGGTAGGCCGGGTAGGCCGGGTAGGCCGGGTAGGTCGGCGCGGGTCGGGCGGGTCGCCGCGGAGGACACATCCCTGCCGCGCACATGCATGTGCGGATACATCGTGCTCAGGTACGTGTCGCGATTGATGGTCTGTTTGGCCACCACCTCATAGTTGGCATGGCCCGGTGGAATGACGAAGGGCAGATTCGGGATCTGCCCGCCGCCTTTGACTTTACTCTCCGTCGTACGCCCGCTGCAGTCGTGCCAGATCGAACTTGTTCATCTGCATGAAGGCGTGTATCACTCTCGACGATTTCGCGGGATCCTTGTCGCTCATCATCCTGCCCAGTGCGTTCGGGACGATCTGCCAGGAGAGGCCAAACTTGTCCTTGAGCCAGCCGCATTGGCCGGGTTCGCCGCCATCTGCTGTGAGCTTTTCCCAGAACTCATCGATTTCCCGCTGTGTTTCGCACCCCACGAAGAACGATACGGCCTCGGTGAACTTGTACTGCGGGCCGGCATTCAAGCCGATGAACCGCTGGCCTTCGAGCTCGAACTGCACGCTCATCACTTTTCCTTGCGCGCGGTTCACGGAGATGACCTTCGAGTCCTTGAAGATCGAGGTGTAGAAGTTCATCGCCTCTTCAGCTTGGGTGTCGAACCACAAGAACGGCGTGATGTTCGGCATATCTGCGCTCCTCGATGTGCGGCGAATTGCCGCGTTTGTGTGTAAGTCGGAGCCGATCGCGGGTTCTCGACATCGCGACCTCCGATCCATCGGGCGTCAGCTGTATGATGCGACGGCGTGCGGGGGACGACCCCCACCGCAGCGACTTGTCCAACCGACGCTGGCTGCGTCCCGAATGCGCTTGTGGGGTGGGCGCAATGGTTCGCTGGTCATCAAAACCGCAGGGTCTTGACGATCTTGGCTGCGCCACGACGGTCGAGCACCTGAAAGCCACGGCCCTCATCGTCGAACCAGTTCTGCGTCCAGACGAAGTAGAGGTCGTCGCCCGGCTTCTGGATCCAGCGAAAGCTCAGCTGCCAGCCGACCGTGCCACTCACCGAGTCGTATTGCATGTTGTTCGAGAGAGACAGCCATGGGCTGAACTGTGTCCGCGCGTCGAACCGGTAGAGGCGAGTGGTGAACGAGCCTTCCGGAAGATCGACGTCGTTCACTTCGGTCGACAGTTGGAGGTACACACCTTGTCGAGGCCGCAGGTTGACGTCGACCGTGAACTCGCTGCGCGTGCCGGTCCAGAAGCCTCCCCAGGAGTACTCGACCCTCCCCGAGATCGGCCGGCGAGATGCTGCGTTGTAGTTCACCTGGTAACGGAGCCAGTCCGAGCGCATTCCCGCCGGCAACACCACGCCGTCATGGATCTCGAAGTCCTCGAAGAGCTGCTCCGCTTCGTTCATGACCTGCACTTGCACTCTGTCGCCGCTGTGGAACTCCATCTCGAACGGCGCGATGCGGATGGTGCGATCGATCAGCTGATTCCTCAAGTTCGTGTTGACGTCGCCGCCAAGCTCGAACTGAAGACCTCTGATGAACGGATGGTTGCGCAGGCGTGGGTTCCAGTGGGCCTGCGGATTCCAACGCCGCACGTTTCGGCGCGGCGTGAAGCCGACGGCGGCGTCGTACGCCTGCTGGAACTCGCGGAAGGTGAGCCCGGTCCGCCACGGATCTTTCGCGACGTTGACGCGCCAGCCGTAGCCATTGGCGCCACCTTCGGGCGGGCGCTCACCGGATGCACTCACGAACGTGGGCTTGGTCGTGTGAAGAAACCAGAAACCAGAGTCGAGCGTCTTGTCGCCAAGAAACCGCGGAGTGGCCACTGTCACGTCAGCGCCGGAGGTCTGCCGCGTCTCGATGATTGAATCGCGCGTGTCGCGCCGGGTATACAACAGGCCGACGCTCGACTGCGAACCGATCCGCCGTTTCACTCGAGCGACCGTAAAATCGTCGCCCTCGAGACGCACTGTCGCCCCGCCGGCGACGTAATCCTCAACGCTCGTGCTCATGTGCAGCACGCCAACGTCCTGTTTCCCGACTTGGCCGATGAGCTTGGCGCCATATGTGATCGGCTGCGGTTGGCCGCTGTTCAGCCCGATGCGCCGGCTGAAGAACGGGCTCGAGTCGCCGGGCGGGAAGTCGAAGAAGTTCGCGCCGTCGAGGAAGAATTCCCGCTTTTCGGGGAAGAAGAGCGGAAAGCGCGTGAGGTTGGTGCGCCGCTGATCGACCTCGGTTTCGGCAAAATCGGTATTCAGCGTGAAGTTCGCCTTGAGCGCAGGCGTCAGGTTGTAGAAGAAGTCGAGGCCTGCATCGTAGTCGCTCGTCGTGCCGGCGACCCCTCGACCCGGCGCGTTGCCAGCGGCGCCGATCGCATAGGGCTTGAGGTCGAGTCCAAGCCCTTGCGAGAGATTCTGCAGCCCGTCGATCCGACCGGCATTCGACATCCGCGTCAAGCCCTCGTCGCGCAGCCATCCTGTCCACAAGCTCTCTTCGTTCTTCCGCTTCACGGTTCGTTGAAAGTTGGCGCCCCAGCCGGTGGCGTGCGGATCGAAGTTCAATGTCTTGAATGGAATCTCGATCTCCGCCGTCCAGCCGATGTCTGACCGCTGGACGCGGGCCAGCCAGATGCCGTCCCACGACTTGTTCATCCCGCCACCGAACCCGCCGCCCCCGCCGCCGCCACCTCCACCGCCGGGTCCGCCCCTACCGCCTCCACCACCCGGACCGCCAGTGGGCCCCGTAATGAGGCCGTCACCCATCGCACCCGAAGGATTGATCTCGAAGAAGTAGCCCGTGCGCCCGTTCATGAAGGGATCGATCGACATCAGGAAACGATCGTCGGACGAGAACGGCGCATCGCGCTGCATCTGATTGCCGAGCAGCCTTGTCGGCTCCGAATCGAAGCACGTCACGCCAAGAATCAGCCGGTTGTCGTCGAAAACGACACGCACTTCGGTGCGTTCAGTGGCTGGACTGCCGTTATCTGGGTCTCGCTGGCGAAAATCGGTTGCGGGCTGGGCGAGCGTCCAGACGCCCTCGTCCGGCGCACCATCGACTGCGATGGTCTCGCCCTCCGCAAGCCGGTGTGCCTTCAGCTCGGGACGAGCCGATTGTGCGAACAGCGGAGACTGCTGGGCGCAAACCGACAGGACCACGACGAGACCGGCAACGGTTAACCCTTGCATCGGGCGAATTTGGGACCAGCTATCATACGCGGCTGGTCCTTGACTCGTTGCTCGACCGATGGCACCTTTTCGTCGGCGCTGGGCCGATCACTGTGGGTTCTTCACGGTCGCGCGACCAGACCTCCAAGACCTTCGTCGTCAGAGCGGATGGCCAGGCCCGCTTTCGTTACAAGTGGGACGACGCAATCGTTCAGCTCTACCTGATGCCAAAACCGGGAGGCAAGGTCTCGAGAGATGCGGCAGAACGCTTCCATTGACGACCTGAGACGCTTGGCGATCCGTCGGAGCTTTTTCACGCCAACCGATCTCAAGGGCGCGATCGAGACGTTCGGATTCGTGCAGGCGGATCCAATCCGTGCGCCTGCACGCGCACAGGACCTCACGTTGCGCCATCGTGTCCGCGACTACCGAGCGGGCGATCTCGAGCAGCAATATGTGGCGCTTGGTGTGGAAGAGGACGTCTTCATCAACTACGGCTTCGTGTCGCGGACCGTATATGGACTGATGCATCCGCGTGTGGCCTTGGCGCATCGACCCGCGAGGACGAGCACACGCGAGCGGGCGCTCCTCGATTTCGTCAGCGAACACGGCGAGGTCCACCCGCGCGACGTGCACGCGCACTTCGCACACGGGACCGTGACGAACTACTGGGGCGGCTCTTCAAATGCGACGACGCATCTGCTCGACCAGATGCATTATCGCGGGCTGTTGCGTGTCGCACGGCGTGATGGTGGCATCCGGGTCTACACCATTCACGACCACCCCCTCGAGAGAATCGACGCACAGGCACGCCGGGCGCGAATCGACTCGTTGGTCGACATCGCCGTGCGCAAGTACGCCCCTCTGCCGGCGCCAAGCCTGTCGGTTCTGATTCGACGCCTGCGATACGGCATACCGCAGTGGCAGGGTGAGTTAACCGCGGCGCTCAATCGTTGCCGCCAGCGCCTGGCGCGAGTGCGCGTGGGCGATCTCGATTGGTACTGGCCGGCAGAAGAAGACCTGTCGCAGACCGATGCGCCCGACAAGGTCCGCCTGTTGGCGCCGTTCGATCCCGTGGTCTGGGATCGCCATCGCTTCGAGCTGCTCTGGGGTTGGGCGTATCGATTCGAGGCCTACACTCCGGAGCCCAAGCGCAAGCTCGGTTACTACGCGCTGCCACTTCTCTGGCGCGACCGTGTCATCGGCTGGGGCAACATCGGGTTTGAGAGCGGCGTGTTGGACGCACGCATGGGGTACGT
>JBOGIV010000121.1:0-11243 GCA_050747925.1 Vicinamibacterales bacterium
CGGCGTCAAAAACGACCTCAGGCGAGACGCCATTCCAGCGTTGCAGCCAAATCCATTCGGCCCAGACGATGTGCAGCAACGTATCGCGCACCGAGGGATGGCTGCTACCGAGGTCCCTGGCGAACTCCTCCGGCGTTAGATGCGAGAGAGCCTCGAAGATCCGGCAGTTCGCCCACCGGTTGTATCGATAGAGTCCTTGGACGGCTTGCACATCAATCATGGGCCGTGGCGTCACCAGCGCAGCAACTGCGCCCTGGTCGCGATTATCGCGAGCTCGGCGACGCCTTCACAATATCCTTCTTCGTGCTTCCCACGATGGTGATCAGCTCTTCTTGCTCCTTCGCCGCGACCTTGAACTTGTCGAGGGTCTTTCTGAAGTCCGCCACCATCGCCTGCCACTGCGCCTCGTTGATGTTCAGATGAGCGTGCGAGTCTTTCATCGAACGGCCGCTGTACTTGCATGGACCGCCGGTGACTTCGCAGACGAGCGCAGTGACATGGAACTTGAGACCCGCCTTCGGGACGCGCGCTCGCGCCTCGTTGATGGCGGGGTTGGCGTTGAGCGTGTCGTTGACGAGCAACCGCTCGATGAACTCATCGACGACGGTGGCGATGCTGTAGACGCCGCCGAGGCGCTCGAAAAGCGACTTCGTCGCTGGCTGAGCGGCCGGAAGGCCGTCTCCAATCCCCATAATCAACGACAGACCGAGCAGCAGTTGCGTTATCTGGCGTGGCATCGCTACCTCCTCTGTGATCGGATGGCCGATACGTTGACCCCAATGACGCCGTAACGGCGGGCCGTTCGCTCCTTAGTCGTTCCCGCGAAGCAGTCGAACCGGCCGACGACTTGCACGTCGTCGAAACCGGCAGCGGCAAATGCGTCAATCATCTCTGCTTCCAGCAGAGCACCGGCAATTCAACCCGTCCACAAATCGATGTCGTTGATGACGCTCTCTGGTAACGGCTGGCCAATGACGATGTCTGCGATCTGCAGGCGCCCGCCAGGCTTCAGCGCACGAGCGATCTCAGCGATCGCTCGTTCCTTCTCAGGAACGAGATTGAGGACGCCGTTCGAGATCACAACGTCGACGCTGCGATCGTCGACCGGCAAAGTCGTGGCATCGCCTTCGCGCACGTTCACGTTCGTGAGGCCAATCGCAGCGGCACCGTGCGCAGCGTGAGCGCACATGGCATAGGACACATCGACGCCGATGGCTGCGCCCTTCGAGCCCACTCGCAAGGCGGCCAGCAAAAGATCGGTGCCTGCGCCACACCCGACGTCCAGCACGGATTCACCGGGCCGCAGCGGGGCGATGACGTGCGGGTTGCCGACTCCGGCAAACCGTGCCGTCACCTCGATGGGCAGGCGGGAGAGCGCGTCGGCGTCGTAACCGAGCGTTCGCGTCGCGTACTCAGGGCCGCGATGGAAGTGGAACGCGCCCTCCGGCGCCTCGGCCATCCTCGCGTACATCGCGTTCACATCGCGGCGGAGGGTCAGGACATCAAGACCCACGGGACAGGACAGTCTCATTGAAACCCCCTCGCCTTCGGGTGCTCTTGCGCCCGAGGCTGTGTTGTGCCAGAACCAGAGTACGAGAGCTCGTCGGTGAAGTCCTGGGAGAGCGCCGACATTTCGCCGGGATTACGATGGCGCCGCTCGGCTAGGTTCGCCCGCATGGCACAAGGCGTTCGCTTTGGCTGCGGGTCGAAGAGAGAATCTGCTGATACGGTGACGCAGCTCGAGCGAGTTGCCCAATGGAGAAAGGCGTTTGCTTTGGTCGCTTTCGGTTCGACCCGTCGACGGGGCGGCTCTGGTCCCGTCAGCGCGAGATCAGGCTTACGCCGAAAGCCGCGGGCGTGCTGGCGGCGTTGGTCGCGCGCCCCGGTGAGTTGGTGACGAAACAGGAGCTGTTCGCGGCGCTGTGGCGCGACATCGTCGTCAGCGATGACGCGCTCACCTCGTGCGTCAAGGAGCTGCGCAGGGCACTCTCCGACAATGTGAAGCAGCCGCGCTTCATCGAAACACGACACCGCCGCGGGTATCGCTTCATCGCCTCCGTGTCCAGCGTGACTCCGAAGGAATCCATCGGCATCACCGAGGCCCCCACGCAAAGCGTGACGCGCATGGCCGAACGCGGAGGGAGGCCAACGGTCGCGGTACTGCCGTTCAAGAACGTCAGCGGCGACCCCACCCAGGAGTACTTCACGGAGGGCATCACCGAAGAGATCATCACCACGCTCTCCAAACATCGTTCGCTCCTCGTGATCGCACGAAGTTCCACGTTCGCGTTCAAGGGACGGCCGCTCGACGCTCGCCGGGCCGGTCTGGATCTTGGCGCTGACTATGCCGTTGAAGGCAGTGTCGGAAGGAGCGGTCAGCGCCTGCGTATCAGCGCGCGGCTGGTCGAAGCGGAGTCCGGCAGGCACATCTGGGCGGAACGGTACGACCGCCACGTCGAAGAAATCTTCGAGGTCCAAGACGACATCACGATGGCCATTGCTGGGCGGATCGAACCGGAGGTGGGCACGGTCGAGCGCCAACGCGCGGAAAGGATGTCACCGCACGCCTTCCGTGCGTGGGACTTTTTCCATCTCGGAATGAAGCACTTCTATAACGCGACCGGTGAGGACAACGAGGAGGCGCAACGACTGTTTCGCCGCGCCATCGATCTCGATCCGAGGCTGGCGGAGGCCTACGCCTGGTTGTCGTACGGCATCGTCCTGAGCATGATCTACTTCGATGTCGCGCCGGACGACGAACGGCTGAACGAAGCCGTGACCCTCGCGAAGAAAGCCATCGAACTGGATGACCAGGACGCGCTGACCCATTTCGCGTACGGTCGCGCTCTGCTTGCATCCAAGGCCTACGACGACGCCCTGGCCGAGCTCGAATCGGCGGCCGAACTGAACCCGAGTCTGGCGGTCGTGTACTGCGGGCTTGGCGACTCGCTCGCGTACGAGGGCCGCATCGACGAAGCGATCCCGTACTTCGAGAAGGCGATCAGCCTGAGCCCGTTTGATCCGCAGCGGTGGGCCTTCTATTCCTATCGAGCGCTTGCACACCTGTTTGCTGGCCAGTTCGAGAGCGCACGTGACTGGTCACAGAAGGCGACCCGCGTTCCTCATTGTCACTATTGGCCGTTCGCCCATCGCGTCTCGGCCCTTGGACATCTTCAGCGGGTCGATGCCCTCAGGGCCGCAAAAGCGGAACTGCTGCAGCGGAAACCGGAGTTTTCGTGTGCCTTTGCCAGGCAGCGGCTGTTTTTTGTCAAGAATCCTGCCCACTTGAACCGTTATGTCGAAGGGCTCATCAAGGCCGGATTTACGGCGTGACGAATAGCTCAGGCGACAGCACGGATGAACCACCGTGTGGTCGTTGTCGACGGCGTCTCCTGGAACACCGGCATCTGACGCGATACGAAAACGCAAGACCCGATGCTCGATGCCGTGCACCGACGCATTCTTTGAAATGCGCCAGACGGTCTCTGACGAAAGCTCCGCGCGAAGTGGAACCGGGTTTTGTGTAAGGTGGACTTCAAATCGGCGAGAAATACCGACGTTCACTGAGTCACATCGAAAGGTATTCCGCGGGGCTAAATCGTTGAATCGATTGCGTCACAAGGTATCTCGGTGTCGCTTGGTGAGGTTCGCCAGATTCGCTTTCCAAGCGTGCTCCTTCATCCGCCTTCGCTCGCGTGTGAGCTCAGCGCGAGCTACGGCGAGATGTCCCGCCGTGGACCTGATCCGATTCAGTGGACGGGTTAGTTACGTCGGTCGTCGTTCATTTGGTTCTTCCCAGTTCGTCCAATGAGAGCCGTCAGGTGATCGGCGGCGGTCAGGTCAAGCACGGTGCCTGACCCGGGATGCCGCCGAGCGCCCCCCGTGAGGCTACGCAGCGGCCTCTCGCTCGAATCGGGCCGGGCTGATCTGGCCGAGTGTCGAATGTCGACGACGTTGGTTATAGAACACTTCGATGTAATCAAACAGCGCCATCTTCGCCTCGCTGTAGCTCGGAAACCGTTCCGCCTCCTCCTTCTTCACAGTCGCAAAGAAGCTCTCCATGACGGCATTGTCGTAGCAGTCCGCCCGACGACTCATGCTGCACGTAATCCCGTGGCTGGCGAGATACGTTTGGTAGTCCTCACAGGTGTAGGTGCACCCACGATCGGAGTGATGCAGGAGCCCGGGCTCGGGGCAACGGCGATGGACGGCCATCTCCAGAGCCTTGAGCGTCACCCGCCGATCATTCACCGCGCTGATCGCCCACCCGACGACGAAGCGCGAGTAGAGATCCAGAATGGCGGCCAGGTACAGCTTCGCGCTCTCGCCGATCACGAACTCCGTCGTGTCGCTGACCCAGCGTTGATTGGGTGCCGCCGCCGTGAAATCGCGATCCAGCACGTTGGCGGCGATCGGATCGTCGTGATTGCTGTTGGTTGTCTGTGTGAACCGCTTCGGGATCCGGCCCTGGATCTGCTCTGCGTGCATCAGGCGTCGCACCCGCTTTTCGCTGACGGCCTCGCCGTCCTCTTTCAAGTCCTTCCACAGGCGTGGCCGCCCATAGCGATCGCCGCTCGCGGCATGGAACGCGCGCAGCTTCGTGCGCAAGACGAGATCTCGCTGCGCCCGGGCCGAGAGCCCGCGGCGGAGCCAGGCATAGAACCCACTGCGGGTCACGCGCATGCAGCGGCAGAGGATGGTGACGGTGTGCTCGGCCTTTTTCGCCGCGATGAAGGTAAATCTCATCGGCTCTGCTTCGCGAAAAACGCCGTTGCTTTTTTCAAGATGTCGCGCTCCTCGGCGAGGATGCGATTCTCTCTGCGCAGGCGCGCCAGCTCCTCGCGCTCGGCGGTCGTCAGGCCCGTGCGCCCTTTCGACCGATCCGCCTGCGCCTGCTTGACCCACTGGCCCAGCGCCGAGGGCACCAAATCTAACTCGCGGGCCACCGCGCCGACGCTCTTGCCTTCGTCGACCACCAGTCGCACCGCTTGCTGCTTGAATTCATCCGTGAAGCGTCGGCGTGGTCGCCGACTCCGTGTGTCTGCCATTGCGGACATCGTATCCACCTTTCGGAAGATGTCCACCAAACCGGATCAATTCCACCGAAGCGGCGAAGCCGCAAAGGCGGACAACCACTCGGACATCTCTCCGTGTCTTTGGAATCAGCGGTTAACGGGCGAGCGGCTCAGCCCAACGCGCGAATTGTGATAGGAATTGTGATGCACGTCCGAATGTTCTGCGGTCACTTACGGGCACGTCCTCGGCCGCGTACGAACCCGACCAGTATACCGCCCGCTCTCACCGTTGCTTGAGGATCGCTCGAGCGTCCTTGAGCAAGACGAACAAGTGGTACGGGTCGCTTGGAGCCGCCACGAAACCATACCGTTCGTAAAAGGCTCGCGCGTCGTCGTCTTTGGCGTGTACCGCCATCGCACGGATGCCGGCGATGTCGGCGGCTTGAAGCGTCCGCAGCATCGCGTCTTTGAGCAGACCCGAGCCGAGTCCCTTCCCCTGCCAGCTTGTGGCGACCGCCAGGCGCGCGAGCAGCATTAGCGGAATCGGATGCTTCGCGAGTCCCTTTCCGAGACGTTGCGGCGCGTCGTCGTACTCGACCTGCGCGACGACAAGCGTGTAAAACCCCGCGACCTCGTCGGCGATCAGGGCCACATAGGATTGCGAGGCTTCGGCCTGCTGGTTCTGGAACGCGTAGCGGACCAGAAAACGATTCAGTGCCTCCTGCCCGCAATCGAAGAGATCGATGTGGTGATCATGGCGCAGCTTTTCGATCCGGGGCCCTTCATTCATTTACGCCGACGCTGGAATACGCTCGGCGTCTGCAGCAGCTTCTTCAGGCGCGGGTGTGGACGCGCCGGCGCCTCGAGCGCCGCTTGGAAGGCTGCCCAACGCTCAGCATTGAGGCCGAAACGCTGGCGGTCCGGCAGCGTCTCCTCGGCGCGCGCAAGGGCGCTCTCGAGAACGAACTCGCTGACCGAGCGCCGCGCCGCGGTCGCAGCGGACTGGAGCACACGTTTCGCCGATGGCGTCAGTCGCAGATCGAGTTTCTCGGTACGCGTTGCAGTGGGCATGCTCTATTCCTCGCTGAGCCCATGGTAGCAGGGTGTGCCAGACATTGTCATGACACAGGCGATCCGGGTTGGGAGCCGTTCGCGACGATCGCGTCCACGAGCGGACTCCGCGTTCCTGCGATCGCGGGAAGGCGGGTTCGACGTCCGCTTCATCAGACTAGCGAGGCGAAGCCGAATCATTCCGTTCTTTTCGGCGGTCTGAGGCGGAGCCTCGCTAACGCTCGGTGCTCCGAGCGCCTCAAGTATAGTCCGCTGCGGCCGAGGCCTGGCACAGCCGCGACGGAGCAGAGCGCCGCAAGGAATCGCGAAAACACCGCTGTGCGGCGGTCTGAGTGGGCCGGCCTATCAGGCCTCAGCGCGGCGGCACAGCACCGGGCGACGTCACCCCAACACCATGTTCGAACACCAGTCGCGCGCCGAGCTCTCCCGTGTGGAACAGGCTCGCCAGCGCAGCGAGAGCGGCGGCGGCAAGTGCCGCACGAACCCAGCGAGGCGGTTGCGGGCGCTTCGACCACACCCAAAGGCGAATCATCGCAATCACCGCGAACCCGAGAGTCGTCACGAGCGCCCAGTTCCAGTGGAGCAGCACAATCGGATGCGCCATGCCCGGTATCAGCACTGTCGCTGCGGCCTGCCGTCCGCTGAGATACGTCACTGCCGCTGATACGGCGCCAGCCGGATACAGAACCGACGCGGTGGTGTTGGCCCACGCTGCCCTTGGCAGCATCAGGGCAACAACGTCCACGATGACCGCAGCAATCCACCACCCGATCGGGAAATGGACAATGAGCGGATGGATGTTCGGCGCCCAGTCCGGTAGGACACTCATCGTGTCACGGCGCCAACGGCGCCAGCGGCATCACGAGCACAATCGACAGCGACCAAGGGCTTGCGCGTTGGACGAACCGTTCGTCGCCAAGCACGTCCCCCGCTTTGGGCAGACCAGTCGCCAGGTAGTCGAGAGAGACTTCGACTTCGACATTGCGCAGCCAATGCTTGTCGGGCAGACGATTGAAAACATGGAACGCCGTGTCCCATTCGAGGTCCAGCTTGTGCGTGAACGCGCTGCCGGCCCTCGGTTGATGCGCGGGACTGAACTGATCCACGAGGTCCACGTGTGATGAGATCCATCCTCCGGTCTGTTCAACATCGAAGAGCGTGAAGTTGAGCTCGGTTTCTATTTCCACACCGTTGTCGCGAATGTTGCGTCGGCCGATCTGAGCCGCCGATGCGCCGGTGAATGGGTTGACGTCGGTGGCGCCGAATGGTTTGAAGATCGCTTCAAACGTCAGCCCCAGCCGTGGGAGCGCCGTCGGCACGTCCAATGAGAAAATCAGCTCGAAGACCCGTTCCTGCTTCTCTCGACCGCGCTCCACGACTACACCGTCCTCGAGGGTCTCGATCTCCGGTGGGCGAAAAAGATTCTCGATCGTAAAGGTCGGCTCGATTTTCAGTTCGGGAGCACACAGGACTCGGCACCGGTCTTGAGCGCTGAGTGATGCCGAATTGACCAGGACGATCGAGAGGAATGCCGCGACTGCTCCCAGGCGACCGGTCGGCGGATTGCGAAGCACGCCTGACCGCTTCGTCATGGAGCGACCCGCCACGGCCGCACGCTCGGCCACGATCTCAACGCAACATTCGCCCATTCGTTGGACTTCTCCTTGTGACACGTGGTGCACGGATTCGGCACGCCGTAGTGTTCCGACATGCCTGGCGAAATGAACTTGAACGTGTGGCTCCGAACGTTGACATTCGCGATGGTTTGCTGAACGGCAGGCATGTGGCACGCCACGCACTTGCTGCCCTCACTGTTGGCGGCGTGCTGTGTATGAAACTCGATCGGACCGCGGGGGCCTGGCTGCAGCACGGGATTGTGGCACTGCAGGCAGACGGCGTTCCCGGGCAGGCGCAGATCCGCCTCGTGTTCGGTCCCATGCACATCGTAGCAGGCGAAGCACCGGACGCCCTTCAGGTACATCTGGCTCTGCACGTAATCGTTTCCTTGCATCCGATTCTTGTGTGCCGTCCCTTCCGGCCAGTGCGTGAACGTCGCTGTGCCCAGCTGGTGCTCCTCGAGCTGCCAACCCGTTCGCATGGCTCGTGCGTAGACTCTCCTCCGTCGCGTAATGCCTACCGCGTCGAGACACGGCGGATCCGAGAAGGCATACGATGTAGGCCTGATGAATCGAAACGCGGACCAGGCAGATTTGTGACTGGGGAGACCGTCGAGAGCAGCGCAACCGAGCCTGTCGGCCTGGGAGAGTTCACGCTGTATTTCCTAAGGCTCGGCGCCACCGGTTTCGGTGGGCCCATCGCATTAGCGGGATTCATGCAGCGCGATCTAGTGGAAGAACGCCGATGGGTCACCAGGCAGGATTACCTCGATGGACTCGCGCTCGCGCAACTCGCTCCGGGTCCATTGGCCGCGCAGCTAGCAATGTATCTTGGCTATGTCCGAGGCGGCATCCTTGGCGCGACGTCGGTCGCGCTGGCGTTCATCCTGCCGTCGTTCGTAATGGTCTGGGCCATTTCCGTGGCGTACGTCGCGTACGGCGGCTGGTCTTGGATGCAAGCCCTGTTCTACGGCATTGGCGCCGCCGTCATCGGAATCATTGCTCGATCGGCCCAGAAGCTGGCGGGTCTGACGTTGGGCCGCAGCGTGACACTCTGGAGCATTTTCGTCGTGATGGCGCTCGCGACGGCTTGGGCCGAACGCGAGATCATTTCGTTGTTCTTGTTGGCGGGGATTCTGACTGCCATGCCTGCCCTGTGGCGCGCGCGGCATGCTGTCCGAGTCAGGACCGGTGACCGTCATCACGACCCGGACAGCAACGAGGAACGTGCGTCCGACGTGTGGTCGCTCGCCAGCGAGCAGCTCTACGGTTCGGGCTCCCTCGAGGTGCCGCCGACGTTGTCGGCCGCGCTCGGAAGCGGGAGCGCTCGTTACGAGTCGATCGTGACCGATGGGCACCGGTGGCGAATGCTCACGGGGACGACGAGCATCGGCGATCGTGCGGTCGTCTTGAGAGTCTCCCGTTCAGAGGACCGCGTGCGAGGTCAGGTGTGGGAAGTGCTGGTCGTCCTCGTGTTGGGCCTTCCTCTCGTCGTCGTGTTGGCCGGCGTTGGCGGCTACCTGCTCGCGCGGCGCGCCCTCACGCCAATCGACCACCTGGCCTCGGAGGCGCGGCGTATCACGGCCGAGCGTCTCCACGAGCGTCTCTCTGTGCCCAATCCGCATGATGAGATCGGCCGGCTGGCAACCGTGATCAACGACACCTTCGCACGTCTCGAATCGTCATTCGATCGGCTCCGACGATTCACGACCGATGCATCGCACGAGCTGCGCACGCCCCTCGCCGTGATACGCGGGATCGGCGAAGTCGGGATGGGCGAAGCCCGGAACGCGTCGGAACACCGCGAGACCATCGGCAGCATGCTCGAAGAGGTCGATCGTCTGACGAACCTTGTCGACACACTCTTGCGCTTGTCTCACGGCGATGCGGGCACGGCTCGCCTCGCGCGGGACCCGACCGATCTCGGCGGACTCACGAATGAAGTAGTCTCGTCACTTGGCATTCTGGCCGAAGAGCGCAATCAACGCCTCGCGGTCGACGTCGCTAGTCGAGTCGTCGTCTCGGTCGATCGCTTCGTGCTACGCGAGGCAATCACCAACATCGTCGATAACGCCATCAAGTACAGCCCGCCCGGATCGACGATCGATGTTCGTGTTCGAGCAGATGGTGACCAGGCGATCGTGGCCGTCGGCGATGAAGGCCCCGGGATCGCGGCCGAGCATCGCGAGCGCGTCTTCGATCGATTCTTCCGTCTCGATGAAGGGCGCCCTCGCGACAGCGGCGGCACGGGCCTTGGCTTAGCGATCGCGAAATGGGCCGTGGAGATCAACGGCGGCCACGTCACCGTCGAAGAGCGTCCGACGGGCGGTTCGGTATTCCGCATCGTCCTGCCGGTCAGTGCCGCGGTGGAAACTGCTTCTGAATCACGAGGAGAGCATTGATGAGTGTGCGCCGTCTTGGTCGTCTGTCGTTCCGCATCGGCGTGTGGGCCACCGCTGTCGGCTATCTGTTGACCCCCGTGGACGCACGGGCACAGGTCGGGACAGACCCGCTCACACTGACCGCCGCGATTCAGTCTGCGCTCGAGAACTATCCAGCCATCAAGGAACGTCACGCTCGAGCGCGGGCTGCGGAGGAGGGCATCGCTGTTGCGCGGACCGCGTACTTGCCCCGCGTCGATTCGGTGTGGCAAGTGAATCGCGCGACGACCAATAACGTCTTCGGGCTGCTCTTGCCGCAGTCCATCATTCCCTCGATTTCGGGTCCGGTGCTGGCGACGCGGTCCTACGACAGCGTGTGGGGAAGTGCCGCGGGCGTGCTCGTGTCTTGGGACGCGGTCGATTTTGGACAGCGCAAGGCAAACGTCGATGTGGCTCGGGCACAGAAGTCGGCTGCAGCAGCGCAGACCGCATTGACCGCATTGGACGTGGCATCGGCTGCAGCGGACGCATTTCTGACGGTGCTGGCGTCGGACGAGGCCGTCGGGGCCGCGAGAGCGAACGTCGATCGATTACAGGTGCTGGCGACCAGCGTCCGGACGTTGGTCGCCAATCAACTGCGGCCGGGTGCCGACGAGTCGAGAGCCGATGCAGAGTTGGCGATCGCCAGAAACCAGCTCGTTCAGGCTGTTCAAACTGCGGATTTGGCGCGCGCGGCCTTGGCTGATGCCACCGGCCTGGCCGGCAGAGACATCGAGCCATCGACAGCTGGGTTAGCGCGGCTTCCAGATGTCGCGAGGCCGACGCCAATCGACCTCGCGTCACATCCTGCTGCGAAGGCACAGACGGCGGTCGTCGAATCTGTCCAGGCGCGCGCCCGAGCGCTCGAGCGCGCATACGTTCCGCATCTGACGCTTCAGTCAGCGTTCGCTGAGCGCGGCAGCGGCGCCGAAGTTCCAGGCCAATCGCTGCTCGGGAACGGCCTGTCGCTCCGCGTACCGAATTGGGCGGTCGGCATCTCGGCGACGTTTCCGGCCTTCGATGTGTTCGCGATCAATGCGCGCAAGCGCGTCGAGCGCCAGAACGAACTGGCGGAGAACGCCCGATACGAACAGACGATTCAGACGTTGACCACGCAGAAC
>JBOGIV010000122.1:0-7172 GCA_050747925.1 Vicinamibacterales bacterium
CCACGATCAGAATCCGCGCGCCGCTGAGCGGCACGAATTCAATGCGGTGGAAAATCGCTTCCGCATTTGGCGGGGCAATCGCAAACCCGACGTGCTTGGAGACCTCGGAGAGCACGTGCGACGTGGATGACAGCAGGTCGTCCATGAGCGGTGCGTCACCGGCCTCGTGCCGCAATCGCGCTTCGACGCCCTTCGCGTCTTTGGTGGCCCGACGGCCTTCGAGCAGCAGGTCGACGTAGAAGCGATAGCCTGAGTCGGTCGGCACGCGTCCCGCCGAGGTATGCGGTTGCCACACGAACCCCATTTCCTCGAGCTGAGCCAGCACGTTGCGTACGGTCGCTGAGGACAGATTCAAACCGACTTTCTGCGCCAGCGTCGCCGACGACACCGGTTCTCCCGTTTCGATGTAGGCGCGAACCAATGTCGCAAGGATTCGACGCGTGCGGTCCGAAAGCGCGGGCGCAGTCATTAGCAGTCGGTGAGTGAGACTGCTAAGAGTGTAGCACCCTTCGACTCAGCCGACTTCGTCTAGCGAAAACCCTCGCTCAATCGGCCGTTCAGCGATTGCAGAAAGGCCACCAGCGCGCGCTTCTCTTCTGGAGTGAAGTTTCGCGGGCGGATTTCGGAATCGAGGTACGGGTTCGCACGGCCGCCTTCGGAATAGAACTCCATGACATCTTCGAGTGTGGCGATGCTGCCATCATGCATGTACGGCGCTGTGCGCGCGATCTCGCGGAGCGTGGGTGTCTTGAAGGCGCCGTGGTCGCGCGGATTGGTTGATATTGCGAACCGTCCTTCGTCGGCAATCCGGCCATCCCGCCACGCGACGCCGGTGTTGTGGAATTGCTCGTCGGTGAAAGTCGGCCCAACGTGGCACGCGGTGCAGCCGCCTTTTCCGCGAAAGACCTGCAGACCGAGTTGCTGTTCAGGCGAAAGCGCCGAGCGGTCACCGCTCACGAACCGGTCGTACGGCGAATCGCCGGACAGAATGCTCCGGACATAGCTTGCGAGCGCTCGAGAAAGCGTCGGCACGTCAAGCCTCACGCGAGCGGAGGCTTCCTCCAAACTCAGGTCCATCTCGTTCGGATCCTAGATCGGCGCGAGCACCTGCTGTTCGAGAGAGGAGATGCGGCCATCCCAGAAGAACGCCCGGCCATAGCCGCGATTGATCAACGCCGGTGCGTTGCGGCGGCTTAGCCGGCCGCCGACGCCAATGGCCGCGGGTACCGGAGTCGAGAACGCGCGGTTCGGATTGTGGCAGGTCGCGCACGCGACCGAGCCGTCGCGCGAGAGGCGGCGGTCGTTGAACAGCCGCCTTCCCAACTCGATCTTTTCACGCGTGAGCGGATTCGCCTCTGGGACTGGCAGGTAGAGATCCAGTCCCAGAGGAATCATCAGCAGCAGAGCGGCCAGCAGCAACATCGCGGGATCCGAGCACCGCTACCAGCCGCCCCCCGCCTTGATGAACTGCATCAGGTTGTCGATCGCCCAGGTCTGTTCCACGAACCCTTCATGGCTCTGAAAGGCCAACAGCTTCCCGCCGGGCTGCACGGTGAAGGATCTGGCACCCAGGAACGTGCCCACGACCTTCGGGAGCGGCAGGAGACCGAGATTGCGAGGGGCAGCGCCCGAGAGCGGCACCTCCCAGAGCCATGTAGGCGTTTGCATTGGCATTGGTTGCGTCTGCGTGTCGACCGGCTTCGTCAACGCCTCTTCGTCACCGCGGACGACAAGGAGCCGGTCTCCGCTGGGCATCCAGGCGACGTCTTCAAGGAGCGGGTACGACCGTCGGGCGCCTCTCGGACGAAGGCTCGACGAAGTCATGAGATCCGCCGAGATGTCGCCGCCCGCCGCAGACATGGTGACCAGACGGGCGACGTTCGTGTTCGAATCGACAGCCACGACCGCCAGGCGCTCTCCATCGATCGAACGTGCGAGCGCTGTGACCTCTCCGTTGAAGAGCGTCGTCTCCTTCCCGGACGCCAACGACCGCCGGACGATTGAGTCCCGCGCGTTAGTGGGCGTCAGGGGAATGTAGATGATCTCCTCGCCATCCCCGACGCACAACGGTGAAGGATATGGGATTGGCTTAATGGGCAAGCGCTGGACTGACGCGTCTTTCAGGTTGACACGATAGGCAACATAATCCCCGACGTATCCCGCGGCGATGAGGGTGTCGCTCGAACACCAGTCGACAGCCGCGGACCCTGACCCCAATTGCGCTCCAAACGGGATTTCCCGCTCGAGCCCGGTGGTCAGCTCACGAATGACGAGGCGCGCGCCATTGGCGCGGAAATGCGCCAGGTGGCGCCCGTCCGGTGAGAACGCCGCACCGCTGTTCAGCTCGTTGGCCACTGGGGCCAGACGCGTGGCAATGCCGATCGATCCTTCCGACCGATCGAGATCGATCGGGACCGTGTAGGTTCCCACGTCGCTCCCGGCGAAGAAGTAAAACAAACTCCCAGTGTCGGCAAAACGCTCCGCGGTTCCGAACCCCAGATTGCGCATGACGAGCCGGGGCTGGCCAACTGGCCGGCCATCCGCGACAGCCTGGAACCAAATGTCTCTAGGGCCACGGCGGCTGCTCTCGAACACGATGCCGGACCCATCGGGGAGAAACATCGGTTTGCTGTCGTTCGCCGGATGCTCGAGCCGCTGCTCGCGGCTTCCGTCGGTGGCCATGATGTAGAGGTCGGGTGGAGTCTGCCGGTCGGTCGTGTCGTGGTAGGCCAGGAATCTGCCATCCGGCGACAGCGATGGGGCCTGCGTATGGTCGCGCCACGTCAACGTCTTGAGCACTTCCAGTTTGCCGCTCAAATCCACGGAAGCGATTTGCGCCGACTGGTCGCTCCGCTTCACAAAGAGCCAGATGCGATCGTTGCGGGGGGCCCACTCGAATGGTTGAACCGCAACCCAGTTCCGGCTCAACGCCTGGGCGTCCCACGTGGCGAGCACACGTCCCGTGCCGCGGCCTCCGACCTCGAACACGCGGAGCTCGGCTCGCTCATATGGGGACTCCGGCCCGGACGGCAGTCCAGGCTTGCCGACGAGGACCACGGCCGCCAGTCTGCGACCGTCTGTGGAAAGCTCGATGCAGGCGACGCGTTCTTCGGGCGGATTCGGACCGTCCGACAGAAGCCGGCGCACGTTGCCCGAGCCGATTTCAACGAGCTCGAAGGCCCGTTGCCCGGCGTTGTATCGGAGCCAGTGTCGCCCATCGCGCGTCGGCCTCCCGTCGTTGATCCTGCGGGTCCAGTCGGCCCAGTCGACCGCCAGCCTCCGTGCCGGGCTCACGCCAGAAACGGCGACCTTTGCGAGCGCGTCCAGCCGCGCGCGCGCGTCAGCGGCCGCCTCCTTCTGATCGGCGAACTCGCGGATCACGCGCTCGAAATACTTCCGCGCCTGATCCTGTCCGAGTAGATCCGACCATCGACCTAGCTGGACCAGCGCTCTCGCGGTGAGCGTCCGGTTGGATGAAGAATCCCGAACGATGCGCTCGAAGACCTGGATCGCGCCCTGGATGTCACCGGCCGTCTCCCGGGCGAGACCTTGCTGATAGAGATCGTTGCCGTTCTGCCCGGCCACGATGGCCGCGGCTGAAAGCAGCAGCATTCCGATCGCGACAATTCGTATTCGCATAGTCCTCCTTAATCGACGGGGATGGAGGCCACCGTCAGGTTGTCCCCGATCACGACGATGCGATTCATGAATTGAATCTAGTGCGAACCGAAACGCGGGTTGTTACCCCTCTGGCAAGTCTTTGTTAAGAAATTGCGAGCTTGTATCCGACGCCGTGCACAGTGAGCAGCCGACGCGGCACCGCCGGATTGTCTTCAAGCTTGGACCTCAGCAGAGCGATGTGCACATCGACGGTGCGCGTCGTGGGATAGTTCTCATAGCCCCACACCGCATTCAACAGGTCGTGGCGCGACACGACTTCGCCGGCCTTTGCAGCGAGCAGCCGCAACACGCCGAATTCCTTCCGCGTCAGCTCGACTGCCGCGCCGCGCTTCAGCGCTTCGCAGCGGCGGAAGTCTACAACCACGTCGTCAAACCGAAGCTCGTCGGGAAGCTTTTCCGGTTTCTCCCGACGTCGCAGCAACGCGCGCACGCGCGCCAGAAGCTCTCGGACGGAAAATGGCTTCGTCACGTAGTCGTCGGCCCCCAGGTCGAGGCCCAGCACGCGATCCGATTCTTCGCCCCGCGCCGTCAGCATCAGGATCGGCGCCGTGAACGCCTCGGCCCGTAGCCTTCGGCAGATTTCGAATCCGCCCATTTTCGGCAACATCAGATCCAGGATGACGAGGTCTGGTTTCTTTTCACGCGCGAGGCGGTACCCGATCTCGCCGTCGGACGCGCTGAGCACGTCGTGGCGTTCCAGGCGCAGACTCTCCTGCAGGCCTTGAAGGATCGCGGGATCGTCCTCGACCACCAGTACGAGACTCATGCCCCACCCGCGTTCAGCGGAAGGCGAATGGAAAACGTGCTGCCTTCGCCGGGATGACTCGTCACCTGGACGGTCCCGCCATGTGCCTCGGCGACATGAGCGACCAGGGACAGCCCGAGGCCGGTGCCCGAGATCTCGCGGTTTTCCGGGATCGGCACGCGGTAGAACTTTTCGAAAATGCGCGAATGCTCTCTTTCGGGGATGCCGATCCCTCGATCGGAAACCTGAATCAACGCCGTTCCATTCTCCGTACACAGCCGCAGCCCGATCTCGCGGTGCTCTCCGGAGTACTTCATGGCGTTGGTCAGCAGGTTGAGAATCGCCTGCTGCAGCGCATCCCGGTCCACGGCGACCGGTGGGATTGGGTCGCAGACGTTCAAATCCAAAACGAATCCCTGCTGCGTCAGCGGATACTGGATGGTGCGAACGGCCGCCTGGACCACATCAGCTAAAGGGGCCGGCTCCAGGCGATAGGCTTTTTGCCCGCGCTCGATGCGGGAAAAGTCCAGCACGTTGTTCAAGAGCCGCGTCAGGCGCTCGCTTTCGCTGACGATGGTGTCCAGAAAGCGGGCCTGTTGAGGGTCGTTTGATTCCCGCATTTGCAACAGCTCAGCGAACATGCGGATCGACGTGAGCGGCGTCTTCAGTTCGTGAGAGACGCTGGAAACGAACTGCGTTCGCAGCTCCGCAATGTGCGCTTCGCGGCGCATGTCGCGCCACAGCAGGTAGCCGCCGAGGAATGTGAGCAGCGCCACAAGCGTAAACGAGAGCTCCCAAAGGGATCGTTGGGGGTTGAAGCCCGCTGTCGCATCGGCCACTCCCGCCGGGAAGGTGATCCGCAGATCCGGAAGGTATTCGCTCAGAGATTCGCCCTCACCGGCGTCCGCGATCTGGAATCGCGGTCCGGCCTGGCGTGACAAACGATCGAATTCGACCGCCTGGCGAATCGACTCCCATCTCACGGCCAGGACCAGCGGTTTTGCTTCCGCCCCTTCCGGCGAGCGTCCGACCACCCACAGTTCGGCGCCTTTGTAGAATTGCCAGTCCGTGGCCGACAGGGGCAGCTTCGGAAAATCCTTTTGCAGATTCTGAGCTCTCTCCATGTCGACGAGCCGCGACTGCAACCGTTCGAGCGCAGGTCCGGCACTTTGTTCAGCCGCCTGGTCGCCGGAGCCCTGAAGGGCTTCGAGGATGGCCCTGAAGCGATACATCTGAACGGCCGGCCATACCGCCGGAGATTCCAAATCCAAGTTGACGCGCTCGAGGACGCCAATGCGGCCGCCCAACTCCACCAGAGGCAACGCTGCGGACGACCAGTAGGAAAGACCGTGATCATCAGTAACCGCGGAGGGCAGCTTCAGCAATTCGCGGTAGGCGGCAATCGCGGCCCGCTGTTGCCCGACGCGTAACAGACACCGAGCCAAGCCGAGACGCGCGGAGGCGCGCTGGGCGTCATGACGAGCAGTCGCGGCCGCATGGCGGTACAGATCGGCCGCGCGGTCGTAGCGCTTTTCCGCAAACTCAAGTCGTCTGCCTTCATTGAAGGCTCGGGCGAATTCCGGGCTTTCTGCAGGCAGTCCTTTCGCAATGGCGGTGATATCCCACGGCCAGACGAGCTGCTCTCCATCCACCCAACCCACGGCCACAACGGCTGGATCGGAATGACGGTTGTCGGGGACCGCTGAACCCGACATGTTTGCCAGCTCTTGAGTCTTGATGCGCTCGAGCCGAGTGACGATTTCCTGCCCGATTTCCGCAGCCGTCCGCTTTCGAATGTCCTCTAACCGGGTTCTGGCGAGCTCCTGCTCCTGCTCCTGAACCGAGAGCCTCCAGCCCTGCGCGATGATCATCACGCTCGGAAGGATCAAGACCCCGAGGAAAAGAAACAGCTGTCGATATCGGAGGCGACCCATTCTCTCTCCGAGGAACTGGCCCTTTTGTACCTGCCTCTGCGGCCGCGGATGTTATGGAACTGTAAAGGAAGCGCTGGAAAATGACGCAGAGCTTTCGTTAACCCCACGAAACGGCTCTAATACGTCCTGTCGTCTCATGCCGACACGTCAGGGCGACGTCACCCGTATCCTGGCCGAACTGCACGGTGCCAACCGAGGAGAGACGTTGGACCGCCTGGTCCCCTTGGTGTACGCCGAACTTCGTGTCATTGCACGGGCGCACCTCCGCCGCGAGCGCTCCGACCATACCCTGGCAGCGACGGCGCTGGTCCACGAAACCTATCTGCGCCTCTTGGGTGGCAGCTCTCCGACCTGGAACGATCGGCGGCATTTCTTCTGCGCCGCTGCCGAAGCCATGCGGCGAATTCTGGTCGAGCACGCGCGGAAGCGCGCGCGGGTGAAGCGCGGCGTCAACCCCGTGCGGGTGACGTTGAGCAGCATCAGCCTCGGGACCGATCAGGACCCAGCCGCGATCCTGGCCCTCAACGACGCGATTCGGCGCTTAGAAGAGCAGGACCCTTCGGCCGCGGAGGTCGTCCGACTGCGCTTCTTCGCAGGGCTGTCTGTGGAAGAGACCGCCAAGGCGCTCGACCTGTCGGAACGGACCGTGAAGCGGGAATGGGCCTTTGCCCGAGCGTGGCTGCACGACGCGCTTAGTGGCTTGGAGGCTGAGCGATGACACCCGCGAAACTGAATCGCGCCAAGCAGATCTTCCAAGAGGCGCTCGACAAGGCGGGACCCGAGCGGGTCCGCTTCGTGGCGGAGGCCTGTGG
>JBOGIV010000123.1:0-11221 GCA_050747925.1 Vicinamibacterales bacterium
CGGTGTAGGAGCTCAGGAGCGCGCACAGAACGCGCGCTCCCGAGCCCCCACACCGTGGGTCACAACACAAAACACTGTTACCTATGTTCCCGGACTATTTTGTTACCTATCTTCCCGGCCGTTCAGGCCACGTGTCTGTATTACTTCGCGCGGCAAACTCATCGCATCGGCTCGCTCGCCATCTGTCAAAAAGTGGGACGATGCGACTGCGTTGTCGAGCGTCGCTTCCAGAATCTGGCCCTGCGCAGCAACGAGCACACCGCAGACCCAAAAGAGACCGCCGACAACAACGGCGATAACGCCACCACCAAGCACGAAGCTAAGCTGACCGTTGCCTGACGACGCCGCAAGAACAACGATCAACGGTCCCAGGATCGCTCCCACCCTCTTGATACCGTTTCCCAAGGCAACCAGCGCCCGGCCGACTCTGTAGGCGTCGCGATATCTGTGCACGACTGGAGACGTCGTTGAGCTCTCGTCAATAGGTCGCTCCGTGGAAGCAGGCTCGGCCATGCCACGGCGTCGCAATTCGGCACGAATGATTCGTTCTCCTTCTTCCGTATACTCGCTTAGCCGTTCGGCGGCTTCGGCTAGTTCATCATCGCTCTTGCTCCTCCACACGTCGTCAGCGCCGCTCATCTGAACTCATCCCTTCTTGCCGTTAACAGCGGCCGTTTAACTCTGATCGCGAGAGGGCCTAACGCGTTATGGAGTAGACGGGAACGAAGCGCTCGCCGCGAACCATGAGCGAGCGCTCCTGCGGCCGATCACTACCATCTGCAACAAAACGCAGGATGATAGCACCGTCCCAGCACGCGCAGTGTCGCCGTGTTTACCCACGAGAAAACGCATACGCGCCAGTGTTGCAGGTATCCATCGGAAGCCAGCTGGGGTCGCGGCCTGGGTAACCTGCTGATCGTCGCCGTGTTGTTGCCGACACCCGGCTGCTGACCGACGATTGGTTTGGCCGCGAGCCTCGGAGTCATTCCATAGCCGACGCCGTCACAGTCGATCGACCGGGCTACGGACGCCGAGCACCCCTCGAGTGAGGACGTGCAAGTACACCATCATCGTGCGCACGTCCGCATGTCCGAGCAGCTCCTGGACCGTGCGGATGTCGTCACCCTCAACAGACTCAGGCTCCTGCGCGTAATCGCGCCGCCTACTTCACGGTCAGAGGCAACCCCTGACTCGCCGCCTTAGTGGGAGCATTGCTGCTGTCAAACTTCACCACCTGCACCGTAAAGTTGAAGACGCCAGCCTGGTTTGGAATTCCGTTCAGTCTTCCACGGGCGCTCAATCCGATGCCCGGCGGCGAGTTGCCTTGGGCCAGGGACCAGCCGTCATCGCCGTTTCTTGCTTCAAGCTGGAAACTGTACGCCACGCCCAACCGAAGCATCAGGGACTGCCTTCGTGAGAATCTCAGGCGCTGGGGTGCAACCAACTGCGAACGTCAAGGAGGCAGCCGAGAGCACGATCGAAGCAACGGCCAGGGTTCTCATCACGTCCCCCGTTCTGCGCGGCACATTTCCAGAGTCGCACCTCTTGACCAATCTCGTCAGCAATCAGGGAGCTTCTGGGACACCGATCAAGTACGTCAGATTGCCAGGCGTCCGACCAATGGGGACTCGGCCAGCCAGCCAACGATATCCAGGCTGCGCCTTTGTGGCCAGATTGCGTAGCTCCGACGGCTCGTAGGCGCGAAGTTGCGATACCAACCCATCCCACCAACATGTGAGAAGAACCAGCGGAAGCAAGTAGGTCCACAGCAGGCGCTCCCACCGAAACGGCCGGATGAACGGCGTCGCGAGCAGCACATAGATGGGTGTGAACAACAGCGGCAACGCGGTGAGCAGCGAGCGCTGCGGGATTTCGAAGACGCCGATCGGCTGCTGGGCATCGCAGGCATCTCGCAGCACCGCAGCCGCATCTTCCGGCGCAAAGTGGTGAAACGCGTTGAAGATCGTCCGAAAGCCGGTCAGCTCGCGGGGCACCGCTCGAGCGTCCACCGGGAGCGCTGCGAAGGTGATGGCGCCGTTCGACTTCAGCGCGGCCTGTTGGAATGCCTGAGGATTCGGGTGGCGGTCCGTCAGCACGGCCGAAAGCTCGTACCCTCTTTCCCGCAGTGCCGCCAGCAGGGAAGGAATCGGGCCAGCTCCACCTGAGCACAGATCGACGAGGCGGCGTGATTGAGTGTCGCGCAACGCATCACCCAGCAGGTCGACGACGGGCTGATGCAATGCGAACAGCGTCTCGCCGAAATGGAGGTAGTCCGTGGACAGATCGCGGACAACTGCCGGCCACCACGGAAGGTCCTCGAGCTCAACCAGCTGCAGGCGCATGAATGTCAGAACGGTGACGATGGTCAGAGCGGCTCAGAGTCGCGATTCCGACGAAGTTGGTATGCGAGAGACAGCGCGATGACGAAGAGCACTGGAGCGGTCGCGACCCCGGGCGTGTACCCTCCCTGAATGATGGACCACGCTTGGTGGCCGAGGCCATTCATGAGCTCGATGCCGACCCAGAGCCATACGAAGCCGATGGCGCCAGGCCAACGCTGCCGGACCGGCCAGAAGAAGCACCACAGCCCAAACGCCACCAGTGTGAGGTTCACGGTCACAAAGCCACGTTCGCGATCTTGCGAAATCGCCTCACTCAGCAGTCGCGCCGGCAGAAAGACGTCGTAAAGTCGCCCCCGGTACTCTTCGATCGAGTGAGCCGCCTGCGTGATGATTAACGCCAGGAACATCCACTGCAATCGCGACATTCGCTTCTCCCGACAGAAGGAGCCCGATGACTTCGCCACCTCAGGACTTCACAGACGTCCCGGTCAATCGATTCCTTGGTTTCGAGATGACGAGGCGAGATGAGAAGAGCGCCGTGATCTCGATGCGACCGGATCGGCTTCACGCGCAAGAGTACGGCGTGATTCATGGAGGCATCCTGTCCACATTAGCCGATACAGCCGCGGTGTACACGATTCAGCCATTGTTGGCGAGCACGGATCGACTGACCTCCATCGAGTTCAAGATCAACTTCCTCGCCGCTGCGGTTCCCGAGGGCCGCGCCATCGTGGCCAGCGCCGAATTGGTCCGTCGTGGAAAACGGGTCGCTGTGGCCAGAGTGGACGTGCACCAAGGCGAGACCCACGTGGCAACGGGCCTCTTCACCTACCTGATTGCGGGCTAACTCGCGACGTCCGCCTCGTCTTCGGGAAGCAACGCGTAGACCGTGATCGCGATCTCCGCATCGACGTCAGCAGCGGCCCGAAGGGTGGCAGGTGTCAGCCGATAGTGTTCCTGGTGAGGGCGACGACCGCTCAGCAAGCCGATGTCGAAAGCACGCCTCGACGCCCGATCCCAGATCTCTCGTGCGGGTTGAGGCAGCTCGTTTACCAGGCGGACAAACTCGAGAATTAAGGGTTCGGGAGTTGTGGGCGAGGTTTCCGCGCTGAGCTCGAACGACGCGAGTCCAGGCGGCCTCTCGAGCGAGAAGGCGCTGGGCTCGAACGCTCGCACGAGGGGCGTGAGGTCGTCTGAGGATTCGATATCCAGATCGACGTTCGCGAAGAACGATGTGGTGTTCGGTCTCGACGCCTGCGACGTCCACCTCAGGACCGAACGACATGCGTCCACGAAACCAGTGTCGGGGTGGTTGTGATGGAGGAAACGACCAGCGAGATCGCGCGAGAGCGCATCGAGCTCGACGGGAATGGTGTGGACGGCGAGCAGGAGGGCTTGCATGGCGTCGGCGCCGAAGATTCCCATGACTCGATCGTGACCGAGTCCGGCGACTTGATACGGACAGACCCACGTACGATCTCGATCCGACGGGTCTGGGGCTGGCCGGCCAATTCGCACATGAGTCTCTCGAGCCCATCCTGCGTTGGCCTGGAAGGTCAGTCGTCGCTCAGCAATCACCTCGCCTAACTCGAACGTCCGCATATCACTCTCCGAGGAACCCAGGCTCCCGGACTAAGATTCCCACGTCGCCTCCGATGGCTCTCGTACCCGGTAGTCATCTTGGCCCCTACGAGGTGATCGCGCCTCTTGGCGCGGGCGGGATGGGAGAAGTCTATCGCGCTCGCGATACGCGCCTCGGCCGGGACGTCGCCGTCAAGCAATCACACGAACTGTTTAGTGTCCGGTTCGAGCGTGAGGCGCGCGCCATCGCGCAACTCAATCACCCGCACATCTGCACGTTGCACAACGTCGGCCCCGACTACCTGGTGATGGAGCTGGTCGAGGGTGAGACGCTTGCCAATCTGGTCAAGCGCGGACCGTTCACCATCTCGGACGTCTTGAAGTACGGAGCACAGATTGCCGCGGCATTGGCTGCGGCCCACGCCAAAGGGATCGTGCATCGCGATCTGAAGCCCGCCAACATCATGATCACCAAGGCCGGGGCCAAGGTCTTCGATGGAAGGGAAGGCGGATGCGCGAACCGATCTCTACGCGTTGGGTCTGGTGCTGTTCGAGATGGCAACGGGAAAGCGACCGATGCCAGGTCAGCCGCCTGCTACCGGCCTGCTCCGCCGCAACTCGCGCGATCTATCGAGCACTGTCTCGCGCCGGACCCCAACGAGCGGTGGCAGTCGGCGCGCGACGTCACGGCGGCTCTCGAGCTCGTCGCCCTCCCGACCGTTGAGGCGGCGCCCGCGCGATCACGCTCATGGAAACCGATGGCAGCAGCCGGCGTGCTGGTTGCCGTGGCCGCAGCGGCAGGCGCCGCGGCGTATTTTTCGCGACCCGCCACTCAGCCTGGGGCCTTCCGGTTCACGATCAGCCCTCCGGACGGGACGGTGTTTGCACCGGCGTTCGAGGCCGGCGTGCCCGCACTCTCGCCTGACGGCCGCTCGGTCGCTTTTGTCGCGGACGGATCTCGAGGGCGACAGCTTTGGGTGCGATCGATCGATGCCTTCGACGCGCGGCCCCTGCCGGGCACCGAGGATGCGATCGGCGTGTTCTGGTCTCCCGATAGCCGCATGGTCGGGTTCAGCGCGCGTGGCACGACCAGAATCGTGGATCTCGCCGGCGGGCAACCGCAGCCGATTGCGCGTCAGCGCGAGCGCCGCAGCATGGAATCGTGAGGGCAGCCTTCTCATCAGCGGCGGCAACACCCTGACGCTCGCCAGAGCATCCGCCGGGGAGCCGTCACCGGCGACGGAACGCAACGTCCAGTTGTTCGACGAGAATCACTGGGCGCCCCATTTCCTGCACGATGGACGGCATTACCTCCTGCTCGTCCGCGGCGGCACCGAGCTCCAGCTGACGCTCAACATCGGCGAGCTGGGCTCGAACGAACGACGGCCCTTGATCGAGCGCGTCTCGAACGCGCAGTACGCGCCGCCTCTCGCGAACAGACCCGGGCATCTGGTGTTTGTTCGCGATCGACGGCTCATGGCCCAGCCTTTCGACGTCGCAAAGCTGGCGCTGTCGGGCGAGCCGGTGACAATCGCCGAGGGCGTTCCCGATGGCGGCGGTATTCGAGGCGAGTTCTCCGTGTCGCCGGCCGGCGTGATGTCCTATCAGGTGGCCGATGCGAGCAGGCAGGAGCTGGTGTGGCTCGATCGCAACGGAAAGGAAGTGGCTGCTTTCGGCAATCGTCCTGGCAGTCAACGGAACAACGTCCGACTGTCGCGCGACGGCAAGCTGGCAGCGTTCACGCGCGAGGGCGACAAGCATCAGGACATCTGGCTGCTCGACCTCAGTCGCGGCGACGCGTCGCGCTTCACGGTCGGCGGCGGCCGATCGCCGGTGTGGTCACCGGAGGGATCGCGGATCGCGTTCATTCGACAGGACACGGTCTACATCAAACCTGTTGCTGGCGGCACTGAAGTACCTGTGTGGTCGGGTCCGGGCATCATGGCGATGAACGACTGGTCGGGCGACGATCGCCATCTGCTTTTGACGATCTGGGAGCCGGCAGCCGGACGCGGCATGTGGCTGATGCCGAACCCCTCCGACCCATCCGCCAACCACCAGCCGTCGCTCTTGGAGCTCGAAGCGCTGCACGGACAGTTCGCGCCAGCCCAGGGCGCACCGCGGTTCATCTGCTACGAACATCGAAGAAAGCGGCACGCGACAGGTCTTCGTTCGCACCATGCCAGGCGGCGTCCCTGGAAAATGGCAGGTGTCCACCGACTCCGGCAACGGCGTTGGCTTCAGGCCCGACGGACGCGAGCTGTTCTTTCTGACCGGCACATCGTTCGTGTCGGTCGAAATCGGCGCCGGCCTGCCGTTTCAGGCAAGCGCGCCTCGCATACTGTTTCCTGCGCCGCAGGCGATTCGAACAGCGATGGGCCAATACGCGCCCGGCTACGATGTGAATGCCGACGGTCAGAGATTCCTGTCGACTTCCCCGGCTCCGCCGACGCGGCCCTCGGCGATCAATGTCATCCTGAACTGGCAATCCTTGCTCGAGCGCTGACGGGTTCCTGGTGATAGGTTATCGGGCACGAGGGACTTCGCCATGGCATTGTCTTCACGAGTGAGTGCGATGTTATTGGCCGGCTGCGTACTCACCCCGGCTGCCAGTCAGGCTCAATCGGTTTCTGGCGCCTTCACGCTGGACGGCAAGCCGACGCAGCCGAAGCACGCCGCCGCGTTTCGGATCCGCAATCAGAACGCCGCTCGGACGCTGGAGACCTACGTGATGCTGACGTCGACTCCAGTCGATGTGAAGAAGATCAGCAGCGACATCGACCCGTACATGGTGGCCATCAACGATCCGGCCGCCATGAACGCCGACTATCTCGCCTTTCAAGTCAGCGACAAAGGGGAAACGCGGATCAACGCGCACGTCGGCGGCGTCCAGTACATCGATTCGAGCGGCTACGTCATGGGGATGAAGGGGTCGCTCGTCGCGACGTGCCGCGAGAACACCAGAGAAAAGATTGCCTGCACCGTGAAGACCGCGCAGCCGGTGAAGCCGATGAGCGGCCCGTCGTGGACCCTCGACGTCACTTTCGAGGCGCCGGTTGCGTCGCGGGCGCCAGGTAAGCCGCTTCCTCCCGACGGCGGTCCCGCCGGCAAGGCCATGCTCGCTCTCGTGACCGCCGTTGGCGGCAAGACGCTGGCGCCGATCCTCGCCGGGCTGACGCCGGCCCGGGCGAAGTCGTATCAGGAAGACTGGCGAACACCCGCCGAGAACCTCGAGTCCGCTAAAGACATTCTCGGCGCGCGGCTGCCGAAGAAACCGAAGGTGACCGGCGGCGAGCTGATCGCCGACGACCATGTCGTCCTTGAGGTGGAAGGCGTGCCGTTCGAGGGCAGCAAGATGCTGTATCTCGTCGAGATGCGGCTCATCGACGGCCGCTGGCGCTACGACAATTCGAGCACCGCCGGGATGCTGCAATAGGCACATGCCGACATTGGCCGCGTGAGCCTCACGTAGGATTCTCCGTGCCACCGAAGACCCCGCGCTTCGGTGCCGCGCGGATGACCGTTACGTTCCTTCCGCTGCCCAAGGGCAGGGAAGGCGGCCGGGCCATCGGCTCACCGGTTCACAATTCCTTTGAACATCGCGAGGTACTGAGCTGCAAACGCGGTGAAGATATCAAGGAAGAAGACTGGCACGCTCACGATCGCAGCTGCGAACGGCGTCACGTCGCGCCTCGACCTGTTCCGAAGGCGAGCGTCGCCCACGCCGGACGAGGGAACCAGGCCGGTCATGGCGACTGCCGCTGGCACCGCGATGAGAACATCCGGACGATCGCTCGAACCGGTACGAACAAGGATGTCGAGCCGCTCGAAACCATTTCTGACGAGTGTCGTCAGGAATCCGGCCATCCAAAGCCAGAACGCCCCGCTCACGATGCCCAGCGCATACCCCAGCTTGCTCTGACGAAGGCACAGCACGGCCGCTACCAAGTAAGGAAGGGATTCGAACACATGAAGTGTGCGAATGGTCTGATCCCTGTAGGCTGCGACTGCTAGTACGACGATGAACACGAAGCAGCAAAGAGCCGCTGCGACGTCGCTCTTGCTCGGCATCAGTGAATCTTCGGCGACCGTTCATTCAGTACTACGAAGGAATCGACGCGAAGGTTAACGGGCGGCGGCGTAGGTCGGCTTCTCCCGCTCCTGTATGGCTGAACCTTGTTTGGCTAAACGTCTCTTCTCCTCGGACGGGTCGTGACCGCGGTTGAGGAGAGCCTCTTGTCGCTCCGAAAGCGCACTGATCGTCAAAACGAATCCAGTCCACATAAGCGCTCTCTGTCCGGCTGTTTAATCAAGTTGGTTCGCGCATCAAGGTCGCGAGGGTCGGACCCTTCGTTGTGAGCCGGGTCGGCGTGGCACCGGTCAGCTCGCGGCACTCACGGATCAGATGCGCCTGATCGGTGTAACCGCAGGATGCGGCGATGTCGGCGCCGGTGAGCGCGGCGTGCGTGTTCATCAGCCGCAACGCGCGCTGAACGCGCGCGATGCGCGCAATGTGCTTGGCACCCAGTCCAACCTCATCGCGGAACTGACGCTCGAGATGTCGGCGCGACATGCCCGTCATCGCCGAGAGCATCGCGATCGGCACATTCCCGCCGCACTTTTCAATCGCCTCGAGCGACAGCGTGACCGCCGCTGATAACCTCGACCGCTGGCCTTCGACGCGACGCGCGAAGGTCTCGCTCAGATAGTCGAGGCGTTCGTTGCGTCGCAACTCGTGAAGGTCGCCGAGCAGACGATCTGTGCCGGACACCACGCTCGACAAGGCGATGAGCCGATCGGTGAGGCTCCACATCGGCGTGCGCAGGAACGCGCTCGTGCGCCCAGGCCAGAAACGCAGACCCAGAAGATCGACGTTGCCGGTCGGAACCGCTGTCGTCGGATGAATCGACGGGCCGACCAGCAAGTCGCGCGGCTGGCGATGTCGGCCACCGGCTTCATCGACGTGTTCGAACGCGTCGCCGAGATTGAAGATGAGCTCGACACAGCCGTCGGGAACAATCGGTTCGGCGTGATCGAACTCCGATCTGGATCCGCGGGCGAACCAGATCGTTTTGACGATGGCGGCGAGGGCCGGCGGTGGCGGGAGGTAGCCGAATTCCATGTCGCTTTTCTACAAGACCGGGGCCAAGCGCCCCCCGTATTCTACGGCGCAGGATCCCAGGCTGAGGCACGAAGGTGCAGGAAGAGACAACGGAGCATCGAATGAGGCTGAAGATCGCGTTGGCTGGAATGGTGTTAGGAAGGCTGGCATTCATGGAAGGCGCGATTCAAGGTCAGGCGCCGTCGGCGTTACCAACTTCGGTGACCGCGCTGTCATGGATGGCGGGGTCATGGGGCGGGACGCAGGGCCCCGCCGAGATGGAGGAGCACTGGACCACCGCCAAAGGCGGCTCGATGATCGGGATGCACCGCGACGTCGTGAAGGGCCGCACCGTCTCGTTCGAGTTCTTGCGCGTCGAAGAGCAGGACGGCGGCCTCGTTTATCTCGCGAGTCCAAGGGGCCGGCCAGCGACGCCGTTTCGGCTGGTGGAAGCGGGACCGGCGCGCGCCGTCTTTGCCAATCCTCAGCACGACTTCCCGCAGCGAATCATTTACTGGAAGGACGGCGCCGACTTGCGCGCCCGCATCGAAGGACCGCAGGGAGGGAAGACGGTTGGAGAAGAGTGGAGATGGAGCCCGCTGCCTCGTTAGGCGATGCCCGCGACCAGAGTACGCACATTTAGGAACAGTGCCTGACACCGCCCCCGGGGCGGTGTCAGACACTGTGTGTCAGTTGAGCCGCAGTTCGAGTGGCGCCCGCTTTCGGTTCAGCGACCAGGACGGCGTCGCAGCGGTCCTTGTTCCATCCGCTTCTGCATCTCCGCCCGGAATGTTTTGACCTTTTCGAGCTGTTCTGCGGTCAACAGTGAAAGGATCTCAGCCCGAACCCGCGCGCCCAAGATCGCGTGATCGGCTTCGACGGCCGCGACCTCGAGTGCCTTCGCCCTGATCGCGTTCTCGTCGATCGTGTCGGCCTCGACCGCCGCGCGCATTCCGTCGCGCGCGGCTTTCATCCGTTCGCCGATGGCCTGGAACTCATCTCGATGCGAGTCCAGGACGTTCTTGATCTGCGCGTGCTGGTCTTCAGTCACGCCGGCCTGATGGAGGGCGGGACCCAGATCTCCAAGGAGTCCCACCGGTCCGCCCGGGCCTCCGCGCATCGGTCCAGGACCCATCGGTCCACGCAGTCCCGGTCCTCCGCGCATCCCACCCATCGGAGGCGGACCCTGTGGCGGGCCTGGATCGTTCTGTGCGAGCAGCGGCGCGGCAACGGCGACAACCACCGCCAGTGCTCCGGCCGTGAGCGAGAGTCGAATACGAGTGGTCATGAAGCGCCTCCGTGTGTCCTCTGCTGCATCTGACGCGATTATCGTGGCAGCGCCGTGGCGCGACTGTGAAAAAACTGTGACGGGGCCTGGCCCCATTTCAAATGTCGTGATCTCTATGGAACACTGCGATGAGACATCTTCTAAGGCCACTATCATGACGATTGAATCAAATTTGCGGCTGGCCTTGGAAGATGTCTCGCCCCGCGGAGCGGGGCAGAACAACGCTGCGCTAGCGAAGCGTAGCCGACGGGTAATCTCCGGGCGGCTCGAGGCGGAGCTTCGCTAGCAACCAATGGCTCGCGTGCTGGTGGTCGAGGACGAAGCGCATATTCGGGATCTCATCGTGTTGCACCTGGGTCTCGAAGGGCTGGAGTCGGAGGCCATCGGCGACGGGCGTGAGGCCCTGACGCGAACGAGCCAGGCGCCCTTCGATCTCGTCATCCTCGACTTGATGCTGCCCGGGATGGACGGCGTCTCTATCTGACGCGCCATCCGCCGCGGCGGACGGAACCATGACGTGCCCATCCTGATGCTCACGGCGCGTCGCGAAGAAAGCGACAAAGTGCTGGGTCTCGAGAGCGGAGCGGATGACTACCTCGCCAAGCCGTTCGGCATTCGCGAGCTCGTGGCCCGCGTGCGCGCGCTGCTTCGTGGTCCGCGCGCGAGCGCATCGCAGGCTCCCGGTGCACAGGATCGGCCGGTCGTGGCGCACGGGCTGGAGATCGATCCCGCTCGTCGACGCGTCAGGGTTCGCGGCGAGCCGGTCGACCTGACGGCCCAGGAGTTTCGCCTGTTGCTCGCGCTCGCCTCTCAGCCGGGCATTGTCTTCACGCGCGAGGCGCTGCTGTCTCGCGTGTGGCCCGATCACACGCATGTCACGGTGCGCAGCGTGGACTCGCTCGTCAAGCG